>JBBQTP010000062.1:0-22680 GCA_038213205.1 Caulobacterales bacterium
CGGTCCTCAGGCCGTCGAACAGCGCCAGCGGCCGCGGCCGCGCAGGGTCGTGCGCCCAGGAGCCGTCGACGATCTCGTCGCCGATATAGGCCAGCTCCGTGGTCGGGAAATGCCGCGCGATCTCGGCTGAGCCGATGTCGGCCAGCGCGATGTCGGCCTGGCCGTCCAGCACATAGGGGAACGGCATCTCCTGGTTGGAGCGGCCGACCTCGATCTCCACGTCGAAGTCCTGGGCCAGCAGCGACAGCTGCTCGATCAGGTAGCTGCGGAACAGGTGCGGGCGGGTGATCGTGATCGCATAGCGCCCGGGCGTGCCGATCCGCGCGAACGCCCGGCCGATCCGCGGGAACGGTTGGCCGGCCGGCCAGTTGAGCCGCAGTTCCGGGTAGCAGAAGGCGCCTTCCCGGCGCATCGCCGGGTCGGGCGGCGGGCCGCCGGCCAGGAATTCCTTGAGGGCGCCGCGCAGGGCATCGACCGTCTTGCGGTATTCGTTTTCTAGCCGGTCCACGATGCCGGCTGCGTCTGTCGTCTCTGTCATCGCCCCCTTATAACCGCCCGCAGCCCAGCTTGGCGAGCCACCGGGATGGCTAAGCACGGCTGCACAAGCGCCGGGCAGGGCGAGATCACCCCCGCCCAACGGCGTTTGACAGGATGGACGAAGACGCGCTTCCCGGCGACAAAGGCGCCCACGCCAACAGCCCACTCAACGCTTCCGGAACCACCATGAACCGCGTTTTCACGATCCTCATCGTCTCGGCCATGGTGTTGGGCATCGGCGTCGGCTGGGCGGTGAACCAGTACGATACGCCGGCCGGCGCCAAGGCGGTCGCCGAGAACCTGTCGATCATCACCGACGTGTTTCTGCGGCTGATTAAGATGATCATCGCGCCCCTGGTGTTCTCCACCCTGGTGGCCGGCATCGCCCACATGGAGGATTCCGCCTCGATCGGGCGCGTGGGGATCAAGGCGCTGGGCTGGTTCGTCTGCGCCTCCATCGTCTCGCTGACCATCGGCCTGTTCATGGTCCACCTCCTGCAGCCGGGCTCGGGCCTGTCGCTGCCCATGCCGGACGCCTCCAAGGCCGCCGCCACCGTGGACATGACAAAGTTCACGCTGAAGGCCTTCATCACCCACATCGTGCCGGCCTCGATCATCCAGGCCATGGCCGACAACGAGATCCTGCAGATCGTGGTCTTCTCCGTGTTCGTGGGCTCGGCCGTGGCCGCCATCGACGACAAGGCCCCCGCCGTCCTGGCCCTCGTCGAGCAGGTTGCGGCGATCATGCTGAAAGTCACCGGCTATGTGATGAAGACCGCGCCGCTGGCGATCTTCGCCGCGCTCGCCGCCACCATCGCCACCCAGGGCATCGGCGTGCTCGCCACCTACGCCAAGTTCGTCGGCGGCTTCTACCTGTCGCTGAGCGTGCTCTGGGCCCTGCTGATCGCGGTCGTCACCCTGATCGTCGGACCTCGCGCGCTGAAGCTGATCGCCTCCATACGCGAGCCCGCCCTGCTGGCCTTCTCCACCGCCTCCTCCGAGGCCGCCTTCCCGGGCACCCTGCAGGCGCTGGAGACGTGGGGCGTCTCCAAGCGTGTCGCCAGCTTCGTCCTGCCGCTGGGCTACTCGTTCAACCTCGACGGCTCGATGATGTACTGCACCTTCGCGACGCTGTTCATCGCCCAGGTCTATGGGGTCCACCTCTCCATCGGCCAGCAGATCACCATGCTGCTGCTGCTGATGGTCACCTCGAAGGGCATGGCGGGGGTGCCGCGAGCCTCCCTGGTGGTGATCGCCGCCACCCTCTCCTTCTTCCGCCTGCCGGAAGCCGGCCTGCTGCTGATCCTGGCCGTCGACCACCTGCTCGACATGGGCCGCTCGGCCACCAACGTGGTCGGCAACTCCGTCGCCGCCGCCGTGGTCGCCAAGTGGGAAAAGCAGATCGAAGTCCCCACGGAGGCGGTCGCGGCGTAATCTCCTCTCCCCCGCGCAGCCGAGAGGCAGAGGACCTGCGTTCAAAGCGCGCGTTAAGCACATCGTTTGACGGGCCGTTCACCCCGCCGGCGGCACTATGGGAGCCTACAACCTAGGTTAAAGGCTCAATCCCCACCGTGCCCGAGCGCGCCCAGACTATTGCCGATCTTAAGGCGCGCCTGGCGGCGCTGGAGACCGAGCGCGAGCTGACGCTGCGCCTGGCCCAGACCGACAGCCTGACCGGCCTGGTCAACCGCGGCGCCTTCACCGCCGAGCTCTGTGAGCGGCTGGAGCACGCCCGCGCCCGGGGCCGCCGCCTGGCCCTGTTCGTGGTCGATATCGACCGCTTCAAACAACTCAACGACACGCTGGGCCACCACGCCGGCGACCTGTTCCTGGCCGAGATCGGCGAGCGCCTGCGCTGCGACGCCGGCCCGAACGAGCTGGTCGCCCGGCTGGGCGGCGACGAATTCGCCCTGATCACCGAAGCCGAGGACACCCCGCGCCGCGCCGACCGCCTGCTGGCCCTGCTCACCCAGGCGCACATCATCTACGGCCGGGCGGTCTCGCCGGGCGCGTCGGTGGGCGTGGCGGTGTTCCCGGACGATGCGGGCGACGCCGGCGACCTGCAGCGCTTCGCCGACATGGCGCTCTATCGGGTCAAGATGCGTGGCGGCCGCCGCTGGAGCGCCTTCGACGCCGAGCTGCGCGAAGATAACGAGCGCCGCCGCACCCTGGAGGCCGAGCTGCGCCGCGCCATCCCGGCCGGGGAGATCGAGCCCTGGTTCCAGCCGGTGGTCGACAGCAATGACGGCCGCATCGTCGGCGTCGAGGTGCTGGCCCGCTGGCGCCACCCCGATCAAGGGCTGCTCCTGCCCGGCGCCTTCGTCCCGGTCGCCGAGGAACTGGGCCTGATCGGCCGCATCGACGAGGCGGTGTTCGAGGCCGGCTGCAGCATCGCCGCGCCCTGGGTCGCCGAGGGCCTGATCGAAGCGGTGTCCTTCAACGTCAGCCCCCGCGACCTGCTCGACCCCGCCTTCTCGCGCAAGCTGATCGGCCGCCTTGCCAAGACCGACCTGCCGGCCACCGCGCTGACGGTCGAGATCACCGAGACCTTCCTGCTGCAGGACATGGCCCTGTCGCGTCGCCACATCGAGCGGCTGAACGCCAAGGGCGTGCGGATCGCGCTGGACGACTTCGGCACCGGCTATTCCAATCTGCGCGCCCTGATGCACCTGCCAATCCAGACAGTGAAGCTCGACCGCTCGCTGATCTGCGACGTGGCGTCGGACCCCAAGGTCGCCAAGCTGGTCGCCTCGGTGCTGCACGCCGCCCGCGCCCTCGGCATCCGCATCGTCGCTGAGGGTGTCGAGGAGGAGGCCCAGGCCATCTTCCTTCGCGGCTCCGGCTGCGAGCGGATGCAGGGCTACTGGTTCGCCCGCCCCATGCCCGCCGACCAGATGACGGCCGCGCTCCGCGAATCCCAAGCCACCATCCCTCGGATCCTGGTGCACGAGCAGCAGCGCCGCCGCGCCAGCGCCTAGGGCAAAAACACCGACAGATCGCAGCCGGGCAGCGGGGCCTCGCCCAGCAGCTGCCGCACGATCGCATCGCCCAGCCCGGACGAGTGCTTGAACCCGTGCCCCGAGCAGGCCGAGACCACCGTCACGCCGGGGATATCGCCGTGCGGCCCGATCAGGAACCGGCCCCTGTGGCCCGCCGCGTCCGCCCGGCCGTTCCAGGTGTAGAGGCAGGCGGCCGCATCCACCCGCTCCGCCGTCACGCCCACCAGCCGTCCGCGCACATGGGTGTCGAACATCGCCTGGCTCTCGGCGTCGGAGACCGTCCAGTCGGTATCGTCCGGCGCGCCGATGACGGCGTACTGCTCGGTCGCCACCTTCACCCCGGCGCGGCCGCCGGGCGTTGTCCCGAAGCCATAGAAGACATCGTCAGCGCCCGGGCCGTGGAACCAGAGGAAGGCCGGGCCGCCGCCCGCCGCCCAGGGTCCCTGCGGATCGGCCGCGAACCAATGTTGGACCTGGCGCAGCACCTCGACGTCGCGGTTGAAGGGAGCCCCCGCGAAGCCGGGCGTCCAGGCGCCCATGGCCACAACCACCCGCCGCGCCCGGTACGCCCCGCGGTCGGTCTCGACGCGAACGCCGCTGCCCGCCGGCTCCATGCGCACGACCGTCTCGCCGAACCGCAGCTTGCCCCTCGCACCCGCGATCGCGTCGAGCTGGGCGGTGATGCAAGCCTCCGGCCGCACGTAGCCGGCCCGCGGCTCCAGGTAGCCCACCGTTTCGTCGGTGACCTGGAACTGAGGATAGGCGGCGCGCAGGGCCCGCGCGTCCAGCCGGACCAGCTCGACACCGGCAACCTCGGCGGCCCTACGCGTGGCCCCGATGAAGTCCGTTGCGCCATGCCGCTCGCCGCCGGACTGGCCAGACGCCAGATAGAGCACGCCCACCTCATGGCGCAGGGTCCGCTGCGGTGTCTGCAGCGCCGCCCAGATCGCGTGCGAACGCTTGACCAGCGGGATGTAGTCGAGGCCCTCGCCGACCGCCTCGCGGGTGATCCGCGTCTCGCCATGCGATGAGCCGAACGCGTGGCCGGCGGCGGGCTGACGCTCGATCGCGATGAACTCGCGGCCCCGGCGCTCCAGCTGATAGGCCACGGCCGCGCCTACCGCGCCCAGGCCCAGCACCAGAAAATCCGTATCGATATCCCCGGCCATGACACCCCTCTTCACCCAAACATATAAGAGGAGAGATTACCGCGACGCCTACGGCCGCGCGGGATGCGAGAACAACAGGTCGGCCCAGCGCCATTCGCCCTGGCCCATCACCAGCCGCGCCGCCGCCGGCCCGTCGTTCAGCGAGATCGCCACCAGCCCCTTCACCGGCTCGTTGCGGCAGGCGGGCGGCGCGAAGCCCACCTCCCACATGATCGCCTCACGCACCGCGGCCAGGCCATTGCCCTCCTGGTCGCCGTGGCGGACCCAGTCACCGTTCCACACCCGCACCGCCCCCCTGTGCGGACCTGGCGCGCGATCCAGCTCGGCCATGGTGGCCTGCACGCGGGCGTCCTTGCGCAGCGCGGTCTGCAGCCACTGGGTCATGTTGCACGACCGACCGCCGCCGGCGCCGGCCGTGGAGGCTGACGCCAGTTCCGCGTCGCTGACCTCGGCCTCGCCGTTCGCCTTCGGCCCCTTGCCCGCCGGGATCGGCCGGGCATCCGGCGGCGGATGCTTCGCCGGCCGCGCGATGTTGCGCGGCGGTGGCGAAGGCGGCGGCTCCGGCGTCGGCGGCTTGTCGGTCGGCGGCGCCGGGGTCTCGGGCGGATGCGGCGGCGTGACAAGCGCCACCACCATCGGCTCAGGCTCCGGCATCGGCGGCGGATGCGGCGCGGCGCTGACCAGCACGGCGATCGCCACGGCATGCGCCACCACGCTCACCGCGCCGGTCGCGAGGTTGCGCCGCCGCGCCGCCTGAGCCGTGGGCAGCGTGGCTCGGGTCACGGCCCCGCCCGTCGCCTAGCTGAGGACGATCAGCACCACGCGCCGGTTGGCCTTGCGCCCGTCACGCTTGGCGTTCGACGCCACCGGCTGATCCGACCCGTAGGAGATCGTCGAGATCCGGTTCAGCGCCACGCCGTGCTCGTTGAGATAGCGCCTGACCGCCTCGGCCCGCTCTTCGCCGAGCTTGTAGTTGATCGCCTTGGGCCCCGTCGCGTCTGTGTGGCCCTGCACCTCGACATAGACGTTGCGGTTGTCGGTCTTCAGCTTGTCGACGAAGGCGTCGAGCCGCGCGGTCGCCTCAGGCGACAGGTTCGCCTTTTCCGGCGCGAACTTCATCGAGTCGTCGCTCAGCACCTCGGAATAGAGGAACTTGCCCTCGGCCAGCTTGCCCGCCGCGGTCGCCCGCTGGAGCGCGTCGCGCGACGTCTGGTCGAGGCTGGCCAGCTTGCCGTCGTGATCCGACACGCGGGCCGACACATCGCTGACCTTGGTCGACACGTCGGTCACCCGGCTGTCCACCATCCCCACCTGTTCGGTGACGAACTTCTTGGTCGCGCAGCCGCCGAGGCCCGCCACCGTCAACATCATCGCCCCCGCGATAATCACGTTCGAAACACGCTGGCTCATAGTCCCTCCGTTCGGTCTTCCCCCCCGAACGTTGAGTGTTCAACACGACATAAGTCAGGGCCGAAAAGGGCGGTTTTCGGGCGCAGCTTTGCTGTGGCCGACCCAGGCTTCAGCTTAGATCGAGCCCCGCCATCCGCCCGTCCGCGCGCCAGGCCTCGAGTTTCTCGAAGAACCGCAATGGGCCGGCCCCGTACATGTCGGAGAAGAAGCCCCGGCGGTTCCCCGCCTGGCCTTCCGAATTGTAGTAGCCGGGGGTGCATTCCATGTAGAAGCGCTCGCCCACCCGGGCCAGGCTGCGCACCTCCTGCACGTAGGCCTCTTCAGCCTCCGCCGTCGGCTCCACCACACCTAAGCCGCGGTCGCGCACCTCGCTGACGATGTGCGCCACATGCGCCGCCTGCTCGGTGAGCGCCTGTGGCACGCTGATGGTGATCGCCGTCTGGGTGAAGCCCAGGAAGAAGCAGTTCGGGAACCCGTGCGTGGTCAGCCCATGCAAGGTGCGAAGCCCATCGCCCCAGTGCTCAGACAGCGTCACCCCGCCACGCCCGATGACGTCGTAGCCGGCGCGCCGCGTGTAGGACGTCCCCACCTCGAACCCTGTCGCGAAGATCAGGCAGTCGAGCTCGTATTCCTGCCCATTGGCCACCACGCCGGTCTCAGTCATCCGCTCGACGCCCTTGCCGTGGGTATCCACCAGATGGACGTTGGGACGGTTGTAGGTCTGCAGATATTCGTCGTGGAAACACGGCCGCTTGCAGAACTGCCGGTACCAGGGCTTCAGCGCCGCCGCCGTCGCCGGGTCGTTGACGATCTCGTCCACCCGCGCGCGCACCTGGTTCATCTTGCGGTAGTCGGCCAGCGCCATCAGCTCGCCGCGCTCGCCACTCGACAGCCGCCGGCCCAGCTTGCGCGCGACCTCCTTCACCGCCCCGCCGTTGACGATCCGGAAGATGTCGGTCCAGCCGTCGTGGACCAGGTCTTCCTCCTGCTCGCCGCCGGCCACCAGGGTGTTGAAATTGGCCATCCGCCGCGCCTGCCACCCCGGGGTCAGCGATGCCGCCCACTCAGGATCGGTCGGCGCATTGTTGCGCACGTCCACCGAGGAGGGCGTGCGCTGGAAGACGTAGAGTTCCTTCGCCCATTCGCCCAGATGCGGCGCCGCCTGGATCGCCGTCGCGCCGGTGCCGATGATCCCGACCCGCTTGTCCTTCAGGCCCGTGAGCCCGCCCGAGGAATCCCCGCCGGTGTACCGATAGTCCCAACGGCTGGTGTGGAAGGTATGCGGCTTGAACTCATTGATGCCCGGGATGCCCGGGAGCTTCGGGCGGCTGAGCGGCCCGTTGGCCATGGCCACGTACTGCGCCTTGAACCTGTCGCCCCGCGTCGTCGAAATGGTCCAGCGTTGGGAGGCCTCGTCCCAGGCCATCTCGGTGACGCCGGTCTGCAACAGCGCGTCGTCGTAGAGCCGGTAGTGCCGCGCGATATTGCGGCTGTGCTCGAGGGTCTCCGGCGCGAACGAATATTTGTGCTTCGGGATGTAGCCGAGCTCTTCCAGCAGCGGCAGGTAGCAGTAGCTTTCCACGTCGCACATCGCGCCGGGATAGCGGTTCCAGTACCAGGTGCCGCCGAAGTCGCCGGCGTTCTCCACCATGCGGATCGACTTGAAGCCGGCTTCGCGCAGCCTCGCGCCCATCAACAGGCCGCCGAACCCGCCGCCGATGATCGCGAACTCGACCTCGTCGAAGACCGGTTCGCGGGTGAACCCCGGCTCGACGTAGGGGTCGTCGACGTAGTGCGAGAACTCCGCCTTCACCTCGACGTACTGGCCGGCCCCGTCCTCGCGCAGCCGCTTGTCGCGTTCGGCCAGGTATTTGGCGTGCAACGCATCGGGATCGAAGTCGATCTCGCCCACCACCTCGCCGACGATCTCACGAATTTCCGGTGTTATGCCCATGGCCGGTATCCTGAGAGCCCAGGGGCGTGAGTCAAGGCTTCGACCGATTCGCCGACCCGCCTGGAAGTTGTCATAGGTGAGCTGCCAACGCCGGAGACACCCAATGGGCGACCTGATCCTCACCACCTTCGATTGGGTTCCCGAGATGCCGCGGGGCTATGTGCGCGACCTGCGGGTTCGCTGGGCGCTGGAAGAGGCCGGCCTGCCCTATCGCGTCGAGAGCACGCCATTCCGCGATCGGAAGGCTGTGCATTTCGCGCACCAGCCCTTTGGCCGGGCGCCGTGGCTTACCGATGGCGATCTGTCGATTTTCGAGAGCGGGGCGATCCTGCTGCACCTGGCGGAACGCAGCGACGCGTTGATGCCGGGCGATCCGCGCGGCCGCAGCGAGGCCCGGGAATGGCTGTTCGCGGCGCTGAATTCCGTCGAGATGGCGAGCCTGCCTTGGTCGCTGTTTCAGTTCTCAGGCAACACCGGCGATACGCCGGCCTGGAAGCTCTTCGACGGCTTCCTGACGTCCCGGCTGGCGCACATGGAGCCGGTGCTGGCGGCCCGCGAATGGCTGGCCGGGACCTTCTCGATCGCCGACATCCTCATGGTCGACGTGCTGCGCCTCGTCGATCGGTTCGACGGCCTGGCCGACTACCCCGCCTGCCGCGCCTATGTGGCGCGCGCCACCGCCCGTCCAGCTTTCGCCAAGGCGCACGCCGATCAGATGGCGCATTTTGCACGCGCGGACTGAGTAGCCAGCGCACCGTCGTCGCAGCCAAAGCGCAAGCGCGGTCCTTGACACATCGCCCCCCAGGGGCTGGCATCCGGCGCCACAGCCCAGGAGCCCTTGAAATGTCGCGCAGAACCTTCCTTGCCGCCGCCGCCTTCGCGGCCTTGGCTTTCGCCCTGCCCCCCGCCACCGCCCTCGCCCAGGCCCCGGCCGCCAACCTCGACGCCCTGACCGATCCGGCCATGAAGGGCCCCGAGGTGATCAAGTTCATGGGCCTGAAGCCCGGCGACCAGGTGGCCGACATCATCGCAGGCCGCTTCGTGCGCGCGCTAAGCCAGGCGGTCGGTCCCAAGGGCAAGGTCTACGCCTACGAGCCGGACGAGATCGTCAAGACCCACCCCGAAGCCCTGGCCGCCCTGACCAAGACCACAGCCGACCCGGCCTACGCCAACGTCGCCGTGGTCACCGCCCCGATCAATGCGCCGAACCTGCCCAAGGGCCTGAACGCGGTATTCATCCGCCAGAACTACCATGACCTCTACGACAAGTTCATGGGCCCGGCCGACGTGCCGGCGTTCAACAAGGCGGTCTATGCGGCGCTGAAGCCCGGCGGCGTCTACGTCATCCTCGACCACGCCGATGCTCCGGGTACGGACCTTTCGGGAACCGAGGGCCGTCACCGCATCGACATCGCGCGCGTGAAGGCCGACATGGCGGCCGCCGGCTTCAAGCTGGACGGCGAGAGCGCCATCCTCGCCAACCCCGCCGACGACCACTCCAAGATGGTCTTCCACCCCTCGATCCGCGGCAAGACCGACCAGTTCCTGCTGCGCTTCAAGAAGCCGAAGTAGGCGGCTGGCTCGCGCGGCGCAGATTGCGCCGCGCGAGCCCCCGTTGTCGGAAGGTCTCGGGCCGTCAGAAGGTCTCGCCGACCATCTCTTCGCTCTTGGCCCACAGCGCCTTGGCGTGTTCGGGGTCGAGGGCGTAGCTGCGGACGCCCGAGCGGACGTCTGCGCCGTCCGTGATCTCGGCGACGTGGCAGTCCTCGCAGAAGTGCGCGGCCACCGCGTCCGCATCGGCGACGACCCCGGCCCAGACCGAGGTGGCCGCGCCTTGCGGGATGGTCTTCCAACTGAACTCGGGCGCGCCGTCCTTCTGGTTCGCGGTGATCGAGTCGATCAGCGCCTGGATCGCCTCCGGCGTCAGGTGGCGACCGAGCTCGGTCTGGATGCCGCCAGGGTGCACGGCGATGGCGCGGACGCCGCGCAGCTTGTGTCGCCGGTCGAACTCCACGGCGAACAGCACATTGGCGGTCTTGGACCGGCCATAGGCGCCGAAGGGGGTATATTCCGTCGTCTCGAAGTTCGGATCCTCGAGGTTCACATCGGAGAACCGGTGGCCGGAGGACGAAAGGTTCACCAGCCGTGACCCCGGCTTCATCAGCGAGGCGATCCGGTTCACGAACACGAAGTGGCCCAGGTGGTTGGTGCCGAACTGGGTTTCGAAGCCGTCGGAGGTCTTGCCGAACGGCGTGGCCATCACGCCCGCATTGGCGATCACCAGGTCGAACGGCTTGCCGGCCGCGACCAGGACGTCGGCGCAGGCCCGCACGCTGGCCAGGTTCGCGAGGTCGAGCTCGATCAGCTCCAGCCCGCCGCCGTTCGCCGCGCCTGCCCGCACCACCTCGGTAGCCGTCTTGGCTTTGGCCAAGTCCCGCGCCGCGCCCACCACGGTCGCGCCGTGCGCCGCCAGCACGCGGGCCGTCTCGACGCCCAGGCCGGCCGAGACGCCGGTCACCAGGATCCGCTTGCCGCTCAGGTCCACGCCCGCCAGCACGTCGTTGGTGGTCGAGGTCGCGCCATAGGGTGCCGCCATGGGAAGTCTCCTTGAAGAAGCTTGTCCGCGTTGCCAAATGGCCGCGCAGTCGTTAAACGGAGGAAGTCTCCGCTTTATATGCGGAGGCGTCCTCCGTTTATCAAGGGCCAGCGATCGTGGACGGTGAAACTGGCAGCGCGGCGCCGGCCGCCCGCAAGCCGCGTGCGGACGGGCAGCGCAATCGCGAGCGGCTGATTGAGACCGCCAAGGCCGCCTTCGCCGACCTGGGCCCAGACGTCAGCCTGGAGGAGATCGCGCGCCGCGCCGGCGTCGGAATCGGCACCCTCTACCGCCACTTCCCGACCCGCGACGCCGTCGTCGAGGCGGTCTACCGCCGCGAGGTGGAGCAGCTGGGTGAGGCCGCCACGCGCCTGCTCGCCGAGCAACCGCCGGGCAAGGCGCTGCACGCCTGGATGGGGGTTTTCGTCGACTACATCGCCACCAAGAAGCTGATCGCGCCGGCGCTGGCCAGCCCTGGGGCCGACCGCTCCGAGCTCTACGCCGCCGCCGGCGCGACGATGACCGGCGCGATCACCGCCCTTGTCACCCGCGCGGCCACGGCCGGCGACATCCGCCCCGACGCCGACCCGGAGGATCTGCTCCGCGCCCTCATCGGCTTCACCTACGGCAACGCCAGCCCCGGCTGGCGGGCCAGCGCGCTGCGCCTCATCGAAATCCTGATGGACGGCCTGAAGCCGCCCGCCTAGGTCTCACCACCGGTGGCTGTGCTAACTTTTGAGTTCGACCCAAGGAGATCGTATGACCGGTGGCACGAAAGTCAGGCTCTGGCTGGCAGCGATCGTCCTGTCTGGCGGGACCGCCGGTTCAACGCTTGCGCAGGTCCCCTCCGACCTCAGTGATCTGGTGGGCGCCCGCGGGAGTTCCGGCGAAACCCAGATGCAGGCCCGGGGCTACGCCTTCATCAAGACCATCACAGTGCGCGACCAGAAGTGGTCCTACTGGTGGAGTGGCGACCAGCGCCGGTGCGTGCAGGTGGCGACGTCGGATGGGCGCTACAGCACGATCAATCAGGTTCCGGCCCAAAACTGTGGGCAGGCCCAGGCCCATGATCGGCGCGGCCGGCCTGACGGCGATCGCCCCGATCGACCGAGCGGTGACGGCCCCCGGTCTCTGACGCTGGTCTGCTATGGCGAAGGCCGAAAGCCCTCCGTCGAGGCCCGATCGGGCTATCAGTGGGACAACGATAAGAAGGCGTTTGAACCCTCTTATCGGGTGGAGTCCGGCACGCAAGGCTTCGATTCCGAGGTGCAGGTCGAGGTGCGGGGAGACCAGGCCCGGATTCATTTGACCGGCAAACTTGTCGCGCCCCTCCACTCCGGCGATGTCGACGGCTGGTGGGCGTTGAGCAACCTCATCGTGAGCCCCGACAGCATCACCGGCCAGTACCGGATGAATGGCCTCAACAGTCCCAGAGTCGTCATCGACCGCCGCAGCGGCCGCCTTCGGATCGACGGGATCGAACATTTCCGCGGCGAGTGCGACGCCGGGGACTGGGACAGCAACCGGCGGTTCTAGAGCGCTAGACCAGGGCGATCGGAACCAGGATGACCATCAGGTAGGCCAGGGCCCGCAGCATCGCCCAGACGGCCGTGGCGCCCGCGTTCAGCCACGAGACCGAGAGCTCCTCGCGGAACCAACGGGTCTGCACGACGAGGAACCAGACCGTGCCCCCGATGATGGCGGCAAGCCCGGCGTATGGCGCGCCGGGATGCTGCAAGACAATTAGGCCACCGGAGACGAAGATCGCGCTGGGGGAAGCAAGATAGCATTGGGCGTAGAACGGCGCGCGCAGCGTGCTCCGGCTGACGGCGACACCCTTTCGCTTAAGCAGCGTCGCGGCCGCGACCAGCGGCGTCAGGCTGAACGCCAGAGAACGGAAGAGGATGAGGTTCTGCTGCGAGGCGGTCAGCGCCTTCAGCAATTCTGAAGAGCCGGGCGGCGGCGGGACGTGGGCCGCCGCGCCGATCAGGTTCGCCAGGACCACGGTGGTCAACAGAACCAGGGGCGGGCTCAAGGTGTCGTCATAGCGCTGATCGTCAGGCTTGCCTTGCTCCCGATCGGAATAGCCCATCGTGGCCAGCGGTCGACGGACGATGCGCCACAGGGTGAGCGGGTAGAACAGCAGCCAGCTTGTCGCCTCGAAGATGAACTCCTCAAGGCCCTGGAGAATCTTCAGGAGGTCCACGCGCTGCCTTCCGCACTGTCGGCGCTCACCGAAGCAGAGGGGAGGCGGCTGTTCAATGGCCGACCTGACGTCTAGCTTCACACCGCTTGGCAGGGATGGTCGCAGGAATGACGGCAACAGCGATGAACCGTCCTGATCGCCCGCAGGCGCCGGCGGGGCGGGACTTTCCTTTCTTTGATGGCCAGCCCGTCGGCCTTTCCGCCGCGCAATGGGCCATCCTTCTCGCCATGACCACGGCCGGGTTCGCCGCGCTCGTGGGGCTGCCGGACCTATGGCCTGGAGAGGCCGGGCGATGGAGCGGCATCCTGCTGTTCGTCGCGCTGCCGCTGCTGGGGCTGAGGCTGGTCGCGGGCCGCCACTGGGCCGCGATCTTTCGACGGCCGACGGCCCGCGATGTGCTGATCGGCCTGGCCTTCGTACCGGTGACGCTGGCGGTCTCCAGCGTGGTCGGCTTAGGTGTGATGCGGCTGGGCCTGACGGCCGCCAATCCCGCCCTGGAGCAGCTACAGCATCTCCACGGCGCGGCCCTCGCCTTGTTCCTGGCGGGAACTGTCCCACAGCTCCTCGGCGAGGAGCTGGTCACCATCCTGCCGCTCCTGGCCTTGCTGACCGTCTTCCACCGGGCCCTTGGCCTGCCGCGCGGCATTGCGGTGGCCCTCGCCTGGGCCTTGTCAGCCGCGATCTTCGCCGCGCTCCACTTCCCGACCTATCAGTGGCACATCGGACAGACTCTGGCGGTCATCGGCTCCGCACGGCTGGCGCTATCGCTGCCCTACCTGATCACCAAGAACGCGTGGTCCTCGACGATCGCCCACGTCACCAACGACTGGCTGCTGTTCGCAATCGTGTCAGTCGCGGGCGCTTTCGGCGCGGGGGTATCCGCGTGACGGCCGGTAAGCACCCGACCTAATCCGCCGACAGCAGGCCCAGCAGTTTCACCCGGAAGATCAGCACGCTGTTGGGCGGGATCGGCCCGGCGCCCTCGGGGCCGTAGCCCAGGGCGGGCGGCGCGTAGAGGATCCACTCATCGCCGACGTGCATCTTCGGCAGCGCCTCCATCCAGGCCGAGACCAGCCCGTCCAGCGGCATCAGCGCCGGCTTGTTCCGCGCGAACGAGGAATCGAAGACCTCGCCGCTGATCAGCTTGCCCTCGTAGTGGACCTTGACCATGTCGCCCCGCTTCGGCGACGGCCCGCCCGCGGGACCCGAGGCGACCACCTTGTACTGCAGCCCCGACGGCAGGGTCTGCACCCCGGCCTCGTGCGCATTCTTCGCCAGGAACGCCTCGCCCGGGATCGGCGCGGCGGCCGGCTGGGCCAGGGCAGGCGCGCCACCCGCCAACAGGGCGGCGGCGATCGCAAGGGCGGCAAGACGCATCAGGCAGGGCTCCGGGTGGCAGGTCAGGCGCCCCTCCATACACGCTCGCCGCCTCCGCCCGCCAGCGGCGCCTCGCCGCGATCCCCGGTCAATTCGAACTATCGAGAAAATCTATAGAAATTCATTAAAGGATCGATTGGACCCGGAGCGTCCGAGCCCCCACTTCCCCTGCGACGCGCCGACCCCAATCGAAAAGGGCGCACCCCCCCAACGCAGACAGGACCGCCAGCATGCACGGCCGCCGCCTCCCTGAGATCACCTTCAAGACCCGCGTCCGCGACGACGCCATCGCCGGCGCCAACCCGTTCCGCTGGCAGGACGTGACCACCCACCAGATCTTCGACGGCAAGCGCGTCGTGGTGTTCTCGCTCCCCGGAGCCTTCACGCCGACCTGCTCCAACGAACAGCTCCCGGCCTTCGAGCGGCTCTATGAACAGTTCAACGCCGCCGGCGTCGACGAGGTGATCTGCGTCACCGTCAACGACGCCTTCGTGGTCCACCAGTGGAGCCGCCACCTTGACGTCGCCAAGGTGAAGTTCCTCCCCGACGGCTCGGGCAAGTTCACCCGCCTGATGGGCATGCTGGTGAACAAGGAGCACCTGGGCTTCGGCTACCGCAGCTGGCGCTACGCCATGGTGGTCAACGACGGCGTCGTCGAGCAGTGGTTCGAAGAGCCCGGCATCAACGACGCCGGCCTCGACGACGACCCCTACACCGTCACCAACCCCGAGGTCGTGCTGAGCTACCTGCGCCAGGCTCGCGCGGCGGCGGCCTAAGCGCCCGCCGTCAGGCGGCGGCGCGGATCATCTCCACCTGCGAGCCCGCCACCTGGCGGACCTCGCAGGTCCCTTCCCAGTCGGGCATGTGCGCCACGTGCAGCTCCATGAAGTCGCGCGCGCTGGCGATCGCCGCGGCCATGTCCGGCAGTTCGAAGACCGCAAATCCGCCGATCGTCTCCTTGGTCTCGGCGAACGGCCCGTCGGTGACCACCAGCTTGCGCTTGGTGACCCGCACCTGGGCGCCCATCGCCGGCGGCATCAGCCCGCCGTCGGCGATCATCCGCCCGGCCTTCACCTCCCGCAGGGCCATGACGTGCATGGCCTCGATCAGCGCGGGCGTGGGCCCGCCGCCGACGCCGTCCGTCTTGATGATGAACATGAACCGCATGGGGTCTCTCCGATAAAGGCGCGCCACCGCGCCGACCCCCGCAGGACGGACGGACGGCAGCCAAGCCGACATTTCGTGCGAACGAGGATTTCGGCAAGTCAGGCCGGAACGTAAGTCATCCGCACCGCGTCCTCGCCGACCGGACAGGCGTCCACAAAACGCAGCGGCGGCCGGGCGCCGGCGAAGTAGGGCTTGCCGGCCCCCAGCACGAACGGGCGGAAATAGAGGCGGTACTCGTCGATCAGGCCCAGCGCGCTCAGCCCGGCGGCCAGTTCGGGCCCGGCCACGTCGATCACGCCCGCGACGTCCGCCTTCAGCCCACGCACGAAGCCCGCGACATTGTCCCTCACCAGCACCGTGTTCGGCCCCACCGACTTCAGCGTCCGCGACACCACCCACTTCGGCTGCCCGCGCCACACCGCGGCGAAGTCGCGCTCCACCTCGCCCCAGTCCGGCTGGTCCTCGTCCCAGTAGCGCATCACCTCGTACATCCTGCGGCCCAACAGGCTGCCGGCCAGGTCGCGGACGTGGTCGTTGAAATGTCGGTGCAGCGCCTCGTCCGGCGGTGGCAGCTGCCCCCCGCCCGCCACGCCGTCGACGTAGCCGTCGAGCGACTGCATCATCCCGAACACCAGCTTGCCCATGGCCGCCAGTTTGCCTGCCCAGGCTGACAACTCAAGGGCGGCGTCCTTGACTTGCCGCAGCCGTTAGAGCCCACGCCGGAGCCATCCCATCTGGGCCGCGGCATTCGCCGGGATGGGCGGTATTGAGGACGCAGCCTACTCCCACCGTTCCGCCGCCGCCGCCGCCCGACGCCGTTTCCACCCCGGCCGCTTGGACAGCTGGTTGACCCGCAGTTGCAGCGGCCACGCCTGGCGCTTGGTCAGCGCCAGCCGGAACGGCCCGTTGCGCTGGCAGATGTCGCCCATCTGGTCATTCAGAAACTCTTCGCGCCCGTGACACGCCACCGCCACCTCCCGCGCGAACTCAGGGCTCAGCGCCACCCACTTGTACATCGTCGCCGCGCACGGCATCGCAGGCTCCGCGCTCAGGCTGCGCAACGAAGCCCCCGCCACGATCCGGCCGCCGATCAGATCGATCAGCTCAGGCGTCACCGGCGCCAGCGTCCACGCCTTCTCGCGCACCAGACGCCCGGCCTTCATCGCCATCCGCAGCGCCCCGTCCCACTCCGGATGCTCGCGCCGCCAGCGCGCCACCACCGCCAGGCAGGGCAACGCCGCATCGCTCGCCAGCAGCTGGCGCAGCACTGCCCCCCGCATGACGGCCAGCGTCAGCCGATCCGCCACCGCCTCGTCCCACTCACGCCAGCGGCCGTGCCCATCCCGGCTCCGCCGCCCATAACGCAACGCCAACAGCCGCCGCATCTCCGCGGCGAACCCCGGCTCCGTCCGCCTCCAGTGGGCAAAGGCTCGCTGGCTGGGCATCCCCGGCTTGGCCAGCAGATCGCGTATCCGCTCCCCCCGCCCCACTCGCCCGACAAACGCCGCCGCGACCGCGGGATCGAAGGGATAAGGGGACGTGGAGAGCATGGGGCAGGATATCACAGACTAGAACAAACCACGAACATAACTTGCCTCCCCCATTGCGGCAGCAATGGCGGGAGGGGTGGCGGGAACGAGCCCCAAGCTCCGCGTCCAATCCAGCCGATGCAATCGCCCAGCCGGTCGCCCGCGGCGGGTTGCGCGAGACGGCCCGGCGGATCACCCCTATGTCTGGCGATCCAGGGAGCGTGGCGCGGCATGAGCGAACCTGACACCGCGGCCCGGATCGAGACCCTCGCGGTCTGCCTGTACGAAAGCGATTGCCGCGAGCGCGCCGGCGACATGGCGCGCCGTACGACCCTGTCCCGGATCCGCGCCCACTACGCCTTCCCCTCGTGGACGAACCTGCCGCCGCGCGAGCGGGGCGCCTGGCGGGCGAAGGCCCTGAAGATGCGCGACGAATGCAACGCCTGGCGCGCCGAAGAAGCCGAGTGGGAAAAGCCCTGATGCGTGAGTACGGATATCCGGGGACACTATACCTATTTCTCCATCACCCCGGACAGCTTCGGCTTGCGGCCGGGCTTCTGCGGCGCGAGCGGCCGACCCAGACGGCGTTCCAGATCCTCCACGAAGGCCGCAGACCCCAGCGGCCGTCCCGTGCGCTCCCCGCGCCGCAGCGCCGCGTAGGCCTCCGGCGCCGGCCCGCTCGCCAGCACCCCCGGCCAGTCGGGTGAGCGCGCCAGCATGGGGCCGACCGTGACCAGCTCGTCGTCACGCCCCGCCAGGTGCCCGCGCGCGCTCGACCAGGGCCAGGCCGCGGCCCGCTCGACCAGCCGCGCACGGACCGGATTGAGTTCCACGTAACGCGCACAGGCCATGAGATGGGTCTCGTCCATCGCCACCGACGCGAACCGCCCCTGCCAGAGATAGCCGCGCCAGCCCTCGCGGAAATTGATCCGCCGCGAATAGCGCCGATGCGCCTCGGCCAGCGCCGCGCGCAGACCGTCCTCGTCGCGCGGCGTCAGGATCAGGTGCACGTGGTTGGGCATCAGGCAGTAGGCCCACACCTCTACCCCCGCGGCCCGGCAACTCTCGGCAATCAGCGTCCGGTAGGCCGCATAGTCGTCGTCGCTGAAGAAGGTCTGCTGCCGGCGGTTGCCCCGCTGGGTCACATGATGCGGAACGCCAGCCGCCACGACACGCGCCAATCTCGCCATGGGACGAGCGTGGTCCTGCGGGGCGGCGGGGTCAATTAGGTATAGTGTCCCCGGATTTTCCCCGCACCCCCGGATTTCACCCGGACGGCGCCGCGAATGCCTCCGGCCTCGATATGAGCTTCGAGTATTCACCAACTGATCTAGCCGCCACCGATGCCGCCTTGTCAGTTGCAGTTTGTTCCCCATTTCAGCATGTATTGGTTTCGAGTTTTATAGGATATCTCTGACAGATGACCTTCAAATACACAGACGGGTCACCGTACATAGAACGGGCAACCTCACATCGCCGCGCATATCGCCTCGGCCGCGCGGCGATTTGGAGCGCGCGAAACGCGCCACCACCAAGGGCGTCCCCTGGACCCCGGTCTTCGGCTCCGCCGAAACCGGGATGACTCGCTACGCGGTCACTCCGCCGGCAACTCGTTCGCCGCCTTCTTCACCTGCATCGCATCAAACGACGCCCACACGCCGTCGCCGCCGTGCCACTGGCCCTTGGTCGCGGCCTTGGAATATTCCGTGCTCCGGGCCTCGAAGAAGTTGGCATGCTCCACGCCGCTCAGCATCGACTGCAGCCAGGGCAGCGGGTTTTCCTTGACGCCGTAGACTTCCGGCAGCGCCAGCTGGCGCAGGCGCCAGTCGGCGATGAAGCGGATGTATTTCTTGATGTCCTCGGGCGTCATGCCCTGCACCTCGCCGGCCTCGAAGGCGAGGTCGATGAACTTGTCCTCCAGGCCGACCACCGTCTTGCAGCAGTCGACGATGTCGGCGGCCACCGACTTGGTCACCGCCCCGGTCTCCGCCTGGAAGGCGTGATAGAGCTTGGTGATCCCCTCGCAGTGCAGGCTCTCGTCGCGCACGCTCCAGCTGACGATCTGGCCCATGCCCTTCATCTTGTTGTGGCGCGGGAAGTTCATCAGCATGGCGAAGCTGGCGAACAGTTGCAGCCCCTCGGTGAAGCCGCCGAACATGGCAAGCGTGCGGGCGATGTCGGCGTTGGTCTCCACCCCGAACTGCTGCATGTAGTCGTGCTTGTCGCGCATCGCCTGGAATTCCAGGAAGGCCGTGAACTCGGCGTCCGGCATGCCGATCGTTTCGAGCAGCAGGGCGTAGGCGGCGATGTGGATGGTCTCCATGTTGGAGAACGCGGCCAGCATCATCTTCACTTCAGTGGGTTTGAAGACCCGGGCGTAACGCTCCATGTAGTTGTCGTTCACTTCCACATCGGATTGCGTGAAGAAGCGGAAGATCTGGGTCAGCAGGTTGCGTTCGCGGTCGTTGAGCTTGGTGGCCCAGTCCTTCAGGTCCTCGCCCAGCGGGATCTCTTCCGGCATCCAGTGGACCTGCTGCTGCTTCTTCCAGAAGTCGTAGGCCCAGGGGTAGCGGAAGGGTTTGTAGGCGGCCGACGGCGTCAGCAGGCCCGGCAGGACGCGGATGTTGGAGGAGGACGGCTGGGTCATCGAACGGGTCCGCGGGTGCGAGGATGTGTAGGACGCCAGAAGACACCACATGTTGTGGATCGTAAAGCGTCAGCACGCCGCATGTAGGGGTTCTCGCCGGAGTTATGCACGAGGTTGTGATGAGCGGTGGATATCTTCTGTACGGCGCGCCGGGCACCGGCGCGGTGGCCGTCGAGGCGGCCCTGACCCTGGCCGGGGCGGCCTATGAGGTGGTCGACGCGCCGGCCGATGCGGGTTCGGCCGGCGTCGCGCCCGAGACCCCGATGCGCCAGGTCCCGGCGCTGACCTTCCCGAATGGGGAGATGCTCACCGAGAGCGCCGCGATCCTGATTCGCATCGCCGAGCTCAATCCCAAAGCGGGCCTGGCGCCGGGCCCGGAGGCGCCCACGCGCGGCGCCTATCTGCGCTGGATGAGCTTCGTCAGTGCGGCGATCTACGCCCACTACTGGCTGAAGGACGACCCGTTCCGCCTGGTCTCCGACGGGTCGCTGCACGAGGCGGTCAACGCGAACATCGAGCAGCGGATCTCGGAGTGCTGGGCGGTGATGGAGCGGGAGACGACGCCCGGCCGCTACATCCTGGGCGATGACCTCAGCGTGCTCGACCTCTACGTCGCCGTGGTCTCCCGCTTCCGCCCCCGCCGCCAACGCTTCTACGCCGCCGCCCCGCGCCTCGGCGAAGCCATCCGCCGCGTCGACGCAGACCCCCGCCTGGCCGCGCTCTGGGCCGAACGCTATCCGTTCCTCGAGGGGTGGGACCGGCTCTAGTTCCGCGGGCGGATCGAGAACGAGAACGCCAGCATGTCGTCCTTGGGCGTGTCCTGGCCCCAGATTATGTGGGCGCCCTTGACCTCGCGGTGGACGTAGCCGAGCGAGGTCTGCAGCGGACCCTTTCGCCAGCCGACGCCGAGTTGCGCATCGCCGACCAGGGTCGAGGTGGCGTCGGTGGTCCAGCCGGCGCGGTCCCAGCCGCCCTCGCCGTGCAGCATGTTCATACCCACCGCGCGCCCGCTCGCCGCGGCGAACAGGTACCAGCGGCCGCGGTCGCCGAAGCTCTGGCCATCGCGCAGGCCCATGGCCTTCAACCGCTCGGCGACATTGCTGTCCATGCGCTGTGACAGGCGCAGCGTCGCGCCGGCCTCGGCGGTGGTCCCGGTGTTGGTGACGCCGGCGCCCACGTGCGGGGTCAGGTCCACGCCGAACGTGCGGCCTTCGAACTTCAGGGCCTCGGGCCAGTCGCGGGTCAGCGCCACCTCATAGGCGTCGGTCTGGAATTGCCCGCGGTCGAGGTTGAGCGGCAGGCCGCCGGGGGTGCGGAGCGCGCCGCCGACGCTGACCCGCAGCGAATCGACCGGGCCGGTGGCCGACGGCTTGGAAAGCTGCGCCTCGCCGGTGGTCCAGCGCACCGGATCGACGCCCGGCTCGTAGGCCTCGCGCTCGATCAGGTTGGCGATCGGGTCGACCCTCGCGGCTTGCGTCTTCGGCGCGAACGCCGCGCCGTTCAGCATCACTGCCGCCAGCGCGTCGCTGGCTTGCAGAGCCGGGCCCTGCAGATTGGGGCCTGTGTTGTGGGGCGTAAGGGTCTGCGCGCCGACGGGGCTCCCCGCTGCGCAGCTCAGGACGGTGGCCAGAATAGCCAGCGGCCGCATGGTCGTTCTCCCAGCCCGCAGCTTTCTCATCAGCTCATCTCGCTGCTTACACAGCAAAAATCGCAAATCGATCTGCGGTTCCCCGGCAGCAGCGTAGGCACGAGACCTGCGCTTTGCCGAGTCAAAACTGGCATTTGCATAACGCGTGCCACGATGCCGCGGAAACGGCTCGCGTCTGGCGAGACTCTAGGGGCGTGCGAGGCGAGCGCCCGGCCTATTGGCAGGCCAGGCATTCCTCGTAGTCGGTCTTGTTTCCGGACGCCTCGACCGCCACATGCGCCTCGACGCCGGCGTGCGCCGCCCGCTGCACCGACTTCGAGCGCAGGTAGTAGAGCGACTTACAACCACGCTCCCACGCCTGGTAATGGAGCATATGTAGATCCCACTTATCTACGTCCCCAGGTAAAAAGAGATTTATCGACTGGGATTGGCAGATTTCGGGTGTTCGATCTGCTGCAAGTTCCACCACCCAGCGCTGGTCGAGTTCGAAGGCGGTCTTGTAGACGTCCTTGTCGTCCTGGCTCATGCAGTCGAGGTGCTGCACCGAGCCCTCGTTCTCCAGGATCGAGTCCCAGACGGCCGGCGTGTTGTGGCCGGTCTGGTCGAGCAGCCGCTCCAGGTAGGGGTTCTTCACCGCGAAGGTCCCTGACAGCGTCTTGTGGCTGTAGATGTTGGCCGGGATCGGCTCGATGCCGGCCGAGGAGCCGCCGCAGTTGATCGAGATCGAGGCGGACGGGGCGATCGCCAGCTTGTGGCTGAAGCGCTCCATCATGCCGCGCTCCTCGGCGTCCGGGCACGGGCCGCGCTCGGCGGCCAGGGTGCGGGAGGCTGCGTCGCACTGGCGGCGCAAGGTCTTGAAGAGCCGCATGTTCCAGCTCTTCGCCAGCGCGCTCTCGAACGGCACGTTCTGGGCCTGCAGGAAGGTATGGAAGCCCATCAAACCCAGGCCCACCGAACGCTCGCGCTTGGCGGCGTAGACGGCGTTGGCCATTTCCGGCGGCGCGCGCTGGATAAAGTCCTCCAGCACGTTGTCGAGAAAACGCATGACGTCCTCGATGAACGTCGGGTGGTCGCGCCACTCCAGGAAGGTCTCGGCGTTGACGCTGGACAGGCAACACACCGCGGTGCGCTCGACGCCCAGGTGATCCTTGCCGGTGTGCAGCATGATCTCGGAGCAGAGGTTGGACTGGTGCACCGAGAGGCCGAGCTCGCGCTGATGCTGCGGCATGGCGCGGTTCACGGTGTCGGAGAAGATCAGGTAGGGCTCGCCGGTCTGCAGGCGGATCTCGAGGATCTTCTGCCACAGCGAACGGGCATCGACTTGCTTGACCACGTCCTTGGTCTTGGGCGAGCGCAGGCCGAACATGGCCCCGTCGCGCACGGCCTCCATGAACTCGTCGCTGATCGAGATGCCGTGGTGCAGGTTCAGCGACTTGCGGTT
>JBBQTP010000063.1:0-22636 GCA_038213205.1 Caulobacterales bacterium
AATCAAGGCCTCAGCCTGATCGCCGCTCCGACACGTTAAAGGGCTTGCGCTCGTGTCGCGCCGCGACAATCATCATCCCGCTGCGACTGACAATTCTCATCCTGATTGTCGCGCGCCTCTCATCCAGATTGTCGCGCCACAGTTCGGCATCAGGCAGTAGGCCCAGACCTCGACGCCCGCCTCGGCGAAGGCCTCCGCGGCCAGATGCAGATAGAGCGCATAGTCAGCGTCGCGGAAGAACGTCGGCTGCCGGCGATTGCCCCGTTGGGTGACGTGGTGCGGCGTGTCCGGGATAACGATCCTTGCCCGTCTGGCCATGACCTGCTTCCGTGGCTTGTGAGCCTGCAATGTTCCTTATTTGTTCCATCTTGGCAACAGACAAAAGTGGTACGTGTCCCCGGTTCTGACGGCGACCTAAGCGTAAGACTAGGGAACTAGATGACGAAGTTTGGAATTTCTTTTCAGAGCAAGAACGCGAAAACCTCACACGTGCCGCCTCGTGGATTTTCGCTTGCGCGATTGAGTATAGGTTCTCTGTCCGAAACGATTTATTCTGATCAATCAATATGGTCCGAGGGTGACTACCTAACGCACTGGAAAAAAACTGCTTCGAGATGTATTAGTGATCGAGAAAGTGTAGTTTTTTGCTCTTCGCTTAGCCAAAATAACGCCAATGTTTGGCCTGCCATTCTGCTCGAAGATGTTCTAAGATTCTATAGTTTTGTCTCACCTATTTCCGACCTGCTTGTCGTAGACTATTGTATATTCCCAAGGGCATCATTCGAAACCTTTATGGGTGAACGTTCGGATGATTGGTCGAGCTGGGAAGTCCAAATAGGGGAGCTGAAGAGCTTAGCGCTAGAGACATAGGCCGCGTTTCAAGCGCCGCCCGCAGCAACGGGCCCTAGCTTTGTTGAATTACGCAACAGTGGTTATGGCAATGGGGGACACGCACGCTTTTCCGGCCCGCCCCTACCCCCAACGCCGACTGCCCCATTGAGCTCACCCCCGACAGCAGTCCGCCCATCAGCACGCCCAGCACCAGGCCCAGCACCACGATCAGCGCCGGCCCTGCGATGCGGCCGACGGATTCGATGCGCCGGGTGGCGGCTTCTTCCTCGAGCTTGCCGCCGCGGGCGAGCATTTCGCCGAGCTTGTTGGTTTCTTCGCCGACCGCGGCCAGGCGGATGATCGCCGGCGGGAAGCCCTTCACGGTTTCCAGCGAAGCCGAGATGGTGTGGCCCTGGCGGACCAGCTGGACGAGAGCTGAAGGCGGCGCTGGGCGCCCTTCATCATCACCGCGCGGTTGGCCAGGCGCAGGGCGTCGGTGGCCGGGGCGCCGGCCGCCAGCATTGTGCCGAGCGACACCGCAAAGCCGCCGAACACCACGCCGCACACCGTGCGTTTCGCCAGCCCGTCCAGGGTCAGCAATTCGATCACCGTGGAGAGCAGGCCGAGCCGCGCGGCGACGATCACGCCCGCCACCGAAAGCGCGAAGCCGACCCTGAGCGCCGTCAGGTTCTGGCGCAGGAAGTCGCTCGCGGTGATCAGGGCGGCGAGCGAGGCGGGCGGTGTCGCGCCGGCGTCCTGGGCCAGGGGCGCGATGGTCGGCACGATGAACAGCAGGATCACGAACATCGCTCCGATCGCGCTGGTCAGCACGAAGGCCGGATAGGCCAGCACCGAGACCAGCTGGTCACGCAGTTTGATCCGCGAATAGAACACCTCGGCCGCCCGGGTCAGGCCGCCGGCCATGTCGCCGGCCCCCTCGCCAGCGGCCACCATCGAGGCGACGAAGGCGTGCCGGCCCTGGAAGTTGCGCGCGAACACCCGCTGTAAGGCGTACGTGTCCCCAGTTTGCGGCTGACCCCGCTTCACACCGCACAACGCAAAAGGGCCGCGGTCATCCCGCGGCCCTTCGCTTTTTCAGATCGGTGAGTGGCTACTCAGCCGCCACCATGGCGGAGGTGGCGACCGGAGCGTCCAGCCGGGCCTTCAGCGCCTCCAGTTCGGCCCACAGCGCCGCCGGCAGGCGATCGCCGAAGCGTTCGTAGAAGGCCGGCACCAGGGCCGCTTCCTTGCGCCAGATCTCGGTGTCGACGGTCAACAGCAGGTCCAGCTGCTCCTGGGTCAGGCCCAGGCCGGAGACGTCCAGGCTGCCCGGCGCCGGCAGACGGCCGATCGGGGTGTCCACCGCCTCGGCCCGCCCTTCCAGCCGATCCACTATCCACTTCAGCACGCGGCTGTTTTCGCCATAGCCCGGCCAGACGAACTTGCCGCGCTCGTCCTTGCGGAACCAGTTGACGAAGTAGATGCGCGGCAGCTTGGCCGGATCGGCCTTGGCGCCGATGTTCAGCCAGTGGCCGAAATAGTCGCCCATGTTGTACCCGGCGAAGGGCAGCATCGCGAACGGGTCGCGGCGCAGCTCGCCGATCGAGTTCTCCGCCGCCGCCGTGCCCTCCGAGGCCACGTTGGAGGCCATGAACACGCCGTGGGCCCAGTCGCGAGCCTCGTTGACCAGCGGCACCGCCGAGGCCCGGCGGCCGCCGAACAGGATCGCCGAGATCGGCACCCCGGCCGGGTCTTCCCATTCCGCGGCGATCACCGGGGTCTGGGCAGCCGGCACGGTGAAGCGGGCGTTCGGGTGGGCGGCCGGCGTGGCGCTGTCCGGCGTCCAGCTGTTGCCCTGCCAGTCCGTGAGGTGCGCCGGCGCGTCGGGCGTCAGGCCTTCCCACCAGACATCGCCGTCATCGGTGAGCGCCACATTGGTGAAGATGCTGTTGGCGTAGAGCGCCTCGACAGCGTTCTTGTTGGTCTCGATGCCGGTCCCCGGCGCCACGCCGAAGAAGCCGGCTTCCGGGTTCACTGCATAAAGCCGCCCGTCGTCGCCGAACCGCATCCAGCAGATGTCGTCGCCGATCGTCTCAGCCTTCCAGCCGGCCAGCGTCGGCTGCAGCATCGCCATGTTGGTCTTGCCGCAGGCGCTGGGGAACGCCGCCGAAATGTAGTGCACCTCGCCCTGCGGCGAGGTCAGCTTCAGGATTAGCATGTGCTCGGCCAGCCAGCCCTCGTCGCGGGCCATCACCGAGGCGATGCGGAGCGCGAAGCACTTCTTACCCAGCAGGGCGTTGCCGCCGTAGCCCGAGCCGTAGGACCAGATCTCGCGGGTTTCGGGGAAATGGACGATGTATTTGATTTCGTTGCAGGGCCACGCGACATCGGCCTGGCCGTCGGCCAGCGGCGCGCCCACCGAATGCACCGCCGGCACAAAAAAGCCGTCCTCGCCGAGCTGGTCGAGGGCGGCCTGGCCCATCCGAGTCATGATCTTCATGGATACGGCGACATAGGCCGAATCCGTGATCTCGACGCCGATGGCGCTGATTTTCGAGCCGAGCGGGCCCATGCAGAACGGCACGACGTACATCGTGCGGCCCTTCATGCAGCCTTTGAACAGGTCCTTCAGGTCGGCCCGCATCTCGGTCGGGTCGAGCCAGTTGTTGGTCGGCCCGGCATCTTCTGGCTTTTCCGAGCAGATGAAGGTGCGGCTCTCTACGCGCGCCACGTCGCGAGGATCGGAGGCGGCGTAGAACGAATTCGGGCGCTTGGCCGCATTGAGGCGCTTCAGCGTGCCGGCCGCGACCAGCTCGTCGGTCAGCTCGGTCCATTCGGCGTCCGAACCATCGCACCAACGCACCGCATCCGGCTCCGTCAATTCGGCGACATCGCGAACCCACTTCAGCAGCTTCGCGTGTTTCGTCGGCGCGGGATCGAGTCCCGGGACGAGGCGTTGGCTCATACTTGGACGCTCCCTAGTCCAACCAGCCACTGGGAATCAAGCTCCGGCGGCCGATTTTGAACAGTCTCATAAATGCAGAACGCTCGCCTGCATACCACGGGCCAGCATTTCTCCCCGGCCCGTGGGCGCAACGCATTTAATTGCGAAAGGATCGCCCGCCAGGACGCTCAATGCGATCAAATTGCCGCGTTCGCAGGATTTGTAGTTAGGCGGCGTAGGTGGCACAGCCGGCGCTTCGGCATGGAGCTTTCGACGGCATGACCACCCTGATCACCGGCTCAGCCGGGTTCATCGGCTTCCACCTGTCCCGCCGCCTGCTTGAGCGCGGCGACGAGGTCGTGGGCCTGGATGACCTGAACGCGTACTACGACCCGACACTAAAGCAGGCGCGCCTGGCGGTGCTGGAGGCCCTGCCGGGATACCGACACGCCAAGATCAACCTGGCCGACCAGGCCGCGGTCGGGGCCCTGTTCGCCGAGGCCAAGCCCGACGTGGTGGTCAACCTCGCGGCCCAGGCGGGCGTCCGCTACAGCCTGGAGAGCCCCAGGACCTATGTGGACTCCAACGTCGTCGGCTTCCTCAACATCCTGGAGGGCTGCCGCGCCGTGCAGCCGAAGAACCTGGTCTTCGCCTCGACCAGCTCGGTCTATGGCGCCAACGGCAACCTGCCGTTCAGCGTCCACAATGGCGCGAACCACCCGATCACCCTCTACGCCGCCACCAAGCTCGCCAACGAGGGAATGGCGCATTCCTACGCCCACTTGTTCGGCATCCCGGCGACCGGCTTTCGGTTCTTCACCGTCTACGGCCCCTGGGGCCGGCCAGACATGGCGCTGTTCAAGTTCACCGAGGCGATCCTCGCCGGGCGGCCGATCGACGTCTACGGCGAGGGCAAGATGCAGCGCGACTTCACCTACGTCGCCGACATCGTCGACGGCCTCGTCGCGGCCATCGACCAGCCGGCGACCGTCAACACCGCCTGGGACCCGACCCATCCCGACCCCGCGACCAGCGGCGTCGCGCCTTGGCGCGTGCTGAACCTGGGCAACAGCCAGCGCGTCGAGCTGATGCGCTACATCCAGGTGCTGGAGGAGAAGCTGGGCAGGAAGGCCACGCTGAACCTGATGCCCATGCAGCCCGGCGACGTGGCCCGCACAGAGGCCGACGTCGCCGAGACCAAGGCCGCGATCGGCTACGCGCCCTCTACGCCCATCGAGGTCGGTGTCGGCCAGTTCGTCGACTGGTACCTCGACTACTACAGCCCCCGCTCCGCCAACGCGGGGCCCGCCAGAGCCTGAGGCTCCTAAAGCCTCAGATCCGAGGCCGCCTTCGGCAAGACGCTCTTCACGTCGAACAGCACGGCCTTGGCCCCGCCGTAGGCCCGGATCGCCTCGGGCCCTAGCTCCACGAACCGACTGTGCGCGACGGCCAGGACGATGGCGTCATAGGCGCCTTTGGGCGGGTCGGCGGTCAGGTCGAAGCCGTACTCTTGGCGCGTCTCGGCGGCGTCGATCCAGGGGTCGCAGACGTCCACCGTCGCGCCGGCGGCGGCCAGCGGCTCGATGATGTCGACGACCCGGGTGTTGCGCAGGTCCGGGCAGTTCTCCTTGAACGCCAGGCCCAGCACCAACACTCGCGCGCCCTCGGCCGCCACGCCGCGCCGCGCCATCTCGGCCATCAGCTCGCGGGCCACATGGCCGCCCATGCCGTCGTTGATCCGCCGCCCGGCCAGGATGACTTCCGGGTGGTAGCCCAGGGCCTCGGCCTTGTGCGTCAGGTAGTAGGGATCTACCCCGATGCAGTGGCCGCCAACCAGGCCGGGGCGGAAGTTGAGGAAGTTCCACTTGGTCGCCGCCGCGGCAAGCACCTCTGAGGTGTCGATGCCAAGCCGCTGGAAGATCAGCGAGAATTCGTTGATCAGGGCGATGTTCAGATCGCGCTGGGTATTTTCGATCACCTTGGCCGCCTCGGCCACGCGGATCGAGCTGGCCCGGTGCGTCCCGGCCGTCACCACCGACGAATAGAGCGCATCCACGAAGTCGGCGGCCTGCGGCGTCGATCCCGCCGTCACCTTTACGATGCTTGCTAACCTATGCGTCGGATCGCCCGGATTGGCCCGCTCGGGGCTGTAGCCGGCGAAGAAGTCGCGATTGAATTCGAGGCCCGAAACCTGCGCCACCACCGGCACACAGTCCTCTTCCGTCGCGCCGGGGTAGACGGTGGACTCGTAGATCACCACCCCGCCCCTGCCGATCGCCGCGCCGACCGCGCGGCTGGCCGCCATCAAAGCGCGAATGTCGGGCGTCTTGTCGGGATGGATCGGCGTCGGCACCGTGACGACGAAGACGTTGCAGGCCCCCAGGTCCGCCGGATCGTCGCTCAGCTTCAGGCGCCCGACCGCGGCCAGCTCTGCGCCGGAGACCTCCAGCGTCCGATCCTCGCCGGCCCCAAGCTCGGCGATCCGCTCGGCCTTGATGTCGAAGCCCACCACATCATTGGCCGCCGCAAACGCCACGGCCAGCGGGAGACCTACATAACCCAGCCCGAGCACGGCGATCTTCGCGGGCGTGCCGGTGAACGGATTGATCAGCATCGGGACTCACGATCATAAGCGATGGAGTGCCTAGCATGATCAGCCGCCAAAACCGCAATCGGAGCCGCGTTGACGCCGTTCAATTGCTCCCTTAGCTCCCATTCACGATCACGCTCCGGGCTGGCGCTTCAGGATGAAGACCATCTAGATGGCTGACACCGACGGCCCGGTCGCCACCCACTTCACCTTGCCGCCGCGCGCGACGACCCTGGTGACGCTTGCTGTCGTATTCCTCGGATGCGCACTGAGGCTGGTCTGGGCGATGCATGGTCACTTGAGCCCAACCGGCGGTGAATCCGACGCGATCGCCCGGGCCCTCGCGGAGGGGCGCGGTTTTGCCGACGCCTTCGGCCCCGGCAGTGGCCCGACTGCCCATCTGATGCCCCTTACGCCCCTGCCCACCGCGGCCGCCTAGAGGGTATTCGGCGTCGCCACGCGCAACGCAGAGCTGGTCTTGACGCTTTGGGCGTTGGCCGTGCTCGCCATTTCGTTTGTTCTTGCCGAGCGGGTGGCGCGCGCACTTGGCTTCCCGCCCCTGGGCCGTCTTGCGGCCGTTGCTTGCGTGGCCCTGTTGCCGATCCAGTTTTCGCTTGAGGTCGATCCGTTCCGAGAATGGGAGGCCGGCCTCGCGGCCGCGGGGGTGCTGGCGCTGCTCCTGATCGTCCTGCGCCTCGACCGGACCAGAACCGTAAGCTGGCGCGCGCTTGCAGCCCTCGGACTTGGCAATGGCGCCCTCATCCTGATCAATCCACCAGCCGGCTTGGCGACGAGTGGCGCGATTGGGCTCTATCTGCTGCTCCGCGTCTCCTGGCGACGTTGGTGGATTCCCATCCTGCCGGCGGCGGCCCTCGTCGCCGCAGTGCTCCTGCCCTGGGGCCTTCGCAACCAGCAAGCCCTCGGCCACTTCACGCCCTTGCGCACCGGCGACGGAATTTCGATGGCGCTCTCCTACTATGACGGGAAGGCTGGTGACTCAGGCCCGCAGCTTCAGGCGCTAGACTTGCAACGAATTCAGCAGGTCAGCCCCCAGCGCGGCGCGGCGGCGCGCCAGCGGTACCTCCAGGTTGGCGAGATCGCCTATAATCGGGAGCTACGCGCAGCCACCCGCGGGTGGATGACGTCCAATCCGGTCGACGTGATGAAAATCAGGGCGAGGAATTTTCTGCAGTTCTACGCACCGCCGGCCTGGCTCTGGACCCGCTTCACCAAGGGCGACGGATCGTTCATCGCTCTGCGGCGGGGCTTCCTGGTGGCCACGACCCTGTTCGCCCTGGTGACGCTGGCCCACGGCTTGGCCCGCCGCCGAACGGAATGGATCTACGTAGCGGTTGTGTTGTTGCTGCCGTGTCTGCCCTACGTCGCGACCTACCCGCTGCTGCGCTATCGCTACGTGGTCTCGACTCTGTTGATCTTCATCGGCGTGGGCGGGGCGTGCCAACTCGCCGTCGCGCTCATGCGAAGGCTGCGTCGTCGAGCGTCGCTACCTTAGTCCAGGCGATCTTCGATGCGGCGGATCTTCTCCAGAGAGATCTCGATTAGCTGACGCGTCTGGCTGAGCAAGTCGGCCAGCAGACCCAGCACAAAGCAGATGGCCCCAATGGTGAGCAGAGCCGAGCCGATGATTAGGGACTGAATTTTGCCTGCCGAGTTGCCCATCAAGTAGAAGTAGAGGAAGCGGATCATCGGAATGGCGCCGATGACGGCGATCGTCGCCCCAATCATCGTAAAGACGGCCAGTGGCTGGTACATTGTATACATTCGCAGCAGCGTCGAACCGGACCGCTGCATGAAACCAAATATACTTTTGAACAGCCGAGATTCTCGCGTCTTCGGGTTCGTGCCAATCGGAACGCTGGTAAACGCCATTCCCTTCTTGCCGACCTGGATCAGCATCTCGATTGTGTAGCTGAACGACGAAACTATATTGAGGCGGAACGCAGCGTCGCGGGAAATGGCGCGAAACCCGCTGACGGCGTCAGGTACATCGACCCCGGAGAACGAGCGCACCACCCAGCTTCCGAAGCGCTGAAGCGCTTTCTTGCCCGGCGAGAAGTGGGCAATGAGATGGGTCTGCCGATCACCGACGACCACGTCGACTCTGCCGTCGAGAATCGGTTGGATCAACTTGGGAATGTCCGCACCGCAGTATTGATTATCTCCGTCGGTGTTGACGATGATGTCAGCGCCGAGCGAAATACAAGCGTCCAGACCTGCTCGAAAGCTTCGAGCCAGACCGACGTTCCTCTTATTTATGACAATATGGTCCACGCCAATGCTCTTGGCGACCTCAACCGTTCTATCCTTTGAACCGTCGTCAATAATCAATATTTCGACAACATCAACACCGGGTATCTGCCGCGGGATGTCGGCGACGGTTTGAGGAAGAGTTAGTTCTTCATTGTAACAAGGAATCTGGACTATCAGTTTCACAGCATTCGCCCCTCAATTGGGAGATAAGAAGAAGATCGCTTGCTCTCGCCGGTATGCTATGAGTGAGCAGCATGAACCCCGAGGGACGCCAGTGGCTTTCGTCAAGCGCGGATATGTCGCCGCCGTGCGCGCGGCGCGGCCCATCGCCAACTCCATTGGCCTAATCTCCGCTCTTGAACGGGCGGCCCAGCGCCACCCGGCCGCCCGCTGGGGCCGAAGCCTGTTCGCAATTCATGATATCGACGACATGGTTCAGCTCGACCTTCCATGGTGGACCATGGATGCAATTGATAAGGTTGACGCGTTCTTAAGGGTGCGTCCGCGGGCTCAGGTGTTCGAATATGGCAGCGGCGCGAGCACCATCTGGCTGGCCAAGCGATCAGGGTCAGTGAAGAGCGTCGAGCATGATAACAAGTGGTACCCGATCGTCCGTGAAAAGTTGGCGAATTTTAGCAATGCGGAGCTAACGCTCGTTTCTACAGATCCAGTTCCACATCCAGACCCTGCATATTTGTCGCAGAGGCCGGGTTGGCGGGGCCGCACCTTCCATGACTATGTCCACGCCATCGACCGCGAGACCGGTGAGTTCGACATGATCGTCATCGATGGAAGGGCGCGTCCGGCGTGCCTGGCGCACGCCGCCAGGCGGCTCGCGAAGGACGGGCTCATCGTATTCGATAATACGCGGCGCGCCGCTTACCGTGAGGCAATCGCCGCGTCGGGCCTCCAGGCTTACCGGTCGATGGGATTGGCCGCCTGTCTGCCCGACGCCGACGAGACAACTCTGCTGCGGAAGTCGCCCGTCTAGTGTTCAGACTGATCGCAACCTGGATCGGACGGCTCGCGGCAGTCGTTGCGGTTGGTGTCCTGCTTTGGTCGGCGAAGGTTCATTGGGCGGCGCTGAGCGGGTGGACCGTCACCCCAAAACGAGGGCTGTTGATCGCCGCCGTTTCAGTCGCCTACGGCTTAGCCTTTCTCCTGGTCGGCGAGGCTTGGCATCGTCTGATTTCCGGCGTCTCGGGATCCGTCCTGAGGCGGAATGTCACCTGGCCCAGCTTTGGCGTCACTCAGGTGGCGAAATATCTTCCGGGTAACGTGCTCCACTATGTCGGGCGGCACATCTGGCTCACTCGCCGCGGCGTGGCGCATAGCGTCGTGGTTACGGCCGCCATTTGGGAAGCTGCCCTGATGGCCGGCACGGCCCTGCTTTGCGGCTCGGTGACCGCCATTCTATTTCCGTTTGCCGAACTCAAGCTTGGTCCTCTGGACCTGTCTATCGTCTTGAAAGTGGTTGCGCCGGTGCTGGTCGTCGGCGCCCTCGGCGCCCTTGCTGTTCGCCGGTTCGTGCCTCGGCTGGTCGACTTGGTTCCGCCGGCAAGCACGCTGATCCAAGCCGGGCTCGTCCTCTTCGCCTTCTTCCTGGCTCAGGGGTTCCTCTTCAGCCTGCTGTTCTACGCGGTTGGCGTCAGCCCTAGGCCCGCGGGGCTCGCCATCGCCAGCCTTTCATGGGCGGTCGGCTACCTGACGCCTGGCGCTCCAGGCGGCCTTGGGTCGCGCGAAGCGGCGCTGGTCGCGCTCGCCTCACCGCTGGTCGGGGTGGCCGACGCACTGATCCTTGCCGGGTTGTTCCGGCTGGTCACAACGGTTGGCGACCTCATCTGCTTTCTGATCAATAGTCTGGTGGCGCGAAGTGACCGCACCGCGGACACCACGCCGCCCATACCGGCGTAGACGTACATGCGGTCTCCGATCCAGTACGCGCTGAGCCGGGTTCGGGACCCCGGCACATTAGGCCAGTTGCTGCGATTTGGCATAGTCGGTGGCCTTGGTTTCGTAGTCGACGCCATCGTCCTGCACGCGCTGGTCTTCGTCGGCTCAGGCTCCACCTTGGGTCGGGCCGTCAGCATATCGGTCGCCATGACCTTCACCTGGATCGCGCATCGCACCCTGACCTTCGCGGTCCGCAAGCCGCCGTCTTGGGGCGAGTACGGTCACTATGTGCTGAATTCGCTCTTGGGCGCCCTGATCAACTACGGCGTCTATTGGGTGGCGGTGTTCTTCCACGCCCCGCTGCTGCTCGGCCTCGCCTTGGGCACGGCGGTCGGCTCGGTGTTCAACTTCCTGCGCTACCGCGTGCTGCTATCGGACAAGGACGCCGGGGAGATCCCGTCGCCCTGAGGCGTCGGCGTCGAGCGGCGGTCCAAACCGCGCCTCAATGTCCTTCTGCAGCGCGTTGGCCGCCATCAGCTGGCCGCGGAACAGGGTGTCCGCCGCCCAGCCCAGGACGGGCACGCCGCTCAGCGCGCTGTTGGCGAGCATGTATGCGGCCATGCGGGTGAGCGTCCAGGCCGAGGCCTCGGCCTTGAGGCCCTCGTAGAGCAGCAGGCCGCCGGACCCCAGGCTATAGGCCGTGCCGGCCATCGGAACCCAGGCCAGCGCACCGTCCAGCCCGATGCCCCAGGGGCCGATCTTGATCAGATCGTCGGAGAGACGCTTGATGCGCTGGGCGTTTCGCCAGGCGCGGTGCGCGCGGTCACTCTGGGCTTCGTCCATGGCTTCCTGAACGCCTCGCACGCCAGAGGGCTCCTTGGGACGGGTCAGCCCCAAAGATCCGGTGAAGGAGTCTGAAGCAGCGAGCCCACCCCGACCAGACTCGGCTCACGGTCGCGCAGCATCAGCAGCGGCCCGTCGAGATCCACGACCTCCGCGCCCTGGGCCAGGATCATCGCCGGCGCCATGGCCAGCGAGGTGGCGACCATGCAACCGATCATCAGGCCGAAACCCCGGCTCTGCGCCTCGGCGGCCAGCGCAAGGGCCTCGGTGAGGCCGCCCGCCTTGTCGAGCTTGATGTTGATCAGGCTGTAGCGGCCGACGCAGGCGGCGAGTTCGGCGCGGGTGTGCAAGCTCTCATCGGCGCAGAGCGGCACGGGGCTGGCATAGCCGGCCAGCGCCCCGTCCTGGCCGGCCGGCAAGGGTTGCTCGACGACCTTCACATCCAGCCGGGAGAACTCCGGCGCGAGGCGGCGCAGGTCGTCGAAGCTCAGGGCCTCGTTGGCGTCGACAATCAGTCTCGCCCGCGGCGCGACCGCATGCACCGCGGCGACGCCTTCGAGATCGTCGGGGCCGCCGATCTTCAGCTTCAGCACCGGCCGGCGTGCGTTGGCCCGGGCGGCCTCCGCCATCTCGGCCGGAGCCGCGAGGCTGATCGTGAAACAGGTCTTCACCGGATCCAGCCTGGTCCGTCCGGCCAGCGTCCAGGCCCGCACGCCGGCTCGCTTGGCCTCCAGGTCCCAGAGTGCGCAGTCGAGCGCGTTGCGCGCCGCCCCCGCCGGCAGCCGCCCTTGCAACGCCTCGCGTGTCAGGCCGGCTTCCACGTCCGCCCGCAGGCTCTCGATCTGGGCCAGCACGCCCTCGACGGTCTCGCCATAGCGGGCGTAGGGCACGGCCTCGCCGCGGCCGCGATGCGGCCCCTCGGCGACCTCGGCCACCACCACATGGGCCTCGGTCTTGGCGCCTCGCGAGATTACGAACGCCTCGGCCAGCGGCCAGCGTTCGTCCCGCGCGGTGAGGGTTCGCGCCGTCAGGCCATGTCCCCCGCCGCCGCATCGAGCAGCAGGTAGAGACGCCCCGGCTCATCGCCCAGCAGGGAAGCCATGAGGAAGCCTTCCGGGTCGCGCACCACCGCATCGTCCACCAGCGTCTGGTAGCGGCGGACATAGACCTGCACCTGACGCTGGATGTCCTTGTCGGTGACCAGCCGGCGCCCGATGCGCCGCGTCGCCGCCGGCGCCAGGCGCCTGACCACCTCGCGCGCGCCGTCGAGGTCGCCGGTCTGCACGGCCGCCGCGATCTCGTCGATCCGGGCCTTGGGCAAGAGCTTGGCCGACTCCACGCCCATCTTGACCAGTTCAGCGCCCAGGATGTCCTGCAGCCGCTCGCCTTCATCGTCGGCCCCGTCGATGGAGGCCAGCAGGTCCTTCCAGGTCCAGGCCTCGCCCTCCGTTTCGCCGGCTTCGGCGCCCGCCGCGCCATTTGAAGGGGGGCCGCCAGCCGCCTCGAACACCGCGGAGAACTCCTCGTCGGTGGCCGTGGGTGTCAGCTTGAGCCGCGGCCGCAGGCCCGGATCCTTCGGCGCAGGCGCACGCACCGGCGCGGGCTCCATCAAGTCCTCCAGCGCCAGTTCCAGCTCGGCCTCGTCGGCCGGCAACTCCGGTTCCGTCAGCGGCGGCGCCTCGGCTCGGACCGCCGTGGGCCGCGAGCGGATCGGTCGCGACGCCAGCGCGGAGGGGGGACGTTCCGCCGGCGGTTCCAGCGGGAGAGTAGCCGCAGAGCCCATCAGCCGCACCGCTTCGCGCAGCATCTCGAAGTTGCGCCGCGCACGCTCCTGGAACGCCTCATCGATCGCCTGGGCTTCCTCGACTGTGCGCCGCGCCTGGGCCGTCAGCTCCTCGAGACCTCGGGTCATCGCCTCGTGCACCAGCTCGATCTGGCCCTTGGCGTTGGCTGGCAGGCGCTCGGCGCGCTGATCGACCTCGGCCATCATGGTCTGCAGGTCGGTGAGCGAGGACCGGGCGGCGGCCGCGGCCGCCTCAAGCCGCTGCGCGGTCGCCGCGCCGGCCTGATCGACCATCTGCGAGGACTGTTCGACCAACGCGCGGGCTTCTGCGAGGCGCCCTTCAAACACCTGGTTGGCCTTCTGGCCGGCGGCGAAGGCGGCCTCGGACAGCTGGTCCACCTGCTCGCGGGCGCTCGCCGCATGACCGGCGGCGGCGACACGGGTCTCCTCGGCGGCGGCGGCCAGGGCCTCGATCGCCGAGCGGGTCTCCTCCTGCAGCTTGGTCCGCTGGACGGCGGCGGCCTGGGAGACGGCCTCCAGCGACTGCACGGTCGTCTGGTTGAACTCCTCGCGCTCAGCCTGGGCGGTCTCGGCCAGCTCGCGGAACTGCTCGGTAGCGTCGGCGATCAGGCCACTGAGGCTCGCGCCGCCCTTCAGCGCCCTGTCTGCCAGCTCCACTGACGACAGCCGGGCCTGGCTGATGAACTCGGACAGCTTGGCGGCATGGGCCTCGGCCTCGACGGCGAAGGTCTCGTGGTCGGACTTGAGCGTCTGGGTCAGGGTGACCAGGGCCGTGCGTTGTTCGGTGAGCCCGCCCTCGACGGCGCGCACCTGGTCGGCGACGCCGGCCCCGGCGGTCTCCAGCCGCGCGATGTGGCGGGTCAAATCTTCGCCGGCGGTACGCGCGGCGGTGCTGGCCTCGCCGGCCGCGGCCGCCAGGTCGGCGGCGCGGGCGGAGAGCGCGGTCTCGGCTTCCCGAAGCTGCGTCTCGGCGAGCTCGGAGGCCTCGGCGACCATCTTGGCCTGCTGGGTGATGCTGTCGGAGACCCGCGCGGCCTGGGCGTCCAGGCTGTGCGCGAGAGCCCCCATCTCGGAGCGCTCGCGGCCGAGCGTGGTGGTCAGCTCCCGCGTCGTGCGGATCGAAGCGTCGGTGCTTTCCACTAGATGCTCGCTCTCCGCCGCGATCGCGTCGCGCAGCGCCAACAGGGTCTCGCGGGCCTCGTCGGTGGCGGTTCCGGCGCGAACGATCTCGTCGCGCACGCCCTGGACCACGTCGCCGGCCCGGGCGGCGGCGCTCATCGCCGGCGAGAGCATGTCCTCGGCCATCGCCTTGGCCCGGCGCGCCTCGGCGCCCAGCTTTTGGCCCTGGCGGACCATGTAGGCGGCGAAGAACACGAAGGCCGCGGGTCCCACGGCCAGCAGGCCGAAGACCGCCATGGCGAACATGTCGCTGGTGAGCGGCGCGACAGCATTGCGATAGCCAACGGCGAAGGCGATCGGCGCCAGCGCCCAGAGGCCGGCGACGACGAGGGCGACCAGATAGATCGGCCAGGCCGACGGAACCGTGTACGATTCCTCGCGGACATCCACATAGGTGTCGTCGCGGCGCACCGGCGTCCGGGCTGATGACGTCGCCACGTCGGAGCGAGCGGGTGGCGGCTGCAGCAAATGCAGGGACTGCGAGTCGGCCTCGGCGGTCATGGTCGGCGCGGTCGCCCCAGCGTTCGCGGCCACGGTCTCGTGCTGCGGTTCAAGCAGTATCTCGTCTGGCGACGGGCCGAAATCTGCCGGCTGGGTCCGCTTCCTGATCCTCATACGCCTTCTTCCGTCGATACGGCCGGGCTCAAGCGCCCCCGTAGCCCCGCTTACCCAAAGTAGATTGGCCGCCCAAAGAAGGATTACCCGCGAAGCGCGCCTGCGCAAACAGTGCTGGTCGTCATGGAGGGATCACAGGACGGTGTGTCGCGGGGAAGGGCGCCCACCAGACGGCTAAACGGTTGGCCGTCAGGCCTTGATGACCTGCGGCTTCGGCTTGGCGGTCGGACAGTTGGTCAGCCGCACGGTCCGATGCTGGGCCGGGCTGCGCGCGATCACGCGCTCGGCGGGGGCCGGCGTCTTCACAACCTGGGCCGGCTCCATGGTGACGCCGAAGTACGACAAGGCCACGGCGGAGGAATGCACGACCACCGCAGCGACAATCTCGGTAAAGGTGGTCATCGCCGTGTCCCCGGCCCCGGAGCGATTCCGTCGAGCGGTGTTATACGCCAAGCGCCACCACGCCGCGACGGGCGGTCCCGTGAAATTTCAGTAATGTTGCGCGCCCGCCAGGGGAGCCGGCGCCCGGTCAGTCGCTGAAGACCACCGTCTTGCGGCCATTTAGCAACACTCGGTCCTCCAGCGTCCAGCGCACCGCGCGAGCCAGCACCCGGCGTTCGATGTCGCGGCCCTTTCGGATCAGGTCCTTGGGGGTGTCGCGATGACTGATCCGCTCGACGTCCTGCTCGATGATCGGCCCCTCGTCGAGGTCGGGCGTGACGAAATGGGCGGTGGCGCCGATCACCTTCACGCCCCGCTCATGGGCCTGATGGTAGGGCCTGGCGCCCTTGAAGCCCGGCAGGAAGGAGTGGTGGATGTTGATGCAGCGGCCTTCCAGCTTGGCGGCCAGGTCCGACGACAGCACCTGCATGTAACGGGCGAGCACGACGAGGTCGGTCCGGGTCTCCTCGACCAGCCGCCAGATCTGCGCCTCCTGGGCCGACTTGGTCTCGGCCGTCACCGGAAGATGGTGGAAGGCGATGCCCTTCAGGTCGGTGTGCGGGAAGGTGGTGGCCGGGTGGTTGGAGACCACCGCGGCGATGTCCATCGGCAGTTCGCCTTGCCGCCAGCGCCAGATCAGGTCGGCCAGGCAATGGTCGGTCTGCGAGGCCAGGATCATTACCCGGCGGCGCGCCTTGCGCTCTCGCAGCGTCCAGGTCATCGCGAACGTCGCCGCCAGCTCGGCCAGGGCCGCGCGCAACGCCTCGACCTCGGCATCCTTGGGATCGAACACCACCCGCATGAAGAACCGGCCGGTCTCGGCGTCGTCGGACTGCTGGGCGTCGAGGATGTTCGCCCCGCGCTCGAACAGCAGGGTGGCCACGCGGGCGACGATGCCGGTGCGGTCGGGACAGGACAGGGTGAGGATCATGCCGCCTGCGCTCGCAAGACCCAGGCCGGGCGTCAAGGGCCGGCAGAACTAGGTCGTGTACTCATACGCTGGGGGAAGGTGCGCGCCTGGGCGTCCCCGCCAGTGACCGGTTTCGACCCGGGTGGCGTTCACCAAGGATGAGCCCAACGACGACCTTGCGCTAACATCGGACGTTTTCGGCCTCGCCGGTGAGGGACATTCTGCACTCTGCCGCACGTCAATTTTTGACCCCGGCTCGCCAGTCACCGGCCGAACCTGCGCGCGCTGCGACACGTTGTCTTGAAACGCGCACCAACGCCCCACCGCGTGCTTTTCGTTAAGTCCATCAGAGCCAACGCTGTGTTTGCATCGGGGGGCCACCATGCTCGACGGGGACCAATTAGCGATTCCGAACGCGGCCGCCTCGGCCTTCCCGCCGTCGGCTCCGGGTGGGCCTAGCGGCTCGGTGGCCGCCGCCCCGCGCATGGTGTCAGCAGGGCTTGAGGCATCGCTGGAGCAATTCAATGATCCCGCGCTGTTGGCGGACGGCAAGGTCAACCTCATCTCACTCGAGGCCGTGCGGGAACGCCTGGGGACGCGATGGGATTTTAAGCGCGACCAAGTCTACGGCTTCACAGACCGGGTTCTCGAACGCGGCGTCGGCGATGGCGGGGTCTACCTGCGTGTCTCCGACACGGACTTCTTCATCGCTCACCCCGACCTCAGCCGCTTGGCCGGCCAGGCCGCCTGCCTACGCTACCTGCGCGAGGTGCTGAATCACTACCTGGGCGACGACCAGATGGCTGGCGCAGGCGTCTTTCAGGTAACCCGCATTGCAGCGGGGTGTCTGGAGGCGAAGCAGGTGGACGCGCGCGCAACCACCGCGCCGATCGATCCGGGTCTGCCCCTCGTGTCGGACCTGATGCACGGCGCGGAGATTAATGAACTCACTGACCATGTCGCCGCTCCCCAGCCAGCTCCGCCGCCAACCGCTTCCGCGCTGGAGCGCTGGACCCCTTTCGTCTGCAACGACGGCCGGCAGCTCCGCGTTTCGGCGACCCTCGAGCCCGTCTACGAACTGAAGGGCTTCACCCGGATCGGCTTTCGAATGATCCGCCGGGTGATCGTCGTGCAGACGGATGAGGAGCTTTCGCCGCAGCGGATCGCACAGCTGTCCGCCGCTGACCTGCTTCGGGTCGATGTCGCCACCATCCTGCGCGGCATCGACCGTCTCAGCCGCGAGGCGGCAGGTGATAGCCCGCTCAGCCTGATCGTCCCGTTGTCGTTCATCAGCCTGTCGAGCCAGCGCGGCCGCGCTGAACTGGTCAATCGGCTCAAAGAGGCGGGTGCGCTCATCAAGATGGGAGTCATCTGCGAGATTTCCGACATCGAAGGCGTTCCACCCGGCATGCTCCTTGCCGCGGCCTCGCTTGTCCGTCCCTTTACCGTTTTGGTCGCCGGCCGTTTGCTCAATCCGACGGCGGCGTCTGTGCGCCTTCTCGCGGGCGCCGGGCTCAAGGCCCTCTCCTTCGCCTGCCCGACAGGACTCGGCGATGCGGAGTTCATCGGATGGGCGTCGATCGCCATCGGCTCAGCCAAACGGCTGGCTAAGTCTGTAGTGGTGTATGGCGCAAGCCCCAGTCGCGCCGAATCGCTCGCTTCGCTGGGCGCCACACATGTCAGTCTCGCCAACTAGCGAAGCGCCAGTGAGGACGTCCGGATCGGGCCTCTCACTTGAGGATCGTGACAATCCGTCAGGACGACGTGTCACGGCTATCGGTAACCCAGCAGCTAGATGATCACCATAATGTCCGCCTGGACAATCTCGGGGACGGCTGCGGCGTCGTTCCATCGCCTTGGGGGATGAAAGTGCAGCCAAAGGCGCCCATCGGTCGGCAAAGGCTACGCTTGGTCGCCGGTTCCAGCAACCGGCGCTAGGCCTCTGATTTGGGCTCTGCTGCGCGGTTCTTCAACGTGCGGCGGATATAGCGCGCCGCCCAGATCAGCAGCACCAGAGTCACGATCCCGGCGGCCGCGATCAGCGTCCATTTTCCGGCTTGATGGCCGTGGCCCAGCAGGTTGTGCACCGCCTCGCCGAACAGGAAGCCGGCGAAGGTGAACGACCCGGCCCAGATCATCGCGCCCGCGATGTTGAGGATCGTGAACTGCCAGGTCGGCACCTTGGAAACACCGATCGCGATCGGGCTCGCCACCCGCAGGCCGAAAATGAACCGGAAGATTAGGATGTAGCCGATCGGGAAGCGCTCGATGAACTTCAGCGCGCGCGCGAAGGCTGGCTGCTGGGTGGCGCGGACCACGTAGCGGTGGGTCCGGAACCGGCGGCCGGCCACGAACAGCAGATGGTCGAGGATGCCGGAGCCCGCCGTGGCGCTGGCCAGCACCACCCACAGATTGAGGATGTGCTGGCGCGCGAGGATGCCGCCGACGATCACCGCCGTCTGGCCCTCGAACGCCGCGCCGAGGAACACCCCGATCGGCCCGTACTGCGCTAAGAACTGTTCCATCGCCTCGCCGGCCGCACGCTAGACCCTGACCCGTTCAGATGAATCTGAACGGGATAGAAGGGTCTACCTGCAAAGGTTTAGAGCGCGTCGGACGGGTGAACCGGGGACCACTTCACCCTGACGCGCTCAAGGGACGCCGCTCATAGCACAAGCGGGGCCGCCGTCAGCCGTTCTGTCGCAGATGGCGACCTCAGGCGGCGATGCGGTCCTTGAAGGCGGCGCCCTCGAGGTCGAGCAGCCACTTCTTGCGCGGCAGGCCGCCGCCGTAGCCGGTCAGCGAGCCGTTGGTCCCGATCACCCGGTGGCAGGGCACCACCACGGCGACCGGGTTCGAGCCATTCGCCAGGCCCACCGCGCGCACGGCCGTCGGCCGCCCGATGCGTTCGGCCAGGCCGCGATAGCTCAGGGTCTCCCCGGCCGGGATGGTGCAGAGCGCCTCCCAGACCTTCAGCTGGAAGGGCGTGCCGGACGCCTTCCACGGCACCGTCTCCAGCGCCCGCGAGTCGCCGGCGAAGTACGCCTCGAACGGCCCTCGCACCGGGGCTGGCGCGCGGCCCTCAACAAGCTTCGCCTTGGGATAGTGCCGGCCGATCCAGGCCAGCATGGCCGGCTCATAATCGGTCCAGTTGAAGGCGCGCAAATCGCCGTGCTCGTCGGTGACCAGCAGGGCGACGCCGATCGGCGTCGCCAGGCGGTCGAGGGTCAGGGTCTCAGGCAGCTTGTTGCTGGTCGGCATCGGTCTTGGTCCTCTTGATCTTGTCGGGTTGGGCGACGGCGTCGGCCGCCCAAAGGTGTTGCGCCGCATAGGCTCGCCAGGGCCGCCAGGCCTCGGCGCGCTCCAGCAGCTCAGCCGGCGTGGGCCGGTGGCCTTCGTCGTCTGCCATGCCGCGTAGCAGCCCTATGTCGGCCTGCGGAAAGGCGTCGGGCTCGCGCAGTTCGCGCAGCGCAATGTACTGCGCTGTCCACTCGCCGACGCCGGGCAGGGCTTTCAGCGCAGCGATGGCGCTCTCCAGGTCGGCCCGCGGGGCGAAGATCGTCGGGTCCTCGACGACCGCGCGAGCAAGACCCTCCAAGGCCGCACCGCGTGAACGCGGCATGCCGAGCGCGGCGATATCCTGGCCGACCAGCCGCTGTGGCGTCGGGAAGGCCCGGGTCAGGCCGAGCTTGGCCGCCGCCGGGTCGTCGATCCGCTCGCCATAAGCCTCCACCAGCTTGGCCGCGAGGCCGCGCGCGGCGGTCACCGTGATCTGCTGGCCGAGGATCGCACGAACCGCCAGCTCAAAGCCGTCCCAGGCGCCGGGCGCGCGCAGCCCGGGCCGCGCCGCCACCAGGGGCGCGAGATGCGCATCCTGGCTCAGGTGGTCGCCGATTAGCGATGGATCGGCCGTCAGGTCGAAGACCCGGCGGATGCGGGCGATCACCGCCGGCAGAGCTTGGACTTTTGGGAAGCGGATCTCGGCGACCAGGAAATTCCCGGCGCCGGGGCTGACCGTCACCAGCCCCACCGCGCGCTCCACGGCCAGAGTGCGAGCGTAGCGCTTCGGCGTCACCGTCTCGACGCCTGGAATGGCGCGGGCCGTCAGGAAGCCGATCATCGCGTCCCAATCGTAGGGCGCGCGGTACGGCAGCTTGACGGTGATCCCGCCGGCCGCCGAGCCGATCTCTTCGGCCCGGCTGCGCCGCAGCACGCCCGGCGGGCGGCCGAACAGCTGCTGGAAGGTCTCGTTGAACCTGCGGACCGACCCGAACCCCGAGGCCAACGCCACCTCGCCCATCGGCAGCAGCGTCTCCTGGATCAACTGCTTGGCGAGCAGCACGCGGCGCGTCTGGGCCACGGCCACCGGTGAGGCGCCCAGGTGCTGGCGGAACAGGCGGCGGAGTTGGCGTTCACCGACCCCCAGCCGCGAGGCCAGGGCGTCGACATCGCCGCCGTCCATCGCGCCGGCCTCGATCAGCGCCAGCGCCCGCGAGACCGTGTTCGATGTGCCGCGCCAAGCGCCCAGGTCCGGCGAGCTTTCCGGCCGACAGCGTAGGCAGGGGCGATAGCCGGCCTCCTGGCAAGCCGCCGCCGTCGGATAGAACGTCATGTTCTCCGGCTTGGGCGTGCGCGCCGGGCAGATCGGGCGGCAGTAGATGCCAGTCGTCCTGACGGCGCCGAAGATGCGCCCGTCGAACCGCGGATCGCGGGTCAGGAAGGCGCGGCGGCAGGCTTCGAAATCCATGTCCATGAGCGGCAAGATGGGCGCTGGGCCCTTGGAAGTCTCGCGGTTTTCGGACATTGATGGACGGCGAGCGGCGGTTTTCGGACAGGCAACTGTTGGCCTCGGCCGCGGGTTTACGATCTGCAACTTTTTTGTCATGCGGGGGGCGTAAAACTTGCAGAGCGGGACGGGCGCGTGGGCGCGCTGTGCGGCTTCGGCACACACGCCCCCGGGCGAGGCCTTCCCCTCAGGGTTCGGGGTTCGATGCAGTTGTGGGTTATGGTGATCGGAGGATTGGTGCTGACGATCGCGGCCGTCGTGCTGCTGATCGTCGCGATGCGCCAAGCCGACCGCCGGGCCCGCCGCGCCCTGTTCCAGGCGCTCGGCCTCGCTGAAGAAACGGTCGAGCTGTTGATGGCGCGCAATGGCGACGTGCTGGCCGAACTGACCCTGGTGCGCCGCCATACGCCAACCGCCGGCGGTGACGAACCGCACGCCCCCACCGAAACGCAGCAGCGGCGCGCCCAGCCGGCGATCCGCTTCCTGCACCCCATCGAAGGCGGCGCGGCCGATCCCACCGCCAGCCCAGCCGCCGCCGAGCCCCGCCCGGCGGCCGGCGGCCGCCGCCGCCTGCCCCACCCCGGACGGCAGGGGCGCCCCTAGGCCCACTTGCAGCCGGTCCCGCGCGAAATCGCCTGGTGGGTTAACGGCTTGATCAGTCGCGTCCGCCATTGTCCGCCCGAACCGTGAGGCGGGTCAAAGTCAGTATGCCGTATGACGCGGGCGCAGCAGGCGCCGGGGACAGGTCGAAATCCGCCCAGCGCGGCCCTTTGCGGCCGCAACGCCTGGCGAGCGCCCGGTCGCGCCTGAGCGGCGGCGCGATCACCCGCCTGATGCAAACCGGTGACGTGGCGATCCTCAGCGCCCTGTTCGCGGTCAAGGCCCTCCCGGCCGGCGGTGCGACCTTGCTGCTGGCGGTCGCCTCGATGTTCGCGACCGCGACCCTGGTGAGCTTTGAAGGCTATCAGCTGAACGCCCGCGAACGGCTGCACAAGCACCTATACCGGGTGATCGGCGCGGTCGGCGGCTCGAGCTTCCTGCTGCTGGCCTTTGCCTCGATGGCCGCCCCGGCCGCCAAGGCCGCGAACGTGGTCAGCATCGTCGACTGGGCCCTGATCGCCATGCCCCTGCTCTGCGCCGCCCATCTGGCCTGGTTCGCCTATGTCCGCCGCCTGCGTCGCCAGGGCCTGCTCACCCCCAACCTGATGATCGTCGGCGCCACCCCAGCCGCCCAGCGCCTGGTGGCGGTCGCCCTGTCGCGCCGCGACGTGAATATCCTCGGCATCTTCGACGACCGCGGCGAGCGCGCGCCAAAGCACATCTTCGGCGTGCCGGTGCTGGGTAAGACCGCCGACGTGAAGTCCCACCGCCTGCTGCCCTACGTCGACCGCATCGTGGTCGCCGTGCCGCCGAGAGCCACGGCGCGCATCGCCCAGTTAATCGCCGAACTCGCGCCCGCGCCCAACGCCGTCAGCCTGCTGGTGGAGAACGACGACGAGGCCAGCGAACAGGCCGCCCACGACCGTCTG
>JBBQTP010000064.1:0-22504 GCA_038213205.1 Caulobacterales bacterium
CGAACGCCTGCACGAGACGATGCACGCCGCGCACGAGCGGGGTCATGAATTGCAGGATCGCTATGGGGACAACCCCAATCGGCGCTAACAGCTGAGTTCCGCACGACCAGCCAACTTGGCCAACGACGGCCCCGGCGAGAGATTTCGCCGGGGCCGTTTTTCATGACTGCAGTGTTCAGGACGGGTTCAGGCGAGCGGAGGTCTTCTGTGGGCGGGGGTCACGCCGACCAGGAGATCCCAGTGATCAAGACGCTCCTTATTTCATTCGCCGCCTTGGCGCTCGCCGTCCCCGGCGCCGCCCTGGCGCAGGACTATAGCTGGTATCAGCACCAGCAGGACCACGCCGAGCATGGCCAAACCCATGATGAGATCGACGCGGCCCATGCGGAGGCGCATGACCGCGGCTTCTACAGCCGCGAGGAACACCAGGGCTATCACCACGCGCTTCGCCAGATGCACGAGGAGTTCCATGACGACCACCCGGGCACGAGCCACGACGGCTATCGGCTGCCCCGCAGCCACCGGGGCTACTCGGGCTACTCGGGCTACGGCAACTCCTCCCATGGTTACGCACCCTACGGGTACTCCCAATAAGACGGAGGCGGCTACAGCTACCGCCGCTAGTCAGGGACGGGCAGAGATGGCGCGCGAGGTTCCGGCCTCGCGCGCCGCGAGTAGCCGGCGCAACGGGCCCCGCGCCAACCTGCGCAAGCGCGTCGCGGCGGTTCCAACTAACGTGGGGCCGGCAGGCGTTTGACATAGGGTGCCCCCCTACCCTAATAGACACAATGCACACCATCCGGGAGAAGGCACAGTTGCTGGCGCGCGTCCGGCGCATCCGCGGCCAGGTGGAAGGCATCGAGCGTACTCTGGAGGCCGAGGCAGGCTGCGAGGCGATCATGCATCAGATCGCTGGCGTCCGCGGCGCGCTGGCCGGCCTGACCGCCGAGGTGGTCGAGGACCACATCCAGACCCACCTGGTCGACGCCGAGAAGTACCCCGGCGCCCTCGATCCGGAGGCCGCCGCCGCCCTGATGGCGGTCATCCGCACCTATTTGAAATGAAGCCTGCATCCATGCCAGACGCCCACCGCGACGCCACCTCGGCGCACCACCACGTGTTCCTGGGTGAGGGTCACGAGGGCAGCGAGCGGCGAACCTGGGCGGTCATCTGGCTTTGCGGGGCGATGATGGTCGGCGAGATCATCGGCGGCCTGCTGTTCGGCTCCATCGCGCTGGTGGCGGACGGCCTGCACATGTCCACCCACGCCGGCGCCCTGCTGCTGGCGGCGCTCGCCTACACCTATTCCCGCAAACATGCCGGCGATCCCCGCTTCAGCTTCGGTACCGGCAAGCTGGGCGATCTCGCGGGCTTCACCAGCGCCATCGTGCTGGCGATGATCTCGCTGCTGATCGGCTACGAGGCGGTCACCCGCTTCCTCCATCCAGTGACGATCCACTTCGGCCAGGCCATCCCCATCGCCGTGCTGGGCTTGGGCGTGAACCTGGCCAGTGCCTGGCTGCTCGGCGCCGGCGGCCACCACCACGATCATGGACATGGACATGGTCACGGCCACGGCGGCCCTACGCACGGCCATGACGAGGAAGAGCATCGCATTGCGACAGACGGCGGGGCCTTGGTGCTCAGCGTTTTCGAGGATGGCGTGCCGCCCCGATTCCGGCTGCACCGCGAGGGCGCGGCCCTGCCCCTCGCGGGTGTGGCGGTTGAGACCATCCGGCCGGATGGGGCCCGGCAGCGGTTCGCCTTCGTGGATCGGGGCGGCTTCCTGGAGTCGGTCGAAGAGATCCCGGAGCCACATGCGTTCACGGCGAAACTGACTGTTTCGGGGACGGACTACGCCGGGGTGTTCGCGGAGCACGAGCATGGCGCGCACGACCGCGACAACAACATGCGCGCCGCCCTGATCCACGTGGTGGCCGATGCGGCGGTGTCGGTGCTGGTGATCATCGGCCTCGTCCTCGCGCGGCTCTTCGGCTGGCTGTGGATGGACCCGCTCGCCGGCATCGTCGGCGCGTGCGTGATCGCCAGCTGGTCCTATGGCCTGATCCGCGACACCGGGGCGATCCTGCTCGACATGAACCCCGACCGGAAGCTGACCGACCAGATTCGCCAGACGGTGGAGGCTACCGGCGATGCGGTGGCCGACCTGCACCTGTGGCGTCTAGGTCCCGGGCACCTCGGCGCCATCCTGAGCGTGGTCACCGCCGGGCCTCGGGACGAGGCCTTCTACCGGGCAAGGCTGGCCCGCTTCCCTGCCCTTTCGCACGTCACCATCGAGACCTGTCGACCCGACAAACGCGCCGCCTAAGCGGCATGACGACGATCCAGGAGGTGCAGGAGACCAGGCTCAACCCGGTGGGCCAGAAGCTCCGGGTCCGCTACCTAGGGCGAATACGAACCACCGGGTCCAACCCCAGAGCAAAGTACCTTAGTGGCGCCGCACCGGGGAAGGTAGGAAACCATTGCGCGGATGGAGGCGGCATTGCTCGGCTATAATCACGACCAGTTCTTGGCTTTGAATGGTCCGACCAACGCCGCGCCCGCACTACTCGCGCTCACCGCGGTCCTGGCGAACGGTCCGATGGTCTTCGGCCCTGCGGTGCTTGCTCCTTCCCGCGAAAAAGTGGCCGGAGTTAAGCCGTTCGGCGCCCATGTCGGCTGGGCTGACGCAGCCCAGGGCTGAGTGCAGTCGGCGGGGATTGTAGAAGCCCTCGAAATACGCGCGGTCGATGGTTGCGCATGCCTGCGCCGGGAGGGCTGACAGGACTCGAATTCCAGTCGATTCCTAACCGACAGCAGCTCAAGGGTTGAGATGTCACAGGGGCATCGCATCGACAATACCAACGATTTGCGATCTGCCTCAGCGTCGCTACCGCAATCCGCCGCACGGTCGCCCTGCGAACTTTGGTCGAGCACTCTGATCGCTGTTTCTTGATCAGCCCACAAAATTCGGGCAACCGCCCAGAAAGCGCCGCCTGCACCGCTGAAAGGGACGCTCCTCGCGGCTGGGAACGCCGGCCGGCCGCCCGTTCGGTGGCCATGACCCCCGGTTATCTCCATTTAAGCTCTGCTGTGCATTATTGGACGATAAACGACATATAGTCGTATTCTAGCCTCAAACGCCCGTAACCTAGGGTGGTGCTCAGGCCCTCCTGGGAAAGCCCGATTTTCGTGGGCGATGTGTTTCGAGAAGGCTCCGAACAATGATCCATCTCACCCAATGCGACGGCGCTGCGTCACGTCTCAGATATCGATCACAGACGGCGATGATCGGCGCTGGCGTCATGCTGATGCTGGCCAGCCCCGCTTGGGCGTCTGGCAGCGGGACGGCCATGCCATGGGAAGGGCCCCTCACCACGATCATGAACTCTCTGGCCGGCCCGGTCGCCAAAGCCATTGGGGTCATCGCCATAGTGATCACGGGGCTGGGCTTCGCCTTTGCCGAAGGCGGCTCCGCCATGCGCAAGGGGATCGGCATCGTCTTCGGTCTGGCGATCGCGTTCACGGCGACGACCTTCGTCACCAGCTTCTTCAACTTGACCGCCGGCGCGGCGTTCTGACGTGGCCCAGTCCGAGATCGAGGGGTTCGAGATCGGTTTCCACAGCTCCCTTTCGGAGCCCGTGACGATCGCGGGCGTCCCCCGCATGATCGCGGTGCTCAACGGCACCCTGACCGCGGTCCTGGCGCTCGGCCTGCAGGTTCCTTTGATCGGCATCCCGCTCGGCCTCGCGGTCCACGCGGGCGCCTACTGGCTGAACAAGCGCGATCCGTACTTCTTCGACGCCCTCAAGCGCCACATTCGCCAGAAACCCTACTGGGACGCGTGATGATCTCGCGCGCGGGTTGGCAGCCCCGTCGCTTCCTACGCGCAGATCACCGCCGCCTTCATCAGCATCTGTCGCCCGAACCCGCCAGGGGAGGCCTGCCATGCTCTACCTGAAAGAATACCGCGCCAAGGCTGAACGCCTTTTCGATCACCTGCCCTGGGTGGCGTTGATCGGGCCGGGTCTGATCCTCAATAAGGACGGCAGCTTCCAGAAGACGCTGGCCTTCAGGGGCCCGGACCTGGCCAGCTCCACGGACGCCAGCCTGGTGGCCACGAGGGCGCAGCTGAACAATGCGCTCCGGCGTCTCGGCTCGCGCTGGTGCCTGCATGTGGAGGCGCTTCGGGCCTCGTCGCAGGAGTATCCGGCTGGCGCCTTCCCCGATCCGGTCTCCGACCTGATCGACGACGAGCGCCGCGCCGCCTTTGAGGCCCAGGAGCGCCATTTCGAGAGCCGTTACTACGTTACCTTCACCTTCCTGCCGCCCGAGGAATCGGTCAGCACGGCCGAGAGCCTGCTCCTGGAAAATGCGCCGTCCGGCCGTGGCGCGGCCGGGATGTACCGCGCCGCGCTCAGCGACTTCCTCTCAAGCGTGCGCCAGATCGCCGACATCCTGGGCGCCATCATGCCCGAGGTCCAGGAGCTCTCGGACGACGAGACGCTGACCTACCTGCACGGCTGCGTGTCAACCAAGCGCCACTATGTTCGCACACCCGACACGCCGGCCTATCTGGACGCCTTCCTGACCGACGACGACTTTCAGGGCGGACTTTTTCCGCGCCTGGGGGGAAGCTACGTCCGCACGATCTCCGTGCGCGCCTACCCGACAAGCTCGTCGCCCGGCCTGCTCGATCGCCTGAACGAACTCGGCGTCAGCTACCGCTGGGTCTGCCGCTTCCTACCCCTCGACAAGGAAGACGCGCGCAAGGTCGTGACCACGGTTCGCAAGCGATGGTTCGCCAAACGCAAAGGCGTCCTGGCGCTCCTGAAAGAGGCGATCACCCGCGAGCCGTCGCAGCTCGAGGACCCGGATGCGACGGCGAAGACCACGGACGCGGACGCCGCCCTGGCTATCCTCGGCGGCGACTGGGCCTCGATGGGCTATTTCACGCCGACCGTGACCCTGATGGATGCGGACCCCGACCGGCTGGCCGACCGCGTCCGGGAGGTCGAAAGCGCGATCAACCGCGTCGGCTTCGTCTGCAAGGTCGAGGACGTGAACGCTGTGGAGGCCTGGGTCGGCAGCCTGCCAGGCCAGGCCTACGCCGATCTGCGCCGCCCGCTGGTGTCCACCCTGAACCTTTGCGACATGATGCCGATGTCGGCCATCTGGCCCGGGCCGACGCGCAACGCGCACTTGACCGCCGAATGCACCAAGCGCGGCCACCCGGGCGTTCAGCCGCCGCTCCTGTTCGCCAGGACCGCCGGCGCGACGCCCTTTCGGTTCGATCTGCACCAGAGCGACGTCGGCCACACGATGATTGTCGGCCCGACCGGTTCCGGCAAATCGGTGCTGCTGAACACCATCGCCATGCAGTGGCTGCGCTATCCCGAGGCCCAGGTGTTCTTCTTCGACAAGGGCGCGAGTTCGCGGGCATCGACCCTGCTCACCGGCGGCCGGATCTATTTCCTTGGCGGCGATCAGAGCGAGCTCGCCTTCCAGCCGCTGGCCGAGATCGACACCCCGGAGGACCGCGCCTGGGCGCAAGGGTGGGTCCAGGACATCGTGGCAGCCGAAGGCGTGCCGATCACGCCGCAGGTCAAGGAAGAGATCTGGGGCGGCCTTCGCAATCTCGCCGCCGGGCCGCGCGATCAGCGCACCCTGACCCTGCTGACGGCCACCATTCAGGACCGCAACGTCAAGGCCGCGCTCCAGCCCTACACTTTGAACGGGCCGCATGGGCACTTGCTGGACGCCCAGCACAACATGCTCGGCAACGCCTCCTGGCAGACGTTCGAGATGGCCGAGCTGATGTCGAACAAGGCGGCCCTGGCTCCGGTCCTCACCTACATCTTCCGCAACCTGGAAAAACGGTTCGACGGCCGACCGACCCTGCTGATCCTCGACGAGGCCTGGCTGTTCCTCGACCAGGGCGCATTCGCGGCGAAGATCCGCGAATGGCTGAAGACGCTTCGGAAGTTCAACGTCGCCGTGGTCTTCGCCACCCAGAGCCTGGCGGACATCGCCCGTTCGTCGATTGCGCCTGCGCTCATCGAGAGCTGCCCGACCCGTATCTTCCTGCCGAATCCCGACGCCCAGACGCCGCAGATCGCCGAGTTCTATTCGGCATTCGGCCTGAATGCCCAGCAGGTCCGGATCATCGCCAGCGCCACGCCCAAGCGCGAATATTACTATCAGTCGAGCAGCGGGAACCGCCTGTTCGAGCTCGGCCTTGGCCCGCTGACCCTGGCCGCTGTCGGCGCCTCTTCTCCCGGCGACCAGCAGATGATCAGCGCGATCCTGGCGGAGCACGGCGCGGATAATTTCGCGGCCGCCTACTACGCAGCCAAGGGCCATGCCGACGTCGCCGCCTACCTCGCCGAGCGGGCGGTTCCGCCCCGCGCGAAGGTGGCTTGATGGATCATCCCGCCGCCGACCCCGCCTCGATCAATCCGTCGCTGGCGTTGACGGCCGAGGAGCGCCCTGCCCTCACGCCCGCGCAGTTCACCCGCCTTTCCTGGCTCTCCGCGCGCTTGCCGGCGCGATGGCTCGCCACTCGGCGACGGCGGCGGTTCCTCTTCCTGGCGCTCGCGGCCCCAGGGTTCCTGGCGGTGTTCGCGACGCCCCTTCACCGCCAGCTCTTCCTCATGGTCCTGGGCTTCCCGCTGTTCGGCGCGGCGATCCTGCTCCGGGCCCTGACCGAACCGCTGTTCGTGCGCGCCGACGCCGCCGAACTCTGGCCGCTTCCGTCCTCCTCCACGCCCGTCCCGAAGGTGTCCCGCCATGCGTAAGTTGTTCGCGACCACAGCCCTCGTCGGGGCCCTGAGCCTTGGCGCGGGACCGCCGCCAGCCCAGGCCCAGATGGCGGTGATCGATCCGACCGCCATCGCTCAGGCGGTCAAACAGGTCTCCCAACAGCTTCAGCAGATTCAGCAGCTCGAGGCGCAGCTGACCAATCAGGCGGCCATGCTGCAGAAGCTCGGGACTGATGTCACCGGCCCGCTTCAGGCGATCACCTCGCAGGCGACGCAGCTCCTGCAGCAGGCGCAGGGGATTGGCTACAATAGCCAGAACCTCGCTCAGCAGTACCAGCAGCTCTACCCGGCGAACATGCAGGGCATGAGTTTCGCCCAGATCGGCCAGGCGCTGGCCGGCTGGCAGAGCCACAGTCGCCAGACACTTCAGGAAGCCATGGCGACCCAAAACCAGATCGTCCAGGCCCAGCCTGCCACGGCGAACGCGGTGAATAGCGCAGTGGCCGCTTCGCAAGGCGCAGCGGGCCAGACCGCTGCCATCCAAGCCACCAACCAGCTGCTGGCAGCCTTAAGCACCCAGCTCACCCAGCTGCAGACCATTCTCATCACCCAGGGACGCGCCGCCCAGACCGCGGAAGCCCAGGCCCAAGCCGCCCGGGCGGCGGGTGCGGCAGAAAGCCAGCGCTACTGGAAAGTCCAGAAGCCGGCGAGCCGCGTCAAAGATCCGAGTTCACTCTGATGCGGTTCCTCCCGTTCGCCGCCGCCTTGGCCCTCGCGTCCGCCCTCGCCGCCTGTACGCCGCCCGCGCCAAACCACGACAAGGCCTACTACCTCGCGCACGCCGCCGAGCGGACGAGCATGATCGCGGAGTGCCGAAACGATCCCGGCAAGTTGGGGAAAACCCCCAACTGTGCCAGCGCCGCGGCCGCCGCCGGCCAGGTTGAGAGCGACCGATTCTGGACCGCCAAGAAGCCCAAGAGCCGGGTCGCCAACCCCAGCAGCCTCTAGCCACTCGACCACGGGACACTTCCATGGCGACCGCCGACCCAGCCGCATTGGACGACTTCCTGACCAAGTTCCGCGGTCAGGTGGACGCCGGGTTCGGCCTGATCCAGGGCGATGTCTCGGCGACCCTCGCAAGCCTCGTGGTCATCAGCATCGTGATGACGGCGCTTCTCTGGGCGATCGACGAAAACCAGAACGTCCTCGCCTCCCTTGTCCGCAAAGTATTGCTGGTCGGCTTCTTCGTGTTCCTCGTCGCTCAATGGCCATCGCTGACCAAAACAGTCGTGAACGGCTTCGCTGCCCTCGGGCTGAAGGCCGGCGGCGGCGCAATGACGCTCACCGACTTCACCACCTCGCCTTCGAAGGTCGTCCTTTCGGGGATCGAGGTCGTCAAAGCGTTGATGCTCTACGTCAAACAGATCGCGCCCGGTCCGATCGAGTTCTTCGCCCACATCGACGTTGTCATCATGGCGCTGATCGCGGCGATCGGCATTCTGATCGCCTTCGTCATCCTGGCGATCGAGATCGTGGTCACGATCATCGAATTCCACATCGTGACGCTCATTGCGTTCGTGACGGTTCCCTTTGGCGTGCTGACCCAGACCTCATTCATGAGCGAACGGGCCATCGGCTACGTCGTTTCAGTCGGCATCAAGCTCATGGCGCTGGCGATCGTCGTGAGCCTCGGGACGACGATCTTCGACAGCTACACGGTATCGGCGGCGCCTGACATCAATGAGGACGTGGGACTGCTCCTCGGGGCAGTCGTCATGGTTATGTTGGCGCTCAAGATTCCCGCGATCGCCGGCGCGCTGATCAGCGGGGGCCCTCAGCTTAATGCGGGCTCGGCCGTCATGGGCGCAGCGGGTCTCGCCGCCGGCGTCGCCGGTGTCGGCCTGGCCGCCCGCATGGCTGGCGGCGCTGTGGCCTCCGCGGCGCAGAGTGTCTCGGCTGCACGATCGGCGGCCGGCGCCGTTTCCGGCGGCGGCCCATCTGGCGCCCCGGGTGCGTCTGGCGGACCCGGGCCAGCGGGTGGCGGATCTTCCGGCGCGGCCAGTTCACCGCCCGCGCCGGTGTCGACGGCAGACGGGCAAGGCCGCAGCTCCAACCCTCAAGGATCTGACGCTACCACTCCCGCCCCGGCCGCAGAGGTCGGCGAGTCCGCCAATCCAACCCGACAGCCCACGCCCTCACAGACCATCGCCCGCGCACGAGCCCGCCCGGGCGGCGGCTGGAGCGGAGCCGCGCGTGGCGCGACCGCGGCCGCCACCGCCGGTTCGGACGGCGCCGGCCCTGGCCTGGCGGCGACGCCGGCGCGGTCTCGCGATGACCCTGAAGCCTGACCTCAAGATCGGATGACCCGTAGATGTTGAACGCCTTCAGACGACCCAATGACCGCTACGGGAGCTCGGCCCCGACCGAGAGCCCGTATCAGCGCGCGGCCCAGGAGTGGGACAACCGTATCGGCTCGTCCGTCGCGCAGGCGAGGAACTGGCGGCTGGCCGCGTTCGGCGCGATCGGCTTGGCGGCCCTGTCGTTGGGCGGCTTCATCTACCAGTCCAGCCACACCAACATCGCGACCTACGTGGTGCCGATCGACAGGTATGGCCGCCCTGGCCGCATCGAACTCGCCGACCGGTCCTACAGTCCTTCGACCGCCGTCATCGGCTATTTCCTGGCTGACTGGGTGAAGCTGACGCGGTCGAAGAGCATCGACCCCATCGTGATCCGCGACAACTGGACCGGGGCCTACCGCTTCGTCGCCGGGCCGGCGATCGGTCAACTCAACGATTATGCCAAGAGCCACGATCCGTTCGCCAACGCCGGCGCCCAGGCGGTCAATGTCGAGATCGTCTCGGTGCTGGCCCGCAGCCCGAACACCTACCAGGTGCAGTGGCGCGAAACGACCTTCGACCAGGGCGTCTCCAGCGCCACCGAGAACTGGACGGGCCTGTTCACGGCCAAGATCAACCCACCCAAGAACGAGGCCGAGCTCAGGGCGAACCCGCTCGGCGTCTTCATCACCACATTCCAGTGGAGCCGGGAGCTTTAGTATGCGTGACAGATTTCTTCGGGCTCTGGGGGCCTCGACCCTCGCCATCGCGCTCGCGAGCGGCGCCTCGGCGCAGGCGCCGGCCGCAAAGCCTCCAGCCGGGCTGACCATCACGACCACCACGAAGACAGCGGCCGCGCCGCCAAGAGTGGCGGCGCCCGCAGCTGCGGTCGCGCCCGTGGCGCACAAGCGCCGTGTTCAACATCATGGCCCTCGGCCGTACACATCGCTGCGCACCATCGACTACGCCAACAGCACCTCGCGCTCGCGGCCGACCGCCGGGGCCTACGTCAACGCGACGCTCTACTACGACTACGAGCCCGGCCGGCTTTATACCGTCAACACCAGTCCCCGCTTCCTGACCGCCATCACCCTGCGGCCGGGGGAGAAGCTGATCTCCAAGGCGGCCGGCGACACCGTGCGTTGGGTGCTGGGTGAGACGGTTGCGGGCGTCGGCGCGACCGAACAGGTGGTCGTCCTGGTCAAGCCGATCCGCGGGAGCTTGCGGACCAACATTATCCTGACGACGGATCAGCGGACCTATCTGCTCGAGGCGGTCAGTCGTGAGGGGGACGCCTACACCAGCGTCGTCACCTGGAATTATCCGCAGGAGCAGATGCGTGAGCAGCAGGCCGCGCGCGCCGCGGCGGCGCAATCGGTCGTCGCCGCCACGAGCGTTGAGCACCTGAATTTCAGCTACAAGGTCGAGGCGGTCCACGCGCGGCATGGACCGCCCTGGCAGCCGCTGCGGGTCTTCGACGACGGGCTGAAGACCTACATTCAGTTCCCGAACAACCTCGGCTCGAGCGAGGCGCCGCCGTTGTTCCTGATCGGCCCGCACGACCAGGCGCAGCTGGTCAACTACCGCCTTCTGGGCGGCTACTACGTGGTCGACCGCCTGATCGACATGGCGGAGCTGCGCCTTGGCGAGAAGCCCCAGACCGTCGTGCGGATCACCCGCACTGGCCAAGGGGGCTGATCCGATGACCCATCTTCCGCCAAATTCATCTCAAGAGGGCGCGCCGCTTGGCGACCCGCCGTCCGCCGCGCCAGAACGCAAGGCGGCGCCGGCCAGCGTGCGGGCCGCTCCGCGCTTTCCCGTCACCCGATGGAACCGCAAGGTCCTGCTGGCCGGCGCAGCTGTGCTGGCCAGCGTCGTGGGTCTTGGGTTCTATCTCGGCTTCGGCGGCGCCAACGCGCACCCCAAGAAGCACGACGACCCGCAGGCGGTGGCCGACACCGAGACCCCACAACGGCCGGAGATCGCCAATCGCTACACCCGGGGCTATGCCGATCCCGCGGTCGGGGCCGCGGCCGGTCAGCCGGGTTTGGCCGCGATGCCGCCGCCTGGTCTTGGCGCGCTGCCACCGGCGGCTGGCGCCGCCGTCACGCCTCAGCCGGATCCGGCCGTTGTGGAGGCCGCGGCCCAGGCCAAGGCCGCTCGATCGGCCAGTCCCTTCTTCGCCGGCGCGCAGGGCCAGGCGGCGTCCCAGGCCGGCGGCCCTCCCCTTCCCCTGACCTTTGTCGCCCAGGAGCCCGGCGGGCGAGGCCGCGACGTCGCCGAGGTCGGGCTGCAGAACGGCCAGGGCGAGAAGCGCCAGTTCGCGGCCGGCTCGCGGGCCGACGACTATCTGACCAATCCTTTGCGGGCGCCGATCAGTCCGTGGGAGGTGAAGGCGGGAACCATCATCCCGGCCGCCCTGCTCACCGCGATCAATTCCGACCTGCCTGGCGAAGTGATCGCTCAGGTCACCGAGCCGGTCTACGACCACGCGACGGGGCGCACGGTGCTGATTCCACAGGGCTCGCGGCTGTTCGGCCAATACGACAGCCAGGTCGCCTACGGCCAGAGCCGTGCGCTTGTCGCCTGGAACCGGGTGATCATGCCCAACGGCCGGTCGATCAACATCGGCTCGATGAGCGGTGCGGACCTCGCCGGCGCCGGTGGCCTGCAGGTCCGCACCGACGGCCACTTCTGGCAGTTGGCCAAGGGTGTCGTGCTATCGACCCTCTTCAGCGTCGGCGCGGCCTCGGCCCAGGATGCCGGCACGCGCAGCTCCGGCGGCCTGGTGCTCAACAGCGCCGGCAGCGGTGTCTCCAATGAAGCCCAGCAGGTCGGCCAGCGGATCACCGAGCGCGCCCTGAACCGTCAGCCCACCATCCGGGTCCGCGCCGGGTGGCCGCTTCGGGTGATCGTCAACAAGGACATGATCCTCGCCCCCTATCCGTGAGCGCATCGCCATGACCCCAACCGCCGAGAAGCTCGGTCTATTTCTTCCCGAAGGCCTGCATCCGCAGATGATCCGGGCCGCCGAGAGACTGAACCGCAGGTCCCCAAGGGGATCGGTGCGGCGCGTCTATGAGCGGGCCTTCGCCCAGCTCATCGACGCCCTCGACGCCGGCGTCGCGGTGCCCTTCCCGGCCGTGCGCGGCGCGAAGGACCGCATCTCCGTGCGCGTTTCCTGCCGGCTGTGCGAGAGGCTGCGCGCGCACCTGGAAGTTCACAATCTGAAGCTCACCGACCTTGCCTTTGCGGCGGTCGACCGTTTCCTCAACGCCGAACAAGGAGGCCGTCTTGGCCCGTCAACCCACCACCACCCTTGCGGTCCCCAAGATTGAGACCGGGGAGAAGACGACTGATCTGCGTCTGCGGCTGAAGGGCAAGCTCGCCGTTGATCTGGCAGACTACCTGCGCGCCTACGTGGAGACCAATGGCCAGGCGGTCGAACTCGAGCAGCTCGTCCCGCACATGCTAGCGACCTTCATGGACGCGGACCGCGGATTCCAGATCTGGCGCAAGGGTGTCGCCGGTAAGACGTCAAGTTCATAGGCCGCGCCACCGCTTCCCGACTCATTGCGGAGCTAGTTGGCGGCGGCGCCCGCCGCCGGCAACGCCCCGGACGCGATCTCAGCGGTGAGGTCCCGAAGCGCATCTCCGACCGAGCCGGATGGGCCCCTCGGCGGCAGGCGGTATTCAGCCCAATACCAGCCCGGAGGCCCGAACCACCGGCGGCGCTTGTCGTGTTCGACAATCGCAATGTCGAACTCATCGATCTGCAACGTCATGCCCAACAGCCCCTTAGCCTTGCCCGAACGCCCGCGCTGCCGCGAGCAGCGCGCGACGATATGCTGGCGGCAGCGCCAGATAGGCGCGCGCCAACTCGATCCCCCCATCGGCACCCAGAAACTCGCGGCCGATTGCGCCGAAGCCATCGGGGTCGTTGTCACCTCTGGAAGGTCCGCCGGGCACGCCGACAAATAGGTCGGCAACTGAGCAGTCTAGCGCCGTGGCAATCCGGACCAGGGTCGAAGCGCTCACGCGGTTTGCCCCTCGCTCGTACTTCTGGACCTGCTGAAACGTGATCCCGATGGCCTCGGCTAGGGCGGCTTGGCTCAGCCCTCGGCTCTTTCGCCTCAGCCTGATCGTGGCTCCAACCGTTTCGTCCACAGCTTGGTCCTCGCGATAGCGAGCGACAGATTCTCGAGTGCCCATCGCTCTTCTCTAGTCCAGCCGGCGCGCGATCACAGCCTCGCCAGGGCCAGGGCGACAACAGGAGCGCCCAGCACCGCCAGTGTCCACCCCAGCGCCCGCACGGGCCACCGCCACGCCGCAAGAGCGAGCGATGCGCCCAAGACCAACATCGTCCCAGCTCCGCGCTCTGGCCAAGTGGCGGAGAGCGACAGGGTGAACAGGCCCGTGATGATCAGCGCCGCGCTTACAGCGCAGGTTGCTCGCTCTCCGATCTCGTGAATTCGCACTATCACTCGCCCCTAGGTCCGTTGGCGTCTTTGTAGCACGTTGGGGTTTAGCAACAACTAACGAGTGTAGGTCAATTTCTCTACCAATGGACGCTCACGTCGCGGAGCCGCAGGTGGTTGTCTGCCCCAATGACTCGGGGCAACACTCTGCAACTTGGGGCGGCGGTCGGGCAGGCTGTTCGAAACCATCGCGAGCGCGCTGGACTTACTCAATCGGCCCTCGCCGAATCCATCGGAAGATCCGTGCAGACCATTGGCTCAATCGAACGCGGCGAGCGCGGCCTAAGCTTCGAGACCCTCGACATGATCGCCGGGACGCTCGGCGTCTCCGTGCGCGAGTTCTTCCCGGGCGAGAAGGTGTCCAACGACGACGTAACCGCTCGCGTCGTCGGACTGATGGCTCCGTTGAGCAGGGTCGAGAAGGCACGCGTCTATCGTGTGCTGATCGCCATGCTCAGCAGGGACAAAGCCGGCGGAGTCTGACCGTCAGGTCGTCGCCCGGCATTGTCGAAAGCGCTGGCCAAGCCCCCCTTCTTAGCGCCAGCCAGACCTGTCGCCCGCCCCCCCTCGGGGCTTTGGCTTTAACGCGACAGCCCAGATCGCGAAGCGCGCCTTTCGCCAGTCCCCCCGTGGATGGGTTTGTCGGCGGCCTTTGGAGAGAATCGTATCGTCCAGCGGACGGCCCATCGGGCTGCAGTCGTCAACCGCTTTACATTGCCATTTTGGTCAAGTTCGCCCGGGTCCCAGTCTTTAGCTTTGGCCAGACTCACTCAACGCTGTGGCTCGACTGAGTCGGGCGCCTGATCTTCTGTGCTCGCCTCGTCGCCAGAGGACTTCGCCTTGACCTAGACGAGACCCCAAAACGGCGAAAGCCCCCAGTTGACGCTGGAGGCTTTCGGAAATCGCAGGATGCCGTGTCGCAGCGGCTTGAGTGATCGGGACCAACCTAGAAGGCGCTTTTTGCGTCGTCAAGGCCCGAAATGGAGATTTGCGTCTCCGATTCCTGCCGGCTTCGCGCCGTCGAAACGGCCTCGTCCCAACCTAGAGGGACGACATGCAATCCGCATCATCGGACGACGACTGGCGACCAGGTTTCGCCAAGCGGGCGCCCAACTTCGCCGAGGTCTGCGAGCAGGCAGAGCGCTGGCGCTGGCAGCCCGGCGAGAGTGTCGCCCGGATTGCCGGGGCGGTGCTGAAAGGCACGCCCACCCTGACCCTGCCGCAGCGCCTGACGCTGCTGCTCTATGTCGAGCACCTCAACCAGGACCGGCTCGAGCAGGACATCGCCTGTGTTTGGCCAAGCTCCTCGCTGATCGCCGACTACCTCGGCTGCAGTGAGAGCACCGCGCGCGCTCACCGCCGGGCTCTGGAGGCGGCCGGCTACATGGTGCGCGACTACACCCGCGCCAATCGCCCTGCCGGCGTCGAGGCCTATGACCTCGCCCCCCTCGTGGCGCGTCTGGAGGAGATGGAAGCCGCGGATGCCGTCGTCCGCGAGGCGGCGCAAGCCCGGCGAGCCCTCTATTCCGAGGCCGTTGTGTTCCAGCGAAGAAACACCGCCCGGGCGCCGGAAGACCGGCGCCTAGAACAGTCCCATAAGAACTTCAGTTCACCTGTACCAGGAAAAGCGGACGCGCCAACGGCGCGAAGCTGGTCGAAGGCGCGTCGCGCTACGCGCGCCGAACACGGCAGCCACCTAGAATCCTCGACTCAGCGCCAGAGCAGCCGAGAGAACAGCGCCATTTGCTCTCCGAAGGGAGCAAGCGGTTTTGGCGGAGCCCCATCAGCGCCCTCGGTGCGTGTGGAAATGGTGCGCCAGGAGCTCCTGGCCGCCGTCCAGGTGTGTCCAAGGCTTGCGCCGCTGGTCCCAGCCAGCGTGTTGGCCGACCCCGCCAGCGCCGGTCCTGCCGACGCGGCGCGAATTGCCGCCGCTGCCGACGAGCTGTTGCCCGAGGCCGAGCGCAACAATGGCCTCTCGGTCAGCTGGGGCTGGCGTCGCCATGGGGTGCGCGTCATCGCCATGCTGGCGATCGCACTCGAGGACCCGGCGATCCGCGACCGCTGCAAATACTTCGGCTGGATGGCCACCCGCGACCCGAACGGGGCCCCCGATCTTCGCCTGAACTTCGCCCGGATCATGCGCGCCAAGGGCGAGATTCCTGATATCCCGCCGCCTGCGGCGGCGCTGATGGACTCGCCCGGGGCGGAAGACCCGAAGTGGCAGGCGATCGACGCCGAGCTGCAGCGCATCGTCCGCGAAGGCGCCTACGGGAGCTGGTTCGGGCGGATCGGATTCCACGGGATCGATGCCGGCGTCCTGACCCTGTCGACGTTGTCGGGCGTGGCGGCCGACCGGATCAAGCGGGACTTCATCCCCGCGGTCCTCGAAGCCTGCGAGGCCACCGGGGAGAACGTCGAGCGGGTGATTATCACCCTGCGAAAGCGGGATTGAGCGTTGGCAGGCGACGGGAGCGGGTTGAATTTCAATTGGCGACCGTAGCTATTTCGAATAACTGTCATTATATTTTCAATTGGTCGGCATCATAATTTCAACTGGCCGATCTTTGGGCCTAGGCGAGCACGATGTACGCGAGGCATGCACAGACCCGAATAGAAGCGGCCTTGGCCGACACGCGGGTCGTGCTGCTTGCCGGTCCACGCCAGGCCGGAAAGACCACGCTCGCCCGGGCCCTGGCTCGGGACGGCCGCACCTATCTGACCTTGGACGACGCCACGACGCTGGAAGCCGCGCGGGCTGACCCAACGGGTTTCATCCGGGCCCGCGATCGCGTGGTGATCGACGAGGTCCAGCGCGCACCCGAACTGCTGCTGGCGGTGAAAGCCAGCGTCGACGCCGATCCCCGACCTGGCCGTTTCCTGCTGACCGGCTCGGCCAATCTGATGACGCTGCCCCGTGTTGCCGACTCACTGGCTGGCCGCATGGAGACCGTCCGGCTGCTGCCGCTCGCGCAGGCGGAACTTCTGGCGCGCGGGCCTCCGGCATTTCTCGAGGCCCTGTTCGCCGGCGAACAGCCCCGGGTCGGCCCGGTCCAGACCGGCGCCGATCTGGTCGCCGCGGTGCTCTCCGGCGGCTATCCCGAGGCGCTCGGCCGGAAGTCCTGGCGCCGGCGGCAGGACTGGTATCTCGACTATGTCGAGGCCGTGGTTCAGCGCGACGTTCGCGACGTCGCCCACGTTGAACAACTGGATCAGATGCCCAGGCTCCTACGCGTCTTGGCCGAGCATTCCGGACAGCTGGTCAACCACTCCAGCGTCGGCGCCGCGCTTGGCCTGAACCATGTCACGACCCGAAAATACACCGGCGTCTTTGAGCAGTTGTTCCTGGTGCGGAGCCTGCCGCCTTGGCACAGCAACGCCCTGAAACGCCTGACCAAGACGCCAAAGTTGCACTTCCTCGACTCCGGCTTGCTCGCGGCCCTCAGGGGATTGACTCCGGAACGGGTCGCCGTTGATCGGTCGCGGTTCGGCGCGGTCCTGGAGACCTTCGTGTTCGCCGAGCTGCTCAAACTGGCGGCCTGGGCGGACGGGCGGTTTTCCTTCAGTCAATTCCGCGACAAGGACCAGAACGAAGTCGACATCGTCATCGAGGACGGCCGGGGCCGCCTTATCGGTATCGAGGTCAAGGCCTCTGCGACCGTGCGGGCGGACGATTTCCGCGGCCTGCGCCGCTTGGCGGAAGCGGCGGGTGATCGCTTCGCTTTCGGGGCGGTGCTCTACGATCACGATATGGTCGTGCCCTTCGGCGAGCGTCTGGCGGCGATCCCAGTCTCGGCTCTGTGGGGCTGATCGGACGTCCTACTTCAGGACCCCACTCTCCAGCTGGTCCAGGTAGAGGAACTCCGGCGCCTTCACGCCGGCCTGTTCGCGGATCTGGGCGACCGTCGCCGATCCGAAGAAATCCCGCGCAGCGTCGAGTGAGCGCCAGCGCGAGAAATGGACGATGCGGTTGGGGTCATCTTGATACTTCAAGACCTGATAGGTCATCTCGCCGGCGTCCTTGCGCAGACCGGCGGCGCGGTCGAAGACCGCTTTCCAGGCCGCATAGTCGGCGACCTCGTGAATGATCAGGACAAACTGCAACGCGCTCTCCCAGGCCGAAGCGGGGCGTAGCATTTCCAGGACGAGCGCACGAGGCCGGCTGGCCGACGCGCACAGCCACGAAACTTGGGGGCTACTCGGCGACGCCGCCGGTGTCTGCGGCCGTGGCGGCCCGGCCGACGGGGCCGTCGGGCTGCTTGTCGGTCGACAGCGTGATGGGGCCGAAATAGCCGAAGTCGTCGCGGCAGGTGGCGATGGCCAGGCCGACATCGCGATAGACCTTCGGCGCGTCAGACTTGTAGATGTTGAGCCGGAACTCGCCGGCACGGCTGGCCAGGCGGACCCACACGGTCCAGCCGCCGTCCTCGCCCTCGATCAGCCTGGCGTCCTTCACCGAGCCGCCCCGCTGCAGGTAGTTGCTCAGGTTGCGCACACGGATCGCGGCGTCTCGGTGCGAACCCATGATCCAGGCCTCGTCACCGTTTGCGTCGCCGTCGCTGCTTATCAGGTCACCGGTCACGGCACCCTCCCCTGTCGCGCTTGAGCCGTGGAGGCGCGGTCGAGCGGAATTCTGACGCGGCCAGCCTAGCACTCATCTGTAGGAATTCCTTGGGTTTCCTCGGGCGCCGAGCGTTTAAGCGCCAGGGTTGCGAAGGCTTTCCGCCACACTTGGCTCCGTCATCAAGAACCATCTGGAAACGGGGTGTCCATCGGGCAGGTTGTCGCGATTTCGAGAGGGGGAGCGGCCTCCCCCTGACCCGGAGCCCCGGAGGGTCTGCGGCTACCCCCTTGAGCGGGGCGCGGCCCCGCAACGCCCCTTTAGGACGATCGGTCAGCGGGGCGCCGGGCCCACGGCGGCCGGCGCGGGAGGATGGAGGGAGGGCCTGCTCTGGCGAGGCTGCGGGCCTCAAGCCGGAGGAGGTTGCCATGTACCCATTTTGCGCCGTGCCGAGACCGGAGGACGGGCCATGTCCTTGAAGGCCATTGTCGCGGTGCTTGGCGGAGACCTCTACGACCGGGGTTACCGCGCCAACATTCCGGCGCCGGGCCACAGCCCCGCCGACCGCTCGGTGTCGCTGCTGCTTCGGGACGGCCGCATCGTCGTCCACACCTTCGGCGACGGCGACTGGCGCACGGTCCTCGATCACTTGCGCGAACACCGCCTGATCGACGCCCACAATGCGCCGACGTCGGTGTCGATGGGCAAAGCCAGGGCGGTGACCGGCCTGGTTGGCGCCTCCGATGTCGAGCGACTGGCCGCCGCGCGCCGGATATGGGAGAGCGGCCGGCCGCTGCCGGGCACGGTCTCGGAACACCATTGCCGGCTGCGCCACGTCGCCCGCGCTTTGCCCGGTCCGGAGATCGCCCGCCACAACAACGAGACCCCCGTCTCGGCCTACGGTGACGATCGGTTCCGCCGCCCTGCCCTGCTGGTCGGCGTCACCGACGCGGAAGGCGGGTTCACGGCCGTGGAGGTGACCTATCTCTTGCCGAACGGTCGCCGGGCGATCGACCTTCGCCTGTCGCGCAAGACGGTCGGGCCGGTCCCGCCAGGGACCGCCGCGCGGATCGATCCGGCCGCGCCGGAGATGCTGGTGGCCGAGGGGTTCTTCACCACCCTGTCGGCGACCGAGCGCTTTGGCCTGCCGGGCTGGGCGCTGATGTCGACCCGAAATCTGCGCAGCTGGCGCCCGCCCGCGGGCGTGAAGTCCGTCCTGATCGCCGCCGATCGCGGCAAGGACGGCGAGGCGTCCGCGGAGATCCTACGGCGCCGGCTGGCGCGGCAGGGCGTGCGCGGCCGAATCGCCCTGCCGCCGGAGCCGCACGGCGACTGGAACGAGGCGGCGGAGCCGGCTTGAGCTGGTGGGTTGAGGCCGGGGTCCGTTGGTTAGGCTCTGGCCCGGGAAAGGAGGGAGGCAGGGAGAGGTTGGGTGCGCCTAGGGGCAGGATGGCCCTCGCCCACGGCGCGGGAACCGATCCCATGACCGACATCACCGCTGGCCCGACGGCCCCGATCCAGACCGTTGTTCCGCTCCACGACATCGGCATCGCGCCGGAGAACATTCGCGCCAAGGAGCCCGCTGACGAGGGCATTCCGCAGCTCGCGGAAACCATCGCCGTCGCCGACATAATCGTCCCCTTGTGCGTGCGGCCGGGCCGCAAGGGCGAGAAGCCCTACATGGCGCTGGATGGCCGCCGGCGCCTGTTCGGCCTGGAGCTGCTGCTTGAGGCGGGCCGGATCGATGCGGCCCACCCGGTCCGCTGCGACGTCTTCGCGTCCAAGGCCGCCCAGGCGGCCGCGGCCGTGCTGACCAACGCCGAGCGCTGGCCGATCCACATCGCCGACGTGATCGTGGCGATCGGCAAGATGCGCAAGTCGAAGATGGATAGCGCCTCGATTGCCGGCGCGCTCGGCTACGACGAGCTGGAGATTCGGCGCCTTTCGGCGCTGGCAGGGCTACATCCCAAGGCGCTCAAGGCCCTGCGCCAGGGGAAGATCAACCTGAAGCACGCCCGCCAGCTGGCGCGCATCGGCGATCAGAAGGAGCAGGCCGACATCGCCCAGACCGCCCTCGACGGCTACTTCCAGGAGTACCAGCTCAGCAACCGGGTGGAGCGGACCCGCACGGACGTCAACGACGCCCGCTTCGCGCTGGTCGGCATGGCGCGCTACACGGCGGCCGGCGGGCGCGTGGAGAGCGACCTGTTCGGCGAGATGCCCGACGTGTTGCTCGATCCGGAGACGCTGACCGCGCTCTGGCGCGCTCGGACCGAGCCGGTCGTGCGGGCGTTCCAGACCGCTGGCCTGTCGGTCTTCATCGGCGGTGAGAAGGGCTTCCGCGCGCCGGACGGCTTCTTCAACCTGCCGTATGTCTACCAGGGCGACCTGACCGACGAGACCAAGGCGGCCTACAAGGCCGCTCAGCAGCACGTCGCCCTCATGACGACGGACCTGCGCGAGACTGATCTCAGCGGCGAAGACGCCGCCGATACAGTCATGCTGGCGCTGCACGCGCGGATGGAGGTCGCCCACATTCCGCTCGGGCGCGCCACCCTCGGCGCCGGCATCCTGTTTCCGGACGCGGAAGACGGCGTGGCGGCGAGCTTCTTCGCCAACCCGGCCCCGGCTGCCGAGGAGGGCGACGAGGAGGAAGATGGCGATGAGGCTGACGCCGGCTTCGGCGCTGGCTCGCGCTACGGGCGCGCGCAGGACGATGTCGAGGTTCCGCAAGCCGACGTCGATGTCGCCGGCGCGAGCCACGTCTTCCATGAGACGCGCACCGACGTGGCGACGCGCGGCCTGATCCGCGACCTGGCCGACAATCCCGGCGTGGCGTTGACGGTGCTCCTGGCGCAGCTCTTCAAGCACCTGGCGCTGCACGGCGGGGTGTCGGCGGAGACATCGGCCGTGACCATCTCGGCGGCGCGGTATTCGCGGGGCCAGACGCCGGCAATCCCGGCTCTGGACGGCGAGGTGCGGGCGCGGCTGGAGGCCCGCCGAGCTGACTACAAGGCGTCGGGCCTTCGGCCGATCCCCTGGATCGAGACCCTGCCCCACGGCGAGAAGATGGCTCTGCTTGCCGAGCTGGTGGCCATCTCGCTCAATGTGCGCGAGGCCCGCACCGGTTCGATCCGCCACGCGGCCCGAGCCGAGGCCGTGGAGATTGCCGGGCTCTGCGCTGCCGACATCTCCGCCCACTGGACGCCGGACGCCGACTACCTGGCCGTTCACACCAAGAAGCATCTGCTGGCGTTGCTGGCCGAGATGGAGGTGGACGACCCGCGGGCGAAGACCCTGAAGAAGGACGAACTGGTGGTGCTCGTGGCGGAGGCGGCCGCGGAACGCCAGTGGGCGCCCGCGGCGCTATCGTGGGATGCGGCGGAGAGGATGATCGCCGAGGACGACGACGCGCACGCCGACGAGGGCGAGGATCGGTCATCGGAGCCGACCCTGGGCCAGATCGATCACCAGATCGCCGCCTGAGCGATCGGAGCCCCTCGCCTTCGGGCGGGGGGCTCTTTTTGCGTCAACCGAACGACGCGCCCTCAACCGCGCGGCTTCCGGACCGGCCATCGTTCAAAGGGCAAAGGAAGATCGGGTCCTGCCGCCGAGCGGAGGGCGGAGGCGGTCTCCACCTGCCCGGTGGAGGATCTCCTGTGCTCCGTCGATATGCGCCGCCCCGTCACCGCTATGAGACCATCCGCGGCCGCAACCTCGCCGTTGGGACCGTGCCGATCGGAGAGATCTTCCACTATGCGCCGACAAAGGCGGCTCGGCCGAGAACCTATATGGTCGAAGCCTGGATGACGCGCGCCTATGCCCTGGCTGACCGAAGCGGCCGCTTCAGCTATCTCGCCCGCGGCGGCCACCTGGCGCTGGTCCGCGACTTGGCCAACGGTCGCAACGCCATGCTGGCGGACGCGATCATCCGCCATTGCGTCGATCATGGCCCGCCGCACAGGTCCGGCGACTTGTCCGGGGTTGGCAGATTTGACAAGGAGCGTGGATGAGGACTGCCCATGGATGACGATATCGAGCACGCCGATCTCATTCGCGCCATGGAGGCGCCCTACGAGTATCCACGCGAGGTCGCCGCCGCTTGGAAGACGGTGTTTGTCACCCACATCCAAGAGCAGGTCCGGCGGTGGCCGAACGACATCGAGAGGTCGGCCCGCAAACTCGCGATAACAACCGAGCAACTGGAAGACCTGATCGCTGGACGGCTAGAAGCGTTCAGCGCCCAGGACGTCGAAATCCTTGCGTACAGACTTGACGGGATTGAGTTCTGACGCCGGTTCGCGGCCCCGTGGAGCGCGACTGGACCTTGCTTTGATTTCGGCATATGTTGCGGCATAGGCTAAAGG
>JBBQTP010000065.1:0-22149 GCA_038213205.1 Caulobacterales bacterium
ATGGATCGTAGCCTTGGTAGGCCTTTACCCTACCAACTAGCTAATCCAACGCGGGCTACTCCAATGGCGATAAATCTTTCCCCCGAAGGGCACATACGGTATTAGCTGAAGTTTCCCTCAGTTGTTCCGTACCAAAGGGCATATTCCCACGCGTTACTCACCCGTCCGCCGCTCCCCCGAAGGGGCGCTCGACTTGCATGTATTAGGCCTGCCGCCAGCGTTCGCTCTGAGCCAGGATCAAACTCTCAGGTTGAGTTGAGCACTGACTTATAGCTCGTCCAATTCCGAAGAATTGGCTGGCATATAGTCTGCGTATTTCTTGACGAGTTCCCATTCACATCGATGCCCCGAGGCCGAAGCCCAAGGGAATTGATATTCATGGTGTGTCTTCAAGAGACCGCAAGTTCGTCAGTGTCGAGGTTACCTGGTTAGGGTAACCGCCAGGACACCGCCGCCTGCGTTTCTCTTTCCAATTCAACGATGTCAAAGACCCGACCGGGTTTCCCCTGCCCCACTGTTTAGCGCCGGTGGTCGGCGGAGGCGGCCTTCTAGTGGCCGGCCTCAGTAGTGTCAATCGGTCGTTTCAGACATTCACGTCGCACTCCGGATTGCGCCGGAATTTGGCGTAAAGACCGCACCGGGCCGCCGAGGGGCAACCCTCATACAGTCGGTGGCGATTCGATTGAGGCTCGGGAAAATATCCATTTTGGGGAGAAAAGCAAGGGGCTTGTTGACCCCTTCCAGACCGCCTCGAATTGGCCCCGCCCGAGCGGGAGGCGGCTATCTACGGGCCGCCCCGGGGCCTGTCAATCACCGTCTTTCAACGGAGTGATTTTCCCCTCTGCCGAGGCATGGCTTGCGCCGGCCCGCGGGCCCCGTATGAAGGAAGCCGCCCCTCGCCAGAAAGGGGTCTGCCAGGAAGGTGTTTGAGGGACGATGCTCTCGCAGAAGACCCGATATGCGTTGCGGGCGCTGGTGGAGCTGGCCCGCGCCGGGGGCGCCCAGCTCACCGCCGGCGAGCTGGCCAGCCGGGCCGATGCGCCGCGCAAGTTCCTCGAGGCGATTCTACTGGAGCTCTCCCGCAACCGCCTGGTGGCCAGCCGCCGGGGCAAGTTCGGCGGCTACATTCTCTCTCGGCCCCCCGCGGAGATCAGCTTCGCCGAGGTAATCCGAATCGTCGAAGGCCCGTTGGCGCTGGCCCCGTGCGTCAGCCCGCGCATGGGGCTACGCAAGTGCGACGACTGCCCGAACCTGGCGGCCTGCGCCCTGCGCGAAGCCCTGGCGCGCGCCCGCGACGCAACCGCCCAGGTGCTGGAAGCCTATTCCCTGGCCGACGCCGCGGCCTCAGGCGAACCGGAGATCCTGCGCTCGGCCGAATAGAGCCTAGCGGCAAGTCTTGGAGTTGGCCTCAAGTGGCCAGCCGGCGGGCTGAGCTTCCTCTCCGCTGAAACCGAATTCACGCTGACCGATTGAGCTGCGCCGTTCCTCTACTCGATCATTGGAACCGATTCGCAGGTCGCCAACGCGAGCAAGCCGACGCCAAGGCCAAGGCCAGCAAACCTTCCGACGCCCGCCTTCATTGAAGGTCGCGTCTCGGCCAAGGCCGCGGCGGATTCATTTGCGGCCCGACCTCATTCCAGTTGTGAGGCCCATGCGAGGGGATTGGCGCCTTGCGGTCCAGGAGCACGCCGGCCGCCAGACCCAGCAGATTCGACGGCAGGTAAAGAGGCCCCAACGCCTGGCCCTGATAGGTGTGCGCCGTCTCATGTTGCGGGTAGGTGTGTCCGTTCTCCAGATCGGGGACCCCGTTCGTATGCCAGTAATTGCTGGCCGGATCGTACGGATCGCCATGCCATGTGGTCGTGTTCCCAAGCGTGAGCGCCCCCACCCCACCGAAAGGATTGTGGGTGAACTGCACCGCATTGTCCCTCAGGAACATCCGGGGCCGGATTCTCTGCATTCCGAGCCCATGTCCGACCTCCCCGACGACGACGCCCAGACCGCCATAGGCCAAGCCGATCAACGTGTTAGGTGCGTTCCAGAGCTTGCCAAGTCCATCAACGACAGCTGACCACAGGCTTCGGGGTTGCCCCGAATTCTCCGGTAGCGGCGGCGACGCCAGGGCGTTCTGCGCAATCCTGTCCTGCATCGACCGCCCAACGGGCGTATCGATCAAGCCCTCGTCCTTCGATCCTGCCTCGCGGTCTTCGGACGGCTCCGACACGCACTCCTCCCGACAGCTGCGCCGATGGCTCCGCCGCGCCCCTATCGACCCCGCCTCACGTTGCCGCGATATAGGCCTTAAGCCCGTCCGCCTCGGCCTCGACCTCGCTGATTTTCGACTTCACCAGGTCGCCGATAGAGACGATCCCCACCAGGCGGTCCTTGAGGCACACCGGCAGGTGGCGGATACGCCGGTCCGACATGCGGCTCAGGAGGGCGTCCACCGTCTCGCCCGGTTGGGCGAACAACACGTCCTTGGTCATCACCTTGGAGACCGGCTTATCCAGCGCCGCGCCGCCGCCATCGGCCACCGCGCGCACCACGTCGCGCTCCGAGACGATGCCCACCACCCGTTCCGCATCCAGCACCACCAGGGCCCCGACCCGCCTGGAATGCAGCAGAGCCGCCACCGCCGCGATGGTGTCGCTCGGAGTGACGGTAAACACCGTGTCGCCCTTGGATCGCAGGATCTGGGACACAAGCATCGGAACCTCCTGGCGTTTTGGCCTCGCTTGTCGGGCTTATAAGGCGTGGAGCGTCGCTCAGAACACCGTTCTCTTCAACGCACGCACGCGTGAGCATCCCTTGAGAGACCGAGTTGACTCCACTTCGGTTCCCGACTTGGGCGTGCAATCGCGCGCCGGAGGCGGCGAAGCCGCCCCGACCAGCCTCGCCATCAGCCGCTCCATCGCTACGCCCGCTGCCCTGTCGGCGGGAGGCTAGCCGGGGTGCGTGACGGGCGAAACCCGCCTCGCCACCCACGAGAACGGTGCGGGTGAGACCTAGGCTTCAGCCTTGGGCGCGAGCTGCCCGAACAGGCCGATCAGCAGCACGCCCACCGCAAAGCCCGCCAGATGGGCTTCCCAGGCCACGCCGGCGCTGCCGCCGCCCGGCACGAACGAAGATCCGATCAACGCGAAGATGACATTGACCACCAGCCATCCGCCACCCAGCGCCAGCACCGGCCGCGAGAACATCGGCCCTGGCCGCCCCTCCCCGCCGATCAGCCGCGCCGCGGCGCCCATCAGGCCGGACACCGCGCCCGACGCCCCGACTACGGGGATGAGCCCGCCGGGATGCAGTGCCGCATAGCCCAGGTTCGCCACGATCCCGGTCAGGAAATAGAAGCTGAAGAACAGCAGCGCGCCCTCTAGCTTCGGTCCGAACAGCCGCGCGACGGGCGCGGCGAAGGCCAGCGCGAAGGCGCCGTTCATCATCGCATGCGCCCAGCCGCCGTGCAGGAAGATCGCCGTGATCACCGTCGGCCAGCGGCCGGGGATTGTCAGATTGGCCGGGGCGAAGGCGTAGGCCTGCTCCACCGTATCCACCGGAAACCGGGTCTGCAGCGCATAGCCGCCGACGATAAGAACCACTACCGCCACCGCCTGCCACGGCGCGTTGAACGCCGGCTCGTGCGAGGGGCGTTCCTCGGGCGCGGGCGTCGGCTCTCCCGACCAGGGGGTCGGCTGGGGCGGCGTCTCTTCGAAGCGGGATTCGGTCATTCGTCTCATTTAAGCGGTTTGCCACGCTTGCGCGACTGCGCCCTGATGGCGCCTTGTCCCCGCCACAGCGCTTGGCGATGGTGCCGGTTACTCTCCGATCACTTCAGGACCTTTTTATGATCCGTTCCCTGCGCGCCGTTCTGATGCTTGGCGCCGCTCTCTCTCTTGCTACCGCCGGCTTCGCTGAAGCCCTCAGCATGCCGCACCTGCCGCATTTGCCGAAGATCGGCGGCGCCGCGTTGACCGAGGTGATGCAGAAGCTGCCGCCGGGCGTCTGGCCACAGGCCAAGTCAGACGTCGCCGCCGACCCCGACATCCGCTTCGGGTCACTTCCCAACGGCATGCGCTACGCCCTCAAGCGCCAGGCGATCCCCAAGGGCGAGGCGGCGCTACGCCTTCGCTTCGACGCCGGCTCGCTGATGGAGACCGACGCCCAGCAGGGCCTCGCCCACTTCCTCGAGCACATGGCCTTCAAGGGCTCCAAGGCGGTGCCCGAGAACGAGATGATCAAGATCCTGGAGCGCCACGGCCTGGCGTTCGGCGCCGACACCAACGCCTCCACCAACGTCGACGAGACCGTCTACAAGCTCGACTTGCCGAAGACCGACGACGACACCGTCGACACCTCGCTGCGCCTACTGCGCGAAGCGGCCTCGGAGCTGACCATCGCGCCGGAAGCCGTCGACCACGAGCGCGGCGTCGTGCTCTCCGAGGAGCGGGTCAGCGACACCCCCGGCCTGAAGGTGTTCAAGGCCAGCCAGGCCTTCGAACTGCCCGGCCAGCTGCTCCCCAACCGCCTGCCGATCGGCAAGGTCGACGTGCTGCAGCACGCCCCGGCCAGCTTGATCGCCGACTTCTATCATCACTACTATCGCCCCGAGCGCGCCGTGCTGGTGGCGGTGGGCGACTTCGACCCTGCCGCCATGGAGGCCAAGATCAAGGCCCGCTTCGGCGACTGGAAAGCCGTCGGCCCGGCCGGCGCCGAGCCTAACCTGGGCCAGATCGTCCAGCGCAAGACCGAGGCCAAACTGGTGGTCGTGCCAGGCGCTTCGCTGCGCATGCAGGTAGCCTGGATCCGCCCGCCGGACCTCGCCCCCGACCGCCTCGCCAAGCGCAAGGACGACACCCTTGAGCAGCTGGGCTTCGCCGTGCTCAATCGCCGGCTGTCGGCCTTGGCGCGTGCGCCCAGCCCACCGTTCCTGGCCGCCGCCGCCGGCAAGAACGACCAGGCGCACTCCGCCGAGATCACCTCGATGAATGTGGTCACCGAGCCGGACCGCTGGCGCACCGCGCTGGCCGCCGTCGACCAGGAAGAACGCCGCGCCGTGCAATACGGCGTGCGCCAGGACGAGCTCGACCGCGAGATCGCCGAGGTCCGCGCCAACGCCCAGGCCGCCGTCGCTGGCGCCGCCACCCGCCGCCCGGCCCAGATCGCCGAGGACATCGCCGGCTCCATCGGCGACCAGGAGGTGGTTACCAACCCAGCCCAGGACCTCGCCTTCTTTGAAGCCGCGGTGAAGGGCCTGAAGGCGGACACCGTCTCCGCCGCGCTCAAGGCCGCCTTCGCCGGCCAGGGCCCACTGGTGTTCATGGCCTCGCCCAAGCCGGTGCCCGGCGACGAGCAGGCGATCCTCGCCGAATTCGCCTCGTCGGTAAAAACCGCCGTCGCCGCGCCCGCCGCCCCGCACGAGGTGGCCTGGCCCTACCTGGCCTTCGGCGCGCCCGGCAAGGTGGTCGAGACCAGGGAGGTCGCCGACCTCGACACGGTGTTCATGCGCTTCGACAACGGCGTGCGCCTGACCGTGAAGCCCACCAAGTTCCGCAACGACGAGGTGATGGTCCGGGTCAACATCGGCCAGGGCCTTCAGCAGGCGCCGACCGACCGTCAGAGCCTGGCCTATTTCGGCAACGCCTTCATCGAGGGCGGGCTGAAGCAGATCGACAGTGAGGACACCGAGCGCGTCCTGGCGTCCAAGACCTACGGCGCGCGCTTCGCGATCGGCGAGGACGCCTTCGTGCTGGCCGGCGACACCCGCACCGACGATCTGCCCACCCAGATGCAGGTGCTGGCCGCGTACGTCACCGATCCCGGCTGGCGCGGCGAGGCCTTCAAGCGGCTGCAGAACAACGGCCGCACCGTCCACGACCGCATCGAGTCCACCGATTCAGGCGTGCTCGGCCGCGAGCTTGCCGGCCTGCTGCACGGCGGCGACCGGCGCTTCACCTTCCCGGACCGCGACGACATCGCCAAGGCCCAGCTCGCCGACCTGCAGGCCCAGGTCGCCCCGCACCTGGCGTCGGACCCCATCGAGGTCGTGATCGTCGGCGACATCACGGTCGACAAGGCCATCGAGGCCGTCGGCCGCACCTTCGGCGCCCTGCCCGCCCGCCAGCCGTTGGCCGCGGCATCCGACGCCCAAAAGCGCGTCGGCTTCCCAGGCCACAACGCCCAGCCCCTGATGCTGACCCACAAGGGCCGCGCCGATCAGGCCATCGGCCTCGTCGCCTGGCCGACCAATGACCTGTGGGCCAATCCGCAGCAGGCGCTGGAGAACGACATCCTGGGCGAGGTCATCGACATCCGGATGATCGAGGAACTGCGCCAAGCCCAGGGCGCCACCTACTCGCCCTCGGTCAGCTACAGCCACAGCCTCACCTGGACCGGCTGGGGCTATCTGAGCGCCAGCGTCGAGGTGCCGCCGGCCAAGCTCAACGGCTTCTTCCGCGACGTCGACAAGATCGCCGCCGACCTGAAGACCAGGCCGGTCAGCGCCGACGAACTGGACCGCGCCAAGAAGCCGCGCCTGGAGCGCCTGGAGAAGACCCGGGTCACCAACCAGTACTGGCTGCAGGAGCTCTCCGGGGCCCAGGCCGACCCGCGCAAGCTCGACTTCATCCGCCACATCGTCCCCGGCACCGAGAAGATCACCATCGCCGACGTGCAGCACGCCGCCCAGCTGGTTCTGAACGACGCCAAGGCCTTCCGCCTTAAGGTCCAGCCGGCGGGCGAGAAGAAGGGCGACTAGGCCGCCTGCTGGGCGTCGCCGGAGATCGGCGCGTCCTCAGGCGCTGGCGCGGCCTTGCCGAGGATCACGTCGGAGATCTTCTCGGCGATCATGATCGTCGGGGCGTTGGTGTTGCCGCCCACCAGGGTCGGCATGACCGAGGCGTCGATCACCCGCAGGCCCTTCAGCCCCTGCACCCGGCACTCGGCATCGACCACCGCCATCGGATCGCCCGCCACGCCCATCCGGCAGGTGCCGACCGGGTGGTAGATCGTCTCGCCGGTCTGGCGCACCCAGGCGTCGATCTCGGCGTCGGTCTGCACGGCGGCGCCCGGCGCGTATTCGGCGGTGATGTAGGGGGCAAGGGCCGGCTGGGCGGCGACCTTGCGCATCATCTTGACGCCCTCGCGGATCGCGCGCCGGTCCTCCTCGCGGTCGAGGTAGTTGGCGAAGATCGCCGGATCGTCCAGCGGGTCGGCGGACTTGAGCCCCACCCTGCCGCGGCTCTCCGGCCGCAGCTGGCAAACGTGGAAGGTGAAGCCGTCCTTCTCCACGGCCACCTTGCCGTGGTCCTGCATGATCGCCAGCACCGTGTGGACCTGCAAGTCCGGACGATCAAGATCGGGGCGCGAGCGCAGGAAGGCGCCGCTCTCCAGCATGTTCTCGCGGCCGATTCCCTTGCGGAACAGCATATACTTCAGCCCGATGCTGAGCGTTCTGATCAACCCCTTGCGCAGCGAATAGAGCGTGATCGGCTTGGGGCACTCCCAGCTCAGGCAGACGTCCAGGTGATCCTGCAGGTTGGCGCCCACACCCTTCAGCGTATGCACCAGCGGCACGCCGTGCGCGGCCAGCTCCTCCGGATCGCCGATGCCGGAGAGCTGCAGGATATGCGGCGACTGGACCGCGCCCGCACACAGCAGCACCTCGGCCCCGGCCTTGATCACCCGCCTGGTTTTGGTCTTCTCGTCATGGATCTCGACGCCCGTCGCCCGCCCGCCCTCCACAACGATCTTCGTGGTTCGTGCACCGGTCAGGCAGGTCAGGTTCGGCCGGTTCAGCGCCGGGTGCAGGTAGCCCCGCGCCGCGCTCCACCGCTGCCCGTCGTGGATGGTCAACTGGTATGGGCCGAAGCCCTCCTGCTGGAAGCCGTTGAAGTCCTTGGTCAGCGGATGGCCCGCCTCCCCGCCGGCCACGATCGCCGCCGAATAGATCGGGTTGGGCGAGGCCGCCTTGGAGACCTTCAGCGGACCGTCGCCCCCATGCCACGGGTCCTGCCCGCCCTCGAAGCTCTCCGAGCGCTTGAAATAGGGCAAGACGTCCGCGTAGCCCCAGCCCGAAAGCCCCATCTGGCGCCACTGGTCGTAATCGCGGGCGTGGCCGCGGATGTAGATCATGCCGTTGATCGACGAAGAACCGCCCCAGCCCTTGCCGCGCGGCCACCAGAGCTTGCGGTCGTTAAGCTGCGGCTCCGGCTCGGTCCAGAAGCCCCAGTTCTGCGGTCCCTGCTTGCCGATCAGCCCGCCGACCCCGGCCGGCATCGTGATCATCAGCGAATTGTCCTTGCCGCCCGCCTCCAGCAGCAGCACCCGCTTGGTCCCGTACTCGCTCAGCCGGTTCGACAGCACACAGCCCGCCGAGCCCGCCCCGATGATGATGTAGTCGTAGCTTTCCACGCGCGAAGGTCCTCAGGCTGGGATCAGATCGGGCACAAACCTGACGCAGGCGTCATCTTCTGGCAAGCGGGGCCTAGCGGGGGCGCGCCCAATGACAGGTTCTGCGCTCCTCACTCCTCGGGCCGTTCGCCCGGATTCACGAAGTAGTGCCAGTCGTTCCACCCCTCGAGCCAGTGCTCGTAGGCGAGACTATCTTCATCGTAGGGAACCGCCGTTCGAGGAATGCCAACGCGGCAAGCTGCCTGCCCTCGTTCAAAGGGATCGGAAGGAACCAGGGACACCGGTCAAATCAACGCTTGCAGCGGGTTGGGCCTCACGCTTCGGCGCATGTTCCACCCTTCAGCGGCGCCATCACCGCCCCTTCCAGGCCGGCGCCCGCTTCTGTGAGAACGCCAGCGGGCCCTCGATGAAGTCCTCGCTCTTGTAGAGCGCGGCGACCGCCTCATAGCGGTTCTGGCCCTTGAGGGCGGCTTCCAGGCTGGGTTCGTCCAGGCCCCGGTAGACCGCCTGCTTCGAGGCCCGAACCGACATCGGCGACAGCTCGCAGATCTGTCCGGCCCAGCGCTTAGCCGCCGCCATCAGTTCCCCCGGCGCGACCACCTCGTTGACGAAGCCCAGCTCGTGCCCCTCGGCCGCGGTGACCCGCCGCCCGGTCAGGATCATCCCCATGGCCCGCTTGGTGCCAATGGCGCGTGGCAACCGGTGCAGGCCGCCGGCCAACGCCGCCAGGCCGACCCGCGGCTCCGGCAGGGCGAAGATCGCCGCCTCGGAGGCCACGATGATGTCGCAGGCCAGCGCGATCTCGAACCCACCGCCCATCGCCACCCCGTTCACTGCCGCGATCAGCGGCTTGGTCAGGTCGAACCGCGAGGTCAGCCCCGCGAACCCTGACGGCGGGCTGCCCATCTTGCCGCCGGTCGCCTGGTGCTTGAGGTCGTTGCCGGCCGAGAACGCCCGTTCGCCCGCGCCCGTGATGATGCCCACCCATTGCTCCGGGTCGGCGGCGAAGGCGTCAAACGCCTCGCCCAACTCGAAGTGGGCCGGCGAATGCAGCGCGTTCATCACCTCGGGCCGATTGAGCGTGAACACCGTCACGGGCCCCTCGCGCTCTACCCTCACGAACTCATAGGCCATGGTGTCCTCCCGTTTCCGCCACGCTCGGCGCACGACGCTAGGTCCGTCAAGCCTCGCCGAGCTCGCGCCGATACCGCTTCCAGTTCTCCACGTAGTGCAGCGATCCCGCCGCCATCACCGCCGCCTGCTCCGGCGACAACTCGCGCACCACCTTGCCCGGAGCCCCCATCACCAGGGAGTTGTCGGGGATGACCTTGCCCTCGGTGATCAGGCAGTTCGCGCCGATCAGGCAGTTCTTCCCGATCACCGCCCCGTTCAGGATGATCGAGCCGATGCCGACCAGCGAATTGTCGCCGATCGTGCAGCCGTGCAGCATCACCAGGTGGCCCACCGTCACATTGGCCCCGATGGTCAGCGGCGAGCCGGTGTCGGTGTGCAGAACGCTGCCGTCCTGCACGTTGGAGTTTTCTCCGACGGTGATCGGGTCGTTGTCGCCACGCAGGGTAGCGCCCCACCACACCGACGCGTTCTTCTTGAGAATCACTCGGCCTATCACCGCAGCGGTCGGTGCAATCCAGTATTCGTCATCATTCGGTAATTCAGGCGTCACATTTCCTAAGTTGTAGACACTCATCCGCACACCCCGTTTCTTGCGACAATCGGTTGCTTAACGATTTAGAAACCAAGTTAAGATCATTCTAGTCGGGCGATTCGAAGGGGCGATAGCCTTCTCGGATCTCGCGGGCCGGTTTCGGTTCGCGCCTCGCGCTGGATGGAGTTGATGGCGCTGAGCGTGTTGTTCCTACGGGCATGTTCGCCCGGATCCGCACCAAAGGGCGAGCCGCCCCCAAGGCTTCGGCGACTCGCACGCCGTCTCTCCACCTCTAACCTGTTCGACCCAAGGGCGCTCCATTGCGGAGACGCCCTTTTTTCTTGGCCCTACGGAGGCTTTTGATGACCAAGCGAGCCCTGAAGCGACAAATGCGCGAAGGCGCGTTCGATGCTGGCCAGTTTGCGGGTGACGATAAAATCCGCCGGCTGCCACTCGAAAGAGGATGGTCGCCGCTCGCGCATTCGAATGACGATCGTGATCAGGCCTACGTCAAAACCATCAAGGCCAAATCGCCCGGACAGGAAGAGTTGATCAAGGCCATCGACGCCAAGAACCTGGTCATGGCGCTGGGCCCGGCCGGCACCGGCAAGACCTACCTGGCGATCGCCAAGGCCGTAGAGGCGCTGGAGGCCGGCTCGGTCGGCCGCATCGTGCTCTCGCGCCCGGCGGTCGAGGCCGGGGAAAGCATCGGCTATCTGCCCGGCGACGCCGAGGACAAGCTCGCGCCCTATCTGCGCCCGCTCTACGACGCCCTGTCGGACCGGCTCTCCATGAAGCGCGTACGCGCCCTGATGGCCGAGGGCGCCATCGAGATCGCGCCGGTCGGGTTCATGCGCGGGCGCACGCTCAACAACGCCTTCGTGGTCATCGATGAGGCGCAGAACTGCACCTACACCCAGCTCAAGATGCTGCTGACCCGGCTGGGCTGGCACTCGACCATGGTGGTCACCGGCGACCCGGATCAGTCCGACCTGCTCCCGGAATTCTCCGGCCTGCGCACCGTCGCCGAGAAATTGGAAGCGGTCGGCAACATCGCCGTCGTCCGCCTCGCCGACCGCGACATCGTCCGCCACCCCCTGGTCGCCGAGATGCTCGGCGTCCTCTAGATCCCTTCTCCCCTTGTGGGAGAAGGTGGCAGCTGCAAGCTGACTGGAGGAGGGGTCGCACCGAACCATCGGGCGACCCCTTCTCTATTGCCCTGAGCGGTTCATCACCCTATAGATAGTTAGACAACCTAACCATCTGACGAGTCCCCATGCCCACGGCCCTGGCTGAACCTGTCGACATCTCGGTGCTGGCCGAGGCTTTGCGGGGCTCCCTGCTGCGGGTCTCACGGCGCCTGCGCGCCGAAGCCCAGAAGGTCGGGCTGTCCGTCCAGGACGCGGTGATCCTCGGCTACATAATGAAGCACCCCGGCGCCGGCGTCAGCGAACTCGCCGATTTCGAACAAGTCTCGCGCCCGACCATGTCGAGCCACGTCAAGCGCCTGGAGGGGGCGGGCTGGCTGCAGCGCGCCGGTCACGCCGAGGACGGCCGCCGCTCCGGTCTCACCGTCACGCCCGCCGGGGCGCGCAAGCACGACGCCATCCAGCGCCACCGCAACGACTGGCTGGCCGCGCGCCTGGTGCGCTTGACGCCGGCCGAGCGCGACGCCCTGATGGCCGCCGCGGCCCCCCTGCTGCGCCTGGCGAGCGCCGAGGCATGACGACAACCCGGGCCGACGAAATCTTGGAGACCGACGTCCTCGACGAGGGCGGGGCCGACGCCGCGGCGATCCTCAACACCGACAAGGATGTCACCCTGCGCGGCTGGGTGATCCCGGCGATCATCGGCTCGGCGCTGATGATGCAGACGCTGAACGCCACCTCGATCAACAACGCATTGCCGAGCATGGCGCACGCCCTGCACGTCGAGCCGCTGCGGCTCAACGTCGCCATCACCATGTATCTCCTGGCCTCGGCGGTATTCCTGCCGATCTCCGGCTGGATGGCCGACCGCTTCGGGGCCAAGCGCATCTTCATGGTGGCGATGGTCTCCTATGCGCTGACCTCCGCGCTTTGCGGTTTCGCCAACAGCCTGCCGCAACTGATTGCCGCACGACTGCTGCAGGGCTGCGCCGGGGCCATGATGGGGCCGGTGGGACGCCTAGTCCTGTTGCGCACCACACCCAAGAACGAGTTGGTCGGCGCCATGTCGGTGGTCACCATGCCGGCCCTGCTGGGCCCGGTGATCGGCCCGGTGCTGGGCGGCGCCATCGTCACTTTCGTGAGCTGGCGATGGATCTTCTTCCTCAACCTGCCGATCGCCTTCGCCGGCGTGCTGCTGGTCCGCGCGTTCGTGCCCAACGTGAAAGAACAGGCCGTCTCGCCCATCGACTGGCGAGGCATCTTCCTCACCGGCTTCGGCCTGGCCGGCCTGATCTTCGGGTTCGAGAACCTTGGCCGCAACGTCATGCCGCCGCTGGCGGTGGCAGGCCTGTTCGCCGGCGGCCTCGCCTGCCTGGGCCTCTACTGGGCGCATGCACGCAACAACCCGCACGCCATCATCGACCTGTCGATCTTCAGGATCCCCACCTTCCGGGCCTCGGTGCTGGGCGGCGCATTCTTCCGCCTGGTGCCCGGCGCCACGCCCTTCCTGCTGGCCATGCTGTTGCAGGTGGGCTTCGGTATGACCGCCTTCGCCGCCGGCCTGATGACCTTCATCTCCGCCGTGGGCGCCCTGGTCATGAAGACCACCGCCCCGCCGATCCTGCGCCGCTACGGCTTTCGCACCGTGCTGATCGCCAACGGGGTGATCTGCGCGGCGACCTACATGGTCTACGCCCTCTTCCGGATCGACACACCGCACTGGCTGATCATGGCCGCCCTGGCGATCGGCGGCTTCTTCCGCTCGCTGCAGTTCACCAGCCTGAACGGCATGGCCTACGCCGACCTGGAGCAGGCGCAGATGAGCCGCGGCACGACCACCGCTTCGATGGCCCAGCAATTCATGCAGTCGGTGAGCATCGGACTGGCCGCCACCCTGCTGCACTTCCTGATGATCGCGCGCGGCGAGAGCCACCTGACCGGCGCCACGGTGGCCCCGGCCTTCGCCATCTTCGGCGCCGGGACCCTGGTCTCGCTCTGGTGGTTCGCCCGCCTGCCCGCCAACGCCGGCGACGAGATGAACAACCGCGGCGCTAAGGGCTAGCCCTCAACATCCGTCTGCGGCCGGTCGGCGCCGTCGGAGAGCTCCTCGTGGACCTGGCCGTTGGCGTCCTCATAGACGATGCCGTGGGTGTCGCCGCTGACCCGCTGCTCGCCCGCCGCGCGGCGCGCCGCCTTCAGGGCCGCGTCATGGTTCGGGAAGGTCTCGGAATAGGAGCCATCGACCGTGTAGGCCCAACCGCTGTCGTGCTGGACGACCTTGTAGGTGACATGGCTCATCGCGATCTCCCGTGAAACTCAAGGCCCCAAGATGGGCGCTGGATCAGGCGGCCGCAATCTCACTCGGCTCCGTCTCACAGCGCACGGGCCGCTCGAGAGGCCCTGCCTTTTCCGCGTACCTCTCGATGGTGCGGATCAGGGTGGCCATGTGGATCGGCTTGGCGATGAAGCCGTTCATGCCCGCCGCCTCATAGTCCTCGATCTGGTGACGCATCACATTGGCCGACAGCGCCAGGATCGGCGTCGGCGCCCGACCCTCGGCGCGCTCCAGATCGCGGATCGCGCGCGCCGCGTCAGTCCCGTTCATCACCGGCATCTGGGCGTCCATCAGCACCAGGTCGAAGGCTCCTTGGCGGAACAGCGCCACCGCTTCGCGGCCATCGCCCGCCAGCTGCAGGTCGACGCCCAGCGGGTTCAGCATGGCCCCCAGCAGGATCTGGTTGGTCCGATTGTCCTCGGCGGCCAGGATGCGCAGCGGTCGCCGCTCCGGCCCCATCTCGACGCTCGGTTCAGGCGCCAGCAGCGGCCCGACCCAGCGCAATGGCAGGTTCACGGTGAAGCTCGACCCGCGGTCCTCGACGCTCGAAACCGAAATCGCGCCGCCCATCAGCTCGACCAGCTGCCGCGAGATCGCCAGCCCAAGACCCGTTCCGCCGAACCGCCGCGTCACCGAGGGATCGAGTTGCGAGAAGCGCTGGAAGAGCTGCGCCAGCTGCAGGGCCGGGATGCCCACGCCGGTATCCGTCACAACGAAACAGACCCCGTCGTCCGAGCGCCGCACGGTCAGCCGCACCGCGCCCTCCGTGGTGAACTTCACCGCGTTGGAGGCCAGGTTGCCGAGCACTTGGCGCAGCTTGCCCGCGTCGCCCCGCCAGGTCCCCTGCAGGATCGGATCGATGTCGACCACGAAGGCCACACGCTTGCCCTTGGCGGCTTCGGCGAAGGCCCGCGTCGCACCTTCCACGGCGGCGGTCAGATCGAACGCGCCGAGATCGAGCTGCATGTGCCCGGCCTCGATCTTCGACAGGTCGAGCACGTCGTTGAGCAGAGCCAGCAGGGTCTCGCCGCAACTGTGGATTACGTCGATCTTGTCGCGCGCGGCGCCCGGCAGGTCGCCGAGGCCCAGCACCTGCGCCATGCCCAATATGCCGTTCAGCGGGGTGCGGATCTCATGGCTCATGTTGGCCAGGAATTGCGACTTGGCGACGTTGGCCGCCTCGGCCCGGTCGCGGGCGTCTTCCAACTCGTGCATCGAGGCCTCGTGCGCCCGCTCATAGGCATCGAGCACGCGGACCACGCGGCCCATCTGCCAGCCGAGGATCGCCATCACCAACGCGAACAGGCTCAGCCCGAGGCCGAGAAGGGGAAGATCGTCCTGCAGAACCTCCAGGCCCTTGTGCTGCGGCGTCCAGGTGATCGCCCCGACCCGCCTGCCCCTCACGTCGATGAGCGGCACCGAGGCCTCCGCCGAGCTCGTGGCAACGATGCTCGGCGCCTGCAACCGCATGCGCCTGAGCGAAAACAGCATCAGCGGGTCCAGCGACTGGGCGGTGACCACGATCACGCCGGGCCCCGGGCGGCGCGGCGCGGTCAGGTCGGACGGCGTCACGATCGAGGCGCCCACCAGATAGCGCCGGCCGGCGTAGACCAGGATGCCCTTGGCTGTTTCGCCGAGCGTCGGATCTGTGGGATCAGCGCCAGCGCCGTGAGCGCCGGCCGCCTCGGCCGCTCGCAATTGCCGGATCAACGGGGCCGCATCGGTCATGAACCACGCCTGCTCAGCGGGGTCGGCCCTACGCTGGCCGACCCAGGCGTAAAACGGCCGGTCGGAGGCGTCGACCACGACGGTGCGGTCGAACCCCCGGTTGTTGGCAAAGAAGCCACCGATCTCGGCATCCGCCCAATGAAGATCGCCGCCCGGGCGCAGGTTGCGGTACGCTTGGTCCCAGACGGTCACGGTGGTCATGGCGGACACAAGGTGGGTACCGATCCGGTTGGCCGCGTTGGCGATCAGGAAGCTGTCCTCGCGGACTTTGAGTTCATCCAGCCGCCGGGAGCCCTCCGCCAGCAGCATGGTGACCCCGATCAGCACTAGGGCGACCAGCGCCAGGCTGAGGACGAGCAGGCGGCGCACGGCGGCCTGGCTCTTACGTGCGGTCCTGCTTCCGGCGCGCTCGGTCATGGCAAGACTGAAGCCGCCGGAAAACAACGGAACGTAAAGAATATGGTAAAAACTTCCTTAACCGGTCCGGAGCCGGCGTCTGGCGCCGCGCGCAACGCACGCTAAGGCGCGGCGCCGCCCGCGCCCGATCTTGTGGCGCGCAACTTGCCTTTCACAACCCCGAGGTGTGTACTGAGCCGTGCATCAAGGGTGTTGGGCGATGCCGGATTACCGACTCTATTTCCTCGATCCCGCGGGCCACATCCGCGGCGTGATCGAACTGGCCTGCGCTGACGACGACGAGGCCGCCCGCCGCGCACGCCTCTATGGCGACGGCCGGCCGATGGAACTCTGGAACCGCGAACGCCCGGTCCGCACATTCACCGGCGAGGAAGGCCCGCCGCCCTAGACGCCCCGCGGATAAATCCTCGGCCGCAGCGGCTTGATCCGCAGCGCCAGGCCCGGCGCCAAACCGGCCGGCAGGCTGGGGCCGTGGGCCGCGAGCTCCAGCAGCTGACCTTCGACCAGGCATTCGACGCGCACGTCCGGCCCGCGCTGGGCGACGGCTTTCACCTCGCCCGCCAGCCCCGCGCCGTCCGCCGGCGCGAAGGCCACCTCGTCGGGGCGGAAGAACACCTCGACCGGGCCTTGCGGCGCGCCCTTCTCGGCCACCGTCTCCCAGTCGGCCACAGTCAGGCGGTTGCCCACCACCACGCCGGGCATCCGGCAGGCCGCGCCCAGGAAGTCGTAGACGAAGGGGTCGGCGGGGTTCTCGTAGACCTCGTTGGGCGAGCCAAGCTGCTTCAACTCACCGTCCTTCAGGATCGCCACCCGGTCGGCGAGATCGAGTGCCTCCTCTTGGTCGTGGGTCACGAACACCGTGGTCACGCCGGCCCGGTCATGGACCTCGCGCAGCCAGCGGCGCAGCTCGCGGCGCACCTGGGCGTCCAGTGCACCGAACGGTTCGTCGAGCAGCAGCATGCGGGGTTCAATCGCCAGCGCGCGGGCCAGCGCCACGCGCTGCCGTTGCCCGCCGGAAAGCTGGCTGGGGAACCGCTTGCCCAGGTCCTCGAGCTGGACCAGCGACAGCAGGTTCTGCACCCGGTCGTCGATCTCCGATTTTGCCGGCCGTTCCGCGCGCTTCCGCACCTTCAGGCCGAAGGCGATGTTCTGGGCCACGGTCATGTGGCGGAACAACGCGTAATGCTGGAAGACCATGCCCACCTTGCGCCGGCGCACCGGCATGGCCAGGAAGTCCTCGCCGTCGAAGCGCACCTCGCCGGCGTCCGGCTGCTCCAGCCCGGCCAGCACCCGAAGCAGCGTCGTCTTGCCCGAACCCGACGGACCCAGCAGCGCCAGGAACTCCTTGTCCCTCGCCTGCAGCGACACGTTCTTCAACGCGGGGAACCGGCCAAAAGACTTGGAAATGCCGCTGATCTCCAGCGACAGGCGTGACGGCGTCTCAGTGTCGGCGGTTCGCAGAGAGTTCACCGGCATGTCGCCATTCAAGGGCGGTCTTGAGGACCAGGGTGACGAGCCCAAGCGAGGCCAGGAGGCTGGCCGCGGCAAAGGCGCCGACGAAGTCATAGTCATTGTAGAGCACCTCGACGTGAAGCGGGAGCGTGGTGGTGAGCCCACGGATGTGGCCGGAGACCACGGAGACGGCGCCGAACTCGCCCATGGCGCGCGCATTGCACAGCAGCACGCCGTAGAGCAGCGCCCAGCGGATGTTCGGCAGGGTGATCTTCCAGAAGGTGGTCAGGCCGCTGGCGCCCAGCGTGAGCGCCGCGGCCTCCTCATCGGCGCCCTGGTCCTGCATCAGAGGGATCAGCTCGCGCGCGACGAACGGGAAGGTCACCAGGATGGTCGCCAGCACCAGGCCGGTGGTGGCGAAGATGATCTTGATATCGTGGTCGATCAGCCAGGTCCCGAACCAGCCTTGGGCGCCGAACAGCAGCACCCAGACCAGGCCCGAGACCACCGGCGACATGGGGAACGGCAGGTCGATCAGGGTCAGCAGCACGCTCTTGCCGCGGAACTCGAACTTGGCGATGCACCAGGCTGCGGCCACCCCGAACGCGGCGTTCAGCGGCACCGAGATACCGGAGACCAGGAGCGTCAGCCGCATCGCCGCCAGGGCGTCCGGCTCACGGATCGAGTCCAGGTACTTGCCGAGGCCCTTGGAGAAGGCGTCGTGGAACACAGTGAACAGCGGCAGCAGCACCAGCACCGCCATCACCACGGCCGAAGCCAGCACCAGCAGGAAGGCCAGACCGGGGAGGCGGGAGGCGGAGATGGGTTTTGCGCCCGCGGGTGTGGCGGCGGCGGTCATGCCTTGCCTCGCCGGGCCAGGAACAGTTGCAACCCGTTGATCGCGATCAGGCTGCCGAACGAGATCGCCACCATCGCCAGGCCCACGGCCGCCGCGCCGGCGTAGTCGTACTGCTCCAGCTTGATGACGATCAGCAGCGGCGCGATCTCGGTCTTCATCGGCAGGTTGCCGGCGATGAACACCACCGAGCCGTACTCGCCGACCGCGCGGGCGAAGGCCAGGCTGAGGCCGGAGATCAGCGACGGCGCGAGCGCCGGCAACACCACCATCACCGCACGCTGCAGGCTGTTGGCGCCCAGCGTCTGGGCCGCCTCCTCCACCTCCATGTCGAGGTCCTGCAGCACCGGCTGCAGCGAGCGCACCACGAACGGAAGGCCAATGAACACCAGCGCGATGAAGATGCCGAGCGGCGAATAGGCGGCCTTGATCCCCACCTTGGCGAGCAGCGATCCCAGCGGCCCATTCGGCGCATAGATGGCGGTCAGCGCAATGCCGGCGACCGCGGTCGGGAGCGCGAACGGCAGGTCGACGAGCGCGTCGAGGATGCGACGGCCCGGGAACTGGTAGCGGGTCAGCGTCCAGGCCAGCAGCAGTCCGAGCGGCGCGTTCAGCAGCGCGGCCAGCGCCGACAGTCCAAAGCTCAGCCGCAGCGACGCAGCGACCCTGGGCGCGGTCAGCGCGTGGACAACGCCGCTCAGCCCAAGCTCCCAGGGCCGCAGCGCCAGCGCGGTCAACGGCAAGATGACGATGACGCCCAGGTAGAAGAGTGTGAACCCCAGCGACAGGCCGAAGCCCGGCAGGATCGACGGCTCCACGAAACGCGAACGGCGCGGCTGTCTTGCAACGACCGGGCCGCCCGTGACAGGCTTTGGGGGGAGGATGGCCTGATCGGTCACGTCGGCTTGTAAATCTGGTCGAACAGGCCGCCGTCGGTGAAGTGCACGGCGCTGGCCTTCTTCCAGCCACCGAAGCCCTGGTCGATGGTCACCAGCGGAATCTGTTTGAAGCCTGCCGCGTATTTGGCTGCGGCCGCCGCCTCGCGCGGACGGAAGTGGTGCTTACCGATAATGTCCTGGGCCAGCGGGCTGTAGAGGAAGTTCAGGTAGCCGGTGGCCTGCACGCGGGTCTTGTGACGGTCGACGTTCTTGTCCAGCATCGCCACCGGCGGCTCCGCCAGGATCGAGCTGGACGGATAGACGATGTCGAACTTCGGCCCGAACTCGTCGATCGTCAGATAGGCCTCGTTCTCCCAGGACAGCAGCACATCGCCGAGCCCGCGCTGGGCGAAGGTCGTCGTCGCGTCCCGCGCCCCGGCGCCCAGCACCGGCACGTTCTTGTAGAGCCGGGTGATGTAGTCCTTGGCCGCCGCATCGCCGCCGTGCTTGCGGCCATGGTCATAGGCCGCCAGGTAGCTCCAGCGCGCGCCGCCGGAGGTCTTGGGATTGGGGGTGATCACGCCGACGCCCGGCTTCACCAGGTCGGGCCAGTCCTTGATCTTCCACGGATTGCCCTTGCGCACCAGGAACACGATCGTCGAAGTGTAGGGCGTCGAGTTGTTCGGCAGCCGCGACTGCCAGTCGGCGGGCAGCAGCTTGGCCCGCGCCGCGATCTCGTCGATGTCGCCGGCCAGCGCCAGGGTCACCACATCGGCCTGCAGGCCGTCGATCACCGAGCGGGCCTGTTTGCCCGAACCGCCGTGGCTCTGCTTGATATCGAGGATCTCACCGGTCTTGCCCTTCCAGTAGGTCGCGAAAGCGGCGTTGATCTCTTTGTAGAGCTCCCGCGTCGGGTCGTAGCTCACGTTCAGGAGAGTGACGGTCTTGGCCGCGGCCTGCGCCTGGCCGGCGAGCAGCAGCGGCGAGGCCGCGGCGCTGACCCCGAGCGCGGCGCCGGAAGCGACCAGTCCGCGGCGGGTGATGTGGGTGAGGCTCATCTTCGGGCTCCCGGGGACAAGGATCAGAATGCAAACTGCGAGCGGAACGAAATAACGTTCACATCTTCGCCAATGGAGGCCCCCGCGGCGCTCAGCCGCGTCACCCGGTCCCACTGATAGTCGAGCAGGAAGCGAACGACGTTGTTGGGGTACCAATTCAGTCCGAGCGTTGAGATTTTCTGCTCTCCACCTCGGATGCCGCCCGCGGGCGTGGCCGCGCCGGCGACGCCGTCGCGATCGTTCAGGTCCAGTTCGCTGTAACGCGCGGCAAGCTCCCAGGCTCCCCAGGTCCTGCGGCGCGGATCGAAGATCTTCGCCGGGCGGATGCCCACGAAGCCGCCGTTGGCGTTGGTCCAGGCATGGTGCTCGCCGGTGATCGCCCAGGCGCCTTGCAGGTACCAGCCCGAGACGGACGGATCGAAGGGCGAAACAGACGGCGCCGTGGCCTTGCGGCTCACGTCGATCCTGTACCACTCGCCGGACCCATAGAGGTTCTTCCAGCTCACGCCGGCCTCCAGTCCGTAGGCCGTCAGGCCGTCGGAATTGATCGCGCCGGTATCGACCAGCCGCAGGCCGCTGACCCGCAGTTCCGGACGCTCCTGCAGACGTACCGCCCGGGTCGAGACCGGGCCGGCCGTCGTGTCGGCGGGATCGAGGATGCCTTGGATGTTGGCGCCGACATGCACGTCGTAGTCGGCGCCGTGGATGGGATTAAGGGCCAGCCGGAATGCGTATCCCGACTGCTGGTCGATCTCCGGTGTCGTCGGCACGCCGACCACCTTGCCTGACGACAGGCCGGATGCGTACCAGCCCGCGCCGCGGGCGGTGGCGCCCACGCCGGTTCGGCCGTCGCCCGTCGCAAAGCCGCGGACCAGCTCGGCCACCGCCGGCCGCTCCAGGAACAGCTCCTCGGTGTTGCTGGTGGCGTCTTCCAGTCCGGACGGCGTGGCCCAGGCGCCGGCCCGCAGCCGGACCGGCTCGTCCAGGCCGAAGGGCTTCCAGCCGGCATATTCCAGATAGGCCTGGTTCAGGATCGTCGACTCGCCCCCAGATCCGCCGAACTCGCCCCACAGGGCGTAGTTCCAGTCCTTGAACGCCGTCCCGTCGAAGCCGAGGCGCGCGCGGCGGAAGTTAGCGCCGGAGCCCAGGTCGTTAGCGGCCGTGCGCGGGCTCTCCGAATAGCTTGCGGCGTCGAACTGCACGACCGAGCGCACCGCGAACTTGAACTGCCCGTCCGCCGTCGTGAACGTCGGCCGCCCGTTGGCGACGGTTACCGTCGGTTGCGCCGCCTGGGTGTCGCGGATCAGCTGGGTTGAGCCGGCGGTCTGGGCCTTCAGGTCGGCGATCTGGGCTTCCAGCTCCTCGTTGTGCTTCTCCAGGGCGTCCAGCCGCGCTGACAGCGCCAGCGCCTGCTCCTGGCTGATCCCCGAGCCTGGCGGCGGGGCGGTGGTCACCGCCTGGGCCAGGGCCGCCGGCGCGACGCTGCACAACAGGCCCGCGACAACCAGCGCGCGGATGGTCCGGTGGAATGGCGCAGAAGCAATCATGCTCGGTCCCCTCGTAGTTGAGCGAGGGGAAGTTAGGCCGCCTATTCCTACTTAACCAATGGGATTAAGCTGATTGACGTCGCAGAAAATCTGCAACACCTCGAGCCGGCGGCTATTCCGCCGCGAGGGCGATCTTGCGCTCGGTCAGCGCCACCTTCACGGCGAGCTCTGCCTTGGCCTGCTCGTACTCGGCCGACAGGCGCGCGATCATCTCGGCGGCGGGCGGGATCGACTTCACCGCCCCGATGCCCTGGCCGCAGCCCCAGATGTCGCGCCACGCCTTGGCCTTCTGGTTGCCGCCCGAGCCGAAGTTCATCGCCGACGCGTCCGAGACCGGCAGGTTCGCCGGATCCAGGCCCGCGCCGATGATCGAAGGCGTCAGGTAGTTGCCGTGCACACCGGTGAACAGGTTCGTATAGGTGATGTCCTCGCCCGTGCTCTCGACGATCATCTGCTGATAGGCCGGGTTGGCGTTGGCTTCCTGGGTCGCGATGAAGGCCGAGCCGATATAGGCCAGGTCCGCGCCCATCGCCTGGGCGCCCAGGATCGCCCGGCCGTGGGCAATCGAGCCCGACAGCGCGATCGGCCCGTCGAACCACTCGCGCAGGCCCTGGATCAGGGCGAACGGCGACAGGTGGCCGGCGTGCCCGCCCGCCCC
>JBBQTP010000066.1:0-21960 GCA_038213205.1 Caulobacterales bacterium
CAAAGAGTTGCTGTCGGTGGGGGGGCCGGGGTGGGCCAATAAACGAAACGCGGGGGGCTGGGACCCCCGCCGCCCGCTTAGGCGCCATCCCTCGGGACGGCGCGTGTGTGGTAACGCCTTAGAGCCCGGCCAGCATGTATCGGAAGGCCGAGGGCGGCATCCGGTTCAACTCACGCGCCAGCGGCGCGAACAGGGCATCGAAGAACTTTCCAATCGCAGCGATCATGGCGACACTCCTTTGTGCAGCGCAGCATTGTGCATCGCATATAGGAACGAAGTGTTGACATCGCAAGATATTCTACAGCAGAGCCAGTTTGCCGCACCGCAGTGCGATAGCTAGCCGTCGTCGTCGCTGTCCGGCAGGTCGTCGGAGGGACCGGCTTCGTAGTTGAGCAGGTCCCCCGGCTGGCAATCCAGCTCGCGGCAGAGCGCCGCAAGGGTGGAAAAGCGCACGGCGCGGGCCTTGCCGGTCTTCAGGATCGACAGGTTGGCGATGGTCACGCCCACCCGGTCGGCGAGTTCGGTCAGCGACATGCGCTTGTCGAGCAGGATGCGGTCCAATTGAACGCGGATGGGCATGGAGTGGCGCCCCTAGATCGTCAGTTCGGCTTCGCGGCGCAGGCGCGCGCCCTCGCGGAAGACCTCGGCCAGGACGAAGACCACCAGCACCGAGAACCAGGCTGTGGCGTTGAAGCTGCCGTCGACTTTGCGCACCCAGGGCAAGGCGGGCGCGACGGCGGCGACCAGATAGCGCTCAAGCTCCAGCGCGCCCAGCATCAGCCCGATCAGCCGCAGGCGGCGGATGTTGTCGGGATGGAAGGGGTCGCCGGCGGTCAGGGTCATGAAGATGCGGCGCAGCGCGCTGACGATCGTCAGTACGCCGCCGAGGGTCAGGCCGGCGACCAGCAGGAAGCCCGCCAGCAGTGGGCCGCGGGCCGACATGATGGTCACGTTGGCGCCCGCGCCGCGGGGAAAGAGATCGGGGTTGAAGCTGAACAGCAGCGCGGCGAGCAGCGCCAGCGCCACCACGCCCAGGCTGATCCAGAGGGCGGCATAGACCACGTCGAGGATGATCTTGAGGAAACTGGAGACCGATCCCGGTCCAAGCGCGCGCATCCAAAAGCCTCCCCCGGCATCGCCCAAAGTCATTGATCAGTTGCGCCAAAACCCGCCCTCGCCTTTTGCACGGCAGGAGCGGGTCGGGCGAACCTCATGAGCAAGCCTAGTGGATCGTGGCGGCGACGGCGACCGCCAGCATCGGGGTGATGGCTAGGCCGACGAACAGGGTCAAGGCGACGCGGTCGAAAGCCCGCATAACGGTGGAGAACATAGTCTTGTATCCTTCAATGTCATTTGCTGCAGTGCAGCGAGTTGTTGAGGCGGCGGACCGCCTCAATGCCGATAATCAATACGGCCGCATCGATTAGCGATCAAATTAACATCGAGTAACGATATTAAAATTTTGCAATGCAACACAGCGGGGCGGCGGTATGGTCCGGCCGCGGTAAAGACGGCCCTAACGGAGCGGAGTGAAGCGATGGCGTTGAAGCTGGACCCGGGGACCCGCCTGGTGGTGGCTACCCACAATCCCGGCAAGGCGCGCGAACTGGCGGAAATCCTCGAGAACCGCTTCACCCTGGTGAGCGCCGGGAAGCTGGGCCTGGCCGAGCCGGACGAGACGGAAACCACCTTCGTGGGCAATGCCCTGCTGAAGGCCCGCGCGGCCGCCGAGGCGTCGGGCCTGATCGCGCTGGCCGACGATTCCGGCCTGTCGGTGGCCGCTCTCGACGGCTCCCCGGGCATCTATTCGGCGCGCTGGGCGGGGCCGGGCCGCGACTTCGCACTGGCCATGGCCAAGGTCGAGGAGCGGCTTGAGGAGGCCGGGGCGCGGGACATGAGCGCCTGGTTCACCTCGGCGCTGGCGGTGGCTTGGCCGGGCGGGCCCGCGGTGGTGGTCGAGGGCCGGGTGGATGGCACGCTCACCTTCCCGCCGCGCGGCGACAAGGGTTTTGGCTACGATCCGATCTTCATCCCCGAGGGCATGACCCAGACCTTTGCCGAACTGGACCCGGCCCAGAAAGACGGCATGAGCCATCGCGCGCGGGCCTTCGCCAAGCTGAAGGCCGCGCTCTTGTGACGAGCCTCCGTCCTCTGGGCCTCTACGTTCACTGGCCCTACTGCGCCCGCATCTGCCCCTACTGCGACTTCAACGTCTTCAAGGATCGGAAGGGCGACGAGCCGGCGGTGCTGGCTTCCGCCATAATCGCCGATCTGGAAGCGCAGCGGACGCTGACCGGCGAGCGCGAGTTGGCCTCGATCTTCTTCGGCGGCGGCACGCCGTCGCTGATGGATCCGGACTGGGCGGCGGCGATCATCGCGGCGGCGCGCGCCCTGTGGCGTTCCGCCTCTGACCTCGAAGTGACCTAGGAGGCCAATCCCACCGACGCCGAGGCCGCTCGCTTCGCCGCCTTCGCCGGGGGTGGCGTGAACCGCCTGTCGCTGGGCCTGCAGTCGCTCGACGATACGGCGCTGACGTTCCTGGGGCGCAACCACGATGCGGCGACCGCCGTGCGCGCGGCCACGGCGGCGGCCAAGGCCTTTCCCCGGCTCTCCATCGACATGATCTACGCGCGGCCCGGCCAGACGCCCGGCGCCTGGGCCGATGAGCTCCGCGCCGCGGTCGACCTTGGGGCCGAGCATGTCTCGCCCTACCAGCTGACCATCGAGGCTGGCACCGCCTTCGACCGTGCGGCGCGGCGCGGCCTGTTCGCGCCGCCGGACGGAGACCAAGGCGCGGCGCTGTTCGACACGACCCAGCAGGTGCTGGAAGCGGCGGGCTTCGAGGCCTACGAGGTCTCCAATCATGCCCGTGGCCAGGCGGCGCGCTCACGGCACAACCTGATTTATTGGCAGGGCCATGACTACGTCGGCGCGGGCCCTGGCGCCCACGGCCGGATCACGCTGGAGGGCGCGCGCCACGCCACCTATGCCGCCAAGCGCCCCGCCGACTATATCGCCCGCGTCGCCGAGGCCGGCTTCGGCCTGGTCGAGCGCCAGACGCTGTCGCCCCGCGAGGCGGCGCAGGAACGCCTGCTGAGCGGCCTGCGCATCACCGAGGGTGTCGCCCGCGACGAAGTGGCCGCGCTCGACCTTGCGGAAGCGCGGATCGCGGACCTGGTGGACCTCGGCCTGCTCGCCGACGACCCCGACCGCCTGCGCGCAACGCCGGCCGGCCGGCTGGTGTTGGACCGGCTGACCCTGGAGTTGGCGAGCTAGCCGCTTGCCTTGAAGGCCGTTCGCGGCGAACCCTCCCCGATGGCCCGCGGCATCCCACCCCCCAAGCTCGACGACGCGCCGCTGGCGGCGGGGCTCTATGTGGTGGCCACGCCGATCGGCAACCTGCGGGACATCACGCTCAGGGCCCTCGACGTGCTGGCCGCCGCCGATCTGGTGTTGGCCGAGGACACCCGCGTGGCCGGCAAACTGCTGTCCGCCTACGGACTATCGGCGAAGCTGGAGCGCTACGACGACCACGTTGCGGAGCGGTCGCTGCCCAAGGCCATGGCGGCCCTGGCTGACGGCAAGCGGGTGGCTTTGGTCTCGGATGCCGGCACCCCGCTGGTCTCAGACCCCGGCTACCGGCTGGTGCGCGACGCGGCCGCGGCGGGCTATCCGGTGATCCCGATCCCGGGCGCCTCGGCTGTGCTGGCGGGGCTCTCCGCGGCCGGATTGCCAACCGACCGCTTCCTGTTCGCAGGTTTTCCGCCGCCCAAGAGCGCCGCACGTCGGACCTTTCTGGAGGAGCTCAGCCCGCTCCGGGCGACCCTGGTGTTCTTCGAGGGTGGCTCGCGACTGGCGGCCAGCCTGGCTGACATGGCGGCCGTGTTCGGACCGCGTGAGGCGGTGGTCTGCCGTGAACTGACGAAGCTCTACGAGACCCTTTACCGTGGCCCGCTCCCCGACCTGGCCGCCGATCCGAAGCTCGACGCGCCGAAGGGCGAGATCGTCATCTTGGTCGGGCCCGGCCGCGAGGTCGAAGCCACCGCCCGCGACATCGACACCGCCCTTGCCGACGCCCTGCAGCGCCTGCGTCCCGCCGAGGCCGCCGCCGAGGTGGCCAAGGCGCTGGGGCTGTCGCGCCGCGACGTCTACCAGCGGGCGATGGAGATGAGGGCGGGCAAATGAATGAGGTCCGCCGGGCTCGCGGGACGGCCGCCCGCCTCTCCGGCCGCCGCGGCGAGGTGCTGGTGGCGATCTGGCTGATGGCCAAGGGCTACCGCATTCTCGGCTTCCGGCTGAAGACCCGCCAGGCCGAGGTCGACCTCCTGGCGCTGAAGGGTGGCGTCCTGGCGGTGGTCGAGGTCAAGCGGCGCACCACCCTGCTGGCCGCGCTTGAGACTGTCAGCCTCGACCAGCGCGATCGTCTGCGCCGCGCCGGAACCGCCCTGGCCGCCTCGCGGCCCGCCCTGGCGGGTGCGGCGGTGCGTCTCGACCTCATAGCCCTCGCGCCCGGCAAACTACCCAGGCATATTCCCGACGCCTGGAACGGTGCGTAAGAGTTCGGTGGGGTCGGGAACCATGGGCCGCGAGGAAGCTGAGGCCATCCTCTTGGAAGCCGGCGGCAAGACCGACGGCGACTTCCCGCTTTTGGAAGCCGCTATCGCCTGCGCCATCCACGAGGACCCCAGCCGCGATCCCCGGGCGGCCCGCGACCTGGGCAAGGCGGCCTGCGAGCGCCTCACCTTGCGGCTGAAGAACGAGAGCGCCGAGGAAGCCCTGGCCGAAACCATGGCCGGCGACATGCGCCTGGCCGGCGACCTGTTGACCTACGAGGACCCCGACAACGCCGACATCCTTGCCGTCGCCGAGCGGCGCAAGGGCCTGGCCGTGGCGCTGGGCGTCTACTACCTGCACGCTGCCCAGGCCTGCGGATTGACCGTGCAGGGGGTCGATTTCCCCGGCCACTTCCTGCTGCGAATCGAGACGGACGAAGGGCCCCTGGCGCTCGATCCGTTCTCGGAGGGCCGCGTGGTGCTGCCGTCCGAGCTCACCCGCCGCGCCCTGCATGCCGGCCTGACGCCGAACGTCGCCGACCGCCTCGACCGGCTGATGGCGCCGGTCAGCGACCGCGCCGTGCTGATCCGGCTGCAGAACACCATTTACGCCCGCGCCACCCAGGCCCGCGACTTTCCGCTAGCCGAGCGCGCGGCCCTGCGCCGCGCCCTGCTCGACCCCACCGACCATCGCCCCTGGCTCGACGTCGCCGCCGCCCGCGAGGGGCAGGGCGCGCTGGCCGGCTCGCTGGAGGCCCTGGCCCGCGCCACGGCCCTGGACGGCGGCGCGGCGCTCGCCGCGCGAGCCCAGCGCGAGCGAGTCCGCCTGCAGCTGAACTAGCGCCGCGGCTCCCGGCGGCCTATCTGCCTAGGATCGGGCGGTCGGGAGCATTCCATGTCGTTGAAAGTCGCGGTCCAGATGGATCCCATCGAGGGGATCAACATCGAGGGCGACACCACCTTCATGATGATGGAGATGGCCCAGGCCCGCGGGCACAGCCTGTTCGTCTACACCACCGACACCCTGGCCATGGACGAGGGCCGGATCTTCGCGCGCGGCCGCGACGTGAGCGTGCAGCGTCAGAAGGGCGACCACGCCACGCTGGGCTCCTGGCGGCGCGTGGAACTGGCCGGGTTCGATGTGATCCTGCTGCGCCAGGATCCGCCCTTCGACATGAATTACATCGACTCGACCTTCTTCCTGGAGGCGGTCCATCCGAAGACCCTGGTGGTCAACAATCCGATCGAGGTGCGCAACGCGCCCGAGAAGCTGTTCGTCACCAAGTTCCCCGGCCTTCAACCGCCGACCCTGATCACCAACGACCGCGAGGCCATCCACGACTTCCGCAAGCGCCACGGCGACGTGGTGCTGAAGCCCTTGAACGGGCGCGGAGGATCGGGCGTCACCCGCCACCTGGCCGATGATCCGAACCTCGACTCGCTGCTGGAAATCCATGCCGAGCTCTCGGACGAGCCGGTGATCCTGCAGAAGTTCCTGCCCTCGGTGACCAAGGGCGACAAGCGCATCCTGCTGGTCGACGGGGAGGCAGTGGGGGCGATCAACCGTGTGCCGCAGAAGGGCCAGATCCGCTCCAACCTTGCGGTCGGCGGCAGGGCCGAGGCGGTGGAGCTGACCGCACGCGACCGGGAAATCTGTACGGCGATCGGACCGGAGCTGAAGGCCCGTGGCCTGCTGTTCGTCGGAATCGACGTGATCGGAGAATGGCTGACCGAGATCAACGTCACCTCGCCGACCGGGGCGGTGGCGCTTAGGACCTTCACCGGCATCGACGCCGCCGACATCGTCTGGGCGCGGATTGAAAGTCTGCGGGCGCAGACTTAGCGCCACGGGCTAGCTTGCTTCGCGAGGCGGTGAACATAAGTCACTGAACCGTCTCACTTTCCCCAAAAGTTCTACATATGTTCTTGATCTAGACCGCCCGCTGTGGTGGCTATTGTGGATAAGTCCGGCTGAACCACTAGGGATTGATGATGGCCGCGCGGGTCGTGACAGTCGCGTTCGAAGGCGTCGAGGCCAGACGGGTCGACGTCGAGGTTCAGCTGACCGGCGGCGAGCAGGCGTTCATCGTCGTGGGCCTGGGCGACAAGGCGGTCGGTGAGAGCCGCGAGCGGGTCCGCGCCGCCTTCATGGGCCTAGGGCTTTCGATGCCCGGGCGGCGGATCATCGCCAACCTCGCGCCGGCCGACCTACCCAAGATCGGCAGCCACTACGACCTGCCGATCGCCCTCGCCCTGATGGGCGCCATGGGCATCATCCCGCCGGACACCCTGCTGGACTGGGCCGCGGTCGGCGAGCTCTCGCTCGACGGGCGGATCGTGCAGGTCGCCGGCGCGCTTCCCGCGGCGGTGGCGGCCGGGGGCATGGGCCTGGGCCTTATCTGCCCCGAAGCCTGCGGGCCCGAGGCGGCCTGGGCGGGGGAAACGCGGATCCTCGCCGCCCCGTCGCTGATCGCCCTGGTGAACCACTTCCGCGGGACCCAGATGCTGTCGCCGCCGAAGCCGGGGCCGATGAAGGACGCCGAACGCGGGCCGGACCTGCGCGAGGTGAAGGGCCAGGAAAACGCCAAGCGGGCGCTGGAGATCGCCGCGGCCGGCGGCCACAACCTGGCCTTCGTCGGCCCACCGGGCTCGGGCAAGTCGATGATGGCCGCGCGCCTGCCGGGTCTGCTGCCGCCACTCACCTCGCAGGAGCTGCTCGAGACCTCGATGATCCATTCGGTGGCCGGGCTGATCGCCAAGGGCGAACTGACGCGCGCCCGGCCGTTCCGTAGCCCCCACCACTCGGCCAGCATGGCGGCCCTGACCGGCGGGGGGATGAAGGCCAAGCCCGGCGAAGTCAGCCTGGCGCACAACGGCGTGCTGTTCCTGGATGAATTGCCCGAATTCTCCGGTACTATGTAGCAAGCACACCAAGGACCACGCGGTCACCGCCGATTGCGAGTGCCTATGTCATCGGAAACGGTGACGGGCGGTGATCATTGCCGCGCTGCTGGCGCTAGGTCTTCACCTCGTCCCCATCGAAGTGGAAGCGGGGAAGCGCAGTCCATTCGATACCGAGAAGTCCCATAGACTTGTAGCCGTCCGTTCCGGGCTCCTGCATGAAACCGAACCTCGCGGCAATTTCCTCGAATTGTCGTTCCTGCATGACCGGATCGAAGTAGGAGACGCGAGAGTACAGGACGAAATTTATCTCTCCCCTCCAAATCGCGAGGGCGGTGGCGCGGTCAAACGGTGGAAGCCACATGCTGAGCGCGATCCCGTTCGGCGCGACAGTCGTTTTGGCCCACGGCTTGCTGTCCTATAGCGGCCCCGGAACCCACTTCTACTTATCGTTCTAGCCTCCACCCTTTGTACTCCCCTGATTGGGGGATATCGGCGACATGGCCCTGAGCCCGCAGCGCGATCAGGCACGAGCCGACGCGCTTCCGCAGGATCACATACGTCGCGTCGTCAGCCCGCAGGCCCCGCGCGGCGGTCCAAGCCTCGGTTATGTCCTTCGACGTCACCGGCCCGCTGGCGTCTCTCAGGAAGCCCAGGACGAACCGTTTGAGCGCGCCCTTCTTGGCCCGGTGCTTGACGGCGTAGCGGGCTACGGCGGCGGGCGTGTTGGCGGGATCGAACAGCGCAATGGCCGCGTCCAGGTGATCCAGGTCGCAGGTGATCTTGTGGACCTCGCGCTCTAGCTGGGAGCGGAGTTTCACCAGCTCGGCGCGCTTGGCGACTAGGCCCGCGACGGTGTTTGGGCGTTCCATCCTAGAGTGCAGCCTGCGGTTGGTGGCGTAACGCCGTAATCTCTCTATGTGTAGCGACAGCGCCCCACCGAACCCCATTGGGCTCAGGTCCTGCGCTAGGGGTGACTGGGGACGCCTAGCCGCCCCGACATCGCGACCGATGATATACCACGCCGGAAGCCGTGACAGACGCCCTGGATTAGGTGTGCTTGCTACATAATACCGGAATTCTCCGCCCAGGCGCTGGACAGCCTGCGCGGGCCCCTGGAGACCGGCGAGGTGATGGTGGCCCGCGCCAACGCCCACGTCCGCTACCCGGCTCGAGTGCAACTGGTGGCGGCGATGAACCCCTGCCGCTGCGGCCTGGGCGGGGCAGGACGCGGCGCCTGTGGCCGCGCGCCGCGCTGCCAGACCGACTACCTGGGCCGCATCTCCGGGCCGTTGATGGACCGCATCGACCTGCAAGTGGAGGTCCCGCCGGTCACCGCCGCCGACCTAGCCCTGCCGGCCCCCGCCGAGGGCACGGCCGAGGCCGCCGCCCGCGTCGCCGCCGCCCGCGCGGTCCAGGCCGACCGCGCCGCCGCCGGCCCCGGTGGCGGTAAAGGGGGCGAAGCGCTCAACGCCCGCGCCGATGGCGACTGGCTGGAGACCATCTGCGCGCTGGACCCCCCAGCCCGCGCGCTGATCACCCGCGCCGCAGAGGCCGGCGGTCTCACCGCCCGCGGCTGGACGCGGACCCTGCGGCTGGCCCGCACAATCGCCGATCTGGAGGGCGCCGACACCGTGCGTCGCGTCCACGTGGCCGAGGCCCTCATCTACCGCCGCGTCGCGCCCGGCCCGGTAGGGTCGCCCCTCATGGCCGGCTAGGCCGGGAGAAATCCCCGCCGTCGGGCTTTGGTAAACGGCTTGTTCACGATACTCACCGAAGCCTTACGCCGCCGCGGCCCCGCTTGCCTGGGACCGGGCGCCTGAGGGGGCGAAACCGATGCTGGACTGGATTCACGCCGCGATCCTGGGGCTCATTGAGGGCCTGACAGAATTCATCCCGGTCTCCTCGACCGGGATGCTGCTGTTGGCCAAGACCGCCATGAACTTGAAGGAGCCCTTCTGGGACACCTTCGCGGTGCTGATCCAGCTGGGCGCGATCATGGCCGTCGTGGTGATCTATTTCCGCCGGCTGTGGTCGATCGCGCTGCTGGTGCCGACCGTCCCGCGGGCGCGGAACTTCGTCTGGAGTCTGCTGATCGCCTTCCTGCCGGCCGCTGTAGCGGGCCTGCTGCTGCATGACCTCATCAAGCAGGTGCTGTTCGAGAGCCCGCGGATCGTCTGCGTCTCGCTGATCGTCGGCGGCGTGGTGCTGCTGGTGATCGATCGCTTCGCGCCCTATCCGACGCGGAAGGACGCCATGGCGATCCCGCTGGGCACGTCCTTCATCATCGGCCTGTTCCAGTGCCTGGCCCTGGTGCCCGGCGTCTCGCGCTCGGGGGCGACCATCGTCGGGGCCATGCTGATGGGCGTCGAAAAGCGGGTGGCCGCGGAGTTCTCGTTCCTCTTGGCCATCCCGGTGATGGCCGGCGCCTTCACGGTCGACGCCTGGAAGAACCGCAAGGACCTGATGAACGTCAGCCACGTCGAGCTGGTGGCCATCGGCTTCGTGGTCTCGTTTCTCGTGGCGTTGTTCGTGATCCGCGGCATGCTGGCGATCGTCACCCGCCGCGGCTTCGCCCCGTTCGGCTGGCTGCGCATCGCCATCGGCGTGGCGGGCCTCGCCTACTTCACGATGAGGGCGTAGGCGCCTTAGACGGTCGCCAGCTCGCGGTCTTCCTGGTCGGCGTACTGGCCGCCCTTGCGGTAGATGTAGAGGTAACCGGGCAGCACGGATTCCAGCGTGGTCGCCGTGATCCCCAGCTCGGCGAGGCCCGGGAAAGCCCCGGAGGCCACATTGTCGGCCCGCAGCAGCTTGACCTGGTCGGCGGTGATCGGCGGCTCGATGACCAGACCCGCCATGTCGCCCGCCGCACCCAGCAGCGCGGCCATCGGCCAGGGCAGGGGCGCCAGCAGGCGGCGCTTGCCGATCTCGGCCAGGATCAGCGCCATCAGCTGGCGGAAGGTGAAAACGCCGGGCCCGCCCAGCTCATAGGTCTTGCCGGCCGCCTCTGGAGCTCCGGTGACGAGCGCCAGGGCCTTAGCTAAGTCGCCGACGAACACCGGCTGCATCCGGGTGTGGCCGCCGCCGATCAACGGCAGCACCGGGTTGATCTGGGCCATGGCGGCGAAGCGGGTGAAGAAGCTGTCGCCCTCGCCGAACACCACCGAGGGCCGCAGGACCACCGCGTCGGGGAACACCGCGCGAGCCGCGGCCTCCCCCGCGGCGCGGGTGCGAGCGTACTTCGACTCTGAGCCGGCGTCGGCGCCTAAGGCCGACATCTGCACAAGGCGCGATACGCCCTCGGCGCGGGCCGCCTCGGCGACCTTCTGCGCGCCCATCACATGGATCGCCTGGAACCCCTGGCGGCCGGTCTCGCGGGCCACGCCCACCAGGTTTACCGCCGCGGTCGCGCCCTTCAGCGCGCGGCGCAAGGACGGCTCGTTGCGGATGTTGGCTTGGACAATATCGATCTGGCCGACGTCGCCGGCCAGCCGCATGGCGTAGGCCTTGGCCGGATTGCGCACCGCCACCCGGACCCGCCAGCCGGCCTTGGCCAGCTGCCGCACCGCCTGGGCGCCCACGAAGCCTGATCCGCCGAAGACGGTGACGAGATTCTGCATGTGCAAGCCGATAGCGGATGCGCCCCCCTGCCGCAATGTGGCTGGACCCTGTTCATGTCTGGGTGCGAGCGCCTTCGAAGCGCCGTTGACCGGGGTGAGGCGGGGCTTTAAGGAAGCCGGCTCGCGCGATCCGACGGATCGGGCCCAGGTGGCGGAATTGGTAGACGCGCTGGCTTCAGGTGCCAGTGGCTTAACGGCCGTGAAGGTTCGAGTCCTTTCCTGGGCACCACCGTTGCCGGTGGATATTGGCTGTGCGCCCTTTCCTGGGCGCCATCCGCGGATCGCGCGAATTGCCCCCCTAGGGTGGCTGTGGCGCAAATCCCCATATTTGGCGTGATCCGACCTTGGGTGAGCGCCGGTACTTACTAAGCCGCCATCGGCGTCTCTATATTGGGGGCCGGTTCATCGGCGGAGTTGGCGAGACACGTGACCACCTTTCTGCATCAGGGCGACCTGCCCGCCGAGGCCCTGGCCGGGGCGACCGCGGTCGCCATCGATAGCGAGACCATGGGGCTGCGGCTCGGGCGTGACCCGCTGTGCGTGGTCCAGCTCTCCGACGGCAAGGGCGACGCCCATGTGGTCCAGCTCGACCGTTCGACCTATGACGCGCCGAACCTCAAGCGCCTGCTCACCGATCCGGCGGTGGTGAAGCTGTTCCACTTCGGCCGCTTTGATATCGCCATGTTCTGGCTGCACCTCGGCGTCGTGACCGCGCCCGTCTACTGCACCAAGATCGCCTCGAAGCTGGCCCGCACCTACACTGACCGCCACGGCCTCAAGGACGTGACCAAGGAACTGCTGGGCGTCGACCTCTCCAAGGCCCAGCAGAGCTCCGACTGGGGCGCCGCCAAGCTCAGCGACGACCAGGTGGCCTACGCGGCCTCCGACGTCCTTTACCTGCACGCGCTCCGCACCCGGCTCGACGAGATGCTGGTCCGCGAGGGCCGCGAGGGCCTGGCCAAGGCCTGTTTCGAGTTCCTGCCGCACCGCGCCCTGCTGGACGTGGCCGGCTGGGAAGATGCCGACATCTTCGCGCACGCCTAGCGTGGCGGATCTGAAGTTCGCCTTATGTGGGACAAGCTCAGAGCGAACTTCAGATCCAAAAGCCACGCTAGGAGAACGAGAGACTTGCTAGTGTCCTTATCGATACCGAAGTTCGTTCGAAGCTGCCGGTTCTGCCGGCGAACTTCGGTATCGGGACACTAGGTCGATGGCCTCGATCGCGGACATTCCCTATCACGCCCCGCCCTCGGCGCCGGACGTGCGCCGCCGGGAAATCCGGCGCTGGCGGCGGCGCTCGCGGGTGGTGGCGGCGCTGCGGATCATCCTGCCCGGGCTGATCGTTCTGATCCTGGGCGGCCTCGCCGCGACGATCGCCTACAATAGCCTGACCGGCCGTGCCGCGGCCCCGGCCTCGTCCAACGCCCCGATCCGACTGGTCAATCCGCGGTTCGTCGGCCGCGATGACAAGAGCCGCGCCTTCGTGCTGACGGCGCTCACGGCGACCCGAGACCCCAACGAGTACCAGAAGGTCTACCTCGACAAACCGGCCCTGGTGCTCGACGACGAGGGGCCCGATCCCCTGCGAATCACCGCGGCGTCGGGCATCTATCACGAGAACACACGCAAGCTCGAAGTCAGCGGCGGCGTGCGGCTCGCGGGAGCCAGTGCGGCCTTCGATACGCTCTCCTCTCAGTTCGACACCAAGACCGGAGAACTGGTCGGTTCAGGCCCCATTCACGGTTCAGGTGCGCTTGGAGAAATCACCGCGAAGTCCTATGGCGTGTACGACAAGGGCGACCGCATGGTCTTCAAGGGTGGCGTCCATACCGTCCTGCAAAAGAAGTGAGGCTGGGCAGCCGATGACGAGCCGAATTCCAACCACCTTCGCGATAGCAGGTGCGCTAAGCGCCTTAGCGGCGCTTGCGGCCCTGCCGGCCGCCGCCCAGATCGCCACCAACTCCAAGGCGCCGGTGGACATCACCGCCGACCAGTTGGAGACCGCCAACGCCAGCTGCCAGGCGACCTGGCGCGGCAACGCCGAGGCGCTGCAAGACAGCGCCCGTCTGCGCGCCGATGTGCTGACGATCTTCAACAAGAAGGCGCCGCCCAAGGCGGGAGGCAAGAGCGACGCTTGCGGCGACATGGACCGGATGGAGGCCCAGGGCTCGGTCTTCTACATCACCTCGAAGGGCGAGAAGGTCCGGGCCAACAAGGGCGTCTACGAAGCCGGGTCGACGACGATCACCATGACGGGCGACGTCGTGGCTGTGCAGGGTCAGAACGTCATGCGCGGCGACCGGATGGTGTTCAACACCGACACCGGCGAAGGCCGGATGGAAGGCGGCAAGGGCCCTGGCGCCAAGAATCGCCCTCGCGCGGTCTATTATCCGAGCCAGTCCGCCCCCACATCGGACAAGCCGAAATAGTTTGGCCGCAGGCAGGTGAACCTCTTGAAGCCGGAACGCTTCGACATCCAGTCAGGCCGAGCTCAATCCGGCGTCGGCGGCGAAGGTCTGGTCGTCGATAACATCGGCAAGTCGTTCCGCGGCCGCCCGGTGGTGAAGGGCGTGTCGCTGCATCTCGGCCGGGGCGAGGTCGCGGGCCTGCTCGGCCCCAATGGCGCCGGCAAGACCACCTGTTTCTACATGATCACCGGCCTGATCGCCGCCGACTACGGCGCGATCTACCTCGATGGCGAGAATATCACCGCGCAACCGATGTACCAGCGCGCCCGGATGGGCGTCGGCTACCTGCCGCAGGAAACCTCGATCTTCCGCGGCATGAGCGTCGGCGAGAACGTCATGGCCGTGGTCGAGCTGCGCGAGCGCGACAAGAAGCGGGCCCGCGCCGTGGTCTCCGAACTGCTGGAAGAGCTGCACATCGAGCACCTTCGCAACGCGCCGGCCATCTCCCTGTCGGGCGGCGAGCGCCGCCGCGTCGAAATCGCCCGCGCCCTGGCGTCCGAACCCTCCTTCATGCTGCTGGACGAACCCTTCGCCGGCATCGACCCGCTTGCCATCGCCGATATCCGCGAAGTGATCGCCTACCTGAAGCGCCGCGGTATCGGTATCCTGATCACCGACCACAACGTCCGCGAGACCCTGGACATCATCGACCGCGCCTCGATCATCCACGCGGGCGAGGTGCTGTTCGAGGGCCGCCCGGACGAGATTGTCGACGATCCCGAGGTTCGCCGGGTCTATCTGGGCGACCGTTTCAGCTGATCCCCAAACGCCCAGAGAGGCCGAGAGTCCCATGATCCGCAGGCGCACCGCACTCCTGGGGGCCGTGGCCCTGGCCGCCGCCACGCTGTCCGCCGCCCCGTCGGCGCTGGCCGCGAACAAGGTGATCGACGCGGGCAAGGTGTTCCCGTTCCTCGAGGCCTACCGCAACCTGCCCGCGGCGGAGCGGACGAAGTTCAAGCTCGTCTACTACCTGCACGTCGGTCCGCAGCCGATCACCGCCCCGGTCTGGCTGGTGGACGGGGCTCAGCGCACGCTTGTGCCCCTGCGCGCCGATGGACGGGTGGAGCGCCTGCCGACGTCGGCGGAGCTGGCCCACGCCAAGCTGGAGATCGGGATGGATGCGGCGGTCAAGATGGGCGTCAACATGGGGGTGGAGCCGATGACCCCTCCGGCGACGGAGCTCGACGCCGCCGAGCTTGCCCAATCCATCGCCCAGGCGGCGGTCGGCGCGAAGAAGTCAGCCGGCATCATGGCGCTGGCCATGCCCAAGTTGCAGGACGTGGCCTTTGTGGGCGCCTCCTCCGGCGAAGTGATCTTCGCCGACGGCCGCCGCGCCGCGCTGCCGCTGGTCAAGGGCGTACCGACCTACAACCCCACGACCCTCCCCGGCGCCAAGACCCTGCGCTTCGCCAGGCCCCCGCAGAAGCTCGACATCAACTGAGCGATCCTCAACGGGGCGTCGCTCCGGGGGGAACCTTACGCCGCCGGTGGCCGCATGCGTGCGCCCATGGCCTCGGCGTTGGCGTTCCACAGCTTGCGCCAGCGGGCGCGCAGCATGGCGGGCCGCTCGGGGTAGCGGTCGTCGAGGAAGGTCGCCTCGCTGACCCGGTCGGTGCGGAAGCTGCGGAAATCGGCGCGCAGCTCGCACCAGGCGACCAGCAGGCGCACGGTCTCATGGTAGCCGATGGCGAAGGGCCAGATGATCCGCTCAGTCTCGCGCTCGGCCTCGTCGCGATAAGTCAGCCGGACCTTGCGCCCGCCGCGGATCGCCAGCCGCACCGCGCCCATGTCGAGCCGGTCGGGGATCATCCTCCAGTTGGGGGCCACGCGGGTGGCGGGCTCCAGCGCCAGCAGCCGCAGGTGCTCCGGCGCCACGATGCGGATCTTGGCCACCAGATCCTCGGCGGCCCGCGCCAGCGCCGGGTCGCCCTGCCGCGCCACCAGTTGCGCGCCCAGGACGCAGGCCTCGACCTCGTCGGGGGTCAGCATCAGCGGCGGCATGTCGAAACCGTCGTCCAGCACATAGCCGACGCCCGCCTCGCCGCGGATCGGCGCGCGCTGGGCCATCAGATCGGCGATGTCGCGGTATATGGTGCGCTTGGAGGTCTCCAGCTCTTCGGCCATCGCCTCGGCGGTCACCGGCCGGCGCGAGCGCCGCAGCACCTGGATGATCTGGAAGAGACGGTCGGCGCGACGCATGTAGGCCCCTTGGGCCGCCATACTGCCAGTCTGCTGACAGTCAGCCAAGCCCGCGGGCGATCCCCGCGCCGGCTTTTGCGTCTTAACCAATCGGTGGCTTTCGGGCGGCTAGGGTGGAAAGCAAGAAACAGGCCAGGGGGCCAAGAGGGGGACGGTTTGGCGCTCAGCGCGCGACTTGAGATCCGGCAGGGCCAGGGACTGGTCATCACGCCGCAGCTGCAGCAGGCGATCAAGCTGCTGCAGTTGTCGAATCTTGAGCTCGACGCCTTCGTGGAGGCCGAGCTTGAGCGAAATCCCCTGTTGCAGCGCGATGAGCGCGACGCCGAGCCCGAGGCCGAGGTGGTTTCGGAAGGCCCCGGCGACGTTTCCACCGACCGAATGGATGATGCCGGCGCCCGCGCCGAGCTGGACACCGTCCACGACGACGTCTCGCCGGGCGAGCGCGCCACCGGCGACGCCGAGCACAACCCCGGCGGCGCGGCCGACGCCGGTGGCTCGGTCGACTGGTCGAAGGCCGGCTCAGGCGGATCCAACTACGACGGCGACGCGGATGGCCTGGAAGGCATCCTCACCCACGAAAAATCCCTGCACGAACACCTGCACGACCAGCTCTCCGCTTCCAACCTGAAGGGCGCGGAGGCGGCGGCGGCCGGCGTGCTGATCGACGCCGTCGACGAAGGCGGCTACCTGCGCTGCGAACTGGCCGAGGTCGCCGACCGGCTGGGCTGCGACATCGCGATGCTGGAACGCGTGCTTGCCGTTCTGCACGGCTTCGAGCCGGTCGGCGTCGCCGCGCGCGACCTGCGCGAATGCCTGGCCATCCAGCTCAAGGACCACAACCGCTACGACCCGGCCATGGCCGCCCTGCTCGACAACCTGCAGCTGCTCGCCAAGCGCGACATGGCCGCCCTCAAGCGCGCCTGCGAGGTCGATGACGAGGACCTTCGCGAAATGGTCGCCGAGCTTAGGGCCCTGACGCCCCGGCCCGGCGCGGCGTTCGGCGGCGAGCCGGCCCAGACCGTGGTCCCCGACGTCTATGTTCGTGAGGGCCTGGGCGGCATGTGGCACGTGGAGCTCAATTCCGAGACCCTGCCGCGCCTTCTGGTCGACCAGCGCTATCACGCGCGGGTCTCGGCGGCAGCCCGCAGCGACCAGGAAAAGACCTTCGTCTCCGATTGCGCGGCCCAGGCCAGCTGGCTGGTGAAGAGCCTCGACCAGCGAGCCAAGACCATCCTCAAGGTCTCCTCGGAGATCGTGCGCCAGCAGGACGCCTTCCTGGCCTATGGCGTCGAGCACCTGCGCCCGCTGAACCTGAAGACCGTCGCCGACGCCATCTCGATGCACGAGAGCACCGTCAGCCGGGTGACCTCGAACAAGTACCTGGCCACCCCGCGGGGCGTGTTCGAGATGAAGTTCTTCTTCACCTCGGCGATCCAGGCGACCGAGGGCGGCGAGGCCCACTCGGCCGAGAGCGTGCGCCACAAGATCCGCGCCCTGATCGACGCCGAGGCCCGCGAGGCCGACGTCCACTCCGACGACGCCATCGTTGACATCCTCAAGGAAGCCGGCGTCGACATCGCCCGGCGCACCGTCGCCAAATACCGAGAAGCCATGCGCATCCCGTCGTCCGTGGAGCGCCGCCGCCGCCTCAAAGAGACGGCCTGATCCCAATCACCTTCACTTGAGATGACACCTTCTCGCGCCGGGCGCGTTGATCGTCTCATGCAAGTCCAAGTCACCGGCAAACACGTCGACGTCGGGGAGGCCCTGCGTTCGCGGGTCTCCGCCGAAATTTCCTCTAGCATCGGCAAATATTTCGACCGCGAGGGCGGCGGGGCCGACGTCGTGGTCAGCCGCGAGGGTCACGCGTTCCGGGTGGACTGCGCGGTCACGCTCGCCACAGGCCAGCAGCTAACCACTCAGGGCCTTGGCGGCGATGCCCACCTGGCCTTCGACGCGGCGATTCTGAAGATGCAAAAGCGCATCCGCCGCTACAAGAACCGGCTCAAAGACCACCACCCCCAGGCGCTGGCCCGGCAGGCGGAAACCACCGCCTACTATGTCCTGCAGGCCCCGGACGACGCGCCTGACTGGACGTCCGACGACGACGACCTCGATGACGGTCCCGCAGCCTTCCCCGAGCCGATGATCATCGCCGAGACCGAGACCTCGATTGGGGTCATGACCGTTTCAATGGCGGTTCATGAGTTGGACTTGACTGAATCTCAAACAATCGTGTTCAGGAACGCCGCGCACGGGGGATTGTCCGTGGTATATCGCCGGCCCGATGGCAACATCGGCTGGATTGACCCCGAGCGGACCAAGACCAACGGGGTCCAGTCAGACGGAGCCGGACGCGCCTGAAGCGCAACTGGAATGACCCGTTGTCCTACGGCTCGTCAGGGGGCGGGGCGTCGTTAGTGCGAGCTGTTTGAAACCCATGCAAATCGGCGAACTCCTCGATCGCGGCGCGATTGCCCTGCGCGTGAGCGCCTCATCCAAGCGCCAGGTTCTGGCCGTGATCGCGGAGATCGCAGCGCGGAGCTTCGGCCTGGACGTCGGCGACGTGCTGGACGCGCTGGCCGAGCGCGAGCAGGCGGGCTCGACGGGCGTCGGGCACGGCGTCGCGGCGCCGCACGCCCGGTTGGCGGGGCTGAGCCGCCTGCGCGGCGTGTTCGTGCGGCTGGAACAGCCGGTCGACTTCGATTCCGTGGATGACCAGCCGGTCGACCTGATCTTCGCCCTGTTCGCGCCCAAAGAGGCCGCCGGCGTCGAACACCTGCGCGCCCTGGCCCGGGTGTCCCGTGTGATGCGTCAGGCCGACCTGCGCGAGCAACTTCGCCAGGCCCGGACGGCCGACGCTGTCCTGGCCCTGCTGGTGCAGGACCCGGCGTCGAGCCGGTCTTCGGCCGCGTAGATTTCCGAGGACTAGTGGACGGAGACCGGCGCCAGTTCGTGCGCCAGGGCGGCGGCGACCGCGGAATCGCGGTCGGTCATCACCGCAAGACGCTCGCCGTCGGCGCGGTGCACCGCATAGAGCGTCTGCTCGGGATCGAGCTCGAAGCCCTCAATCTGGGCCGATGGCACGCTGGCCAGAATCTCTGCGCCCGTAACGGGCCGTACATAGACCAGATTGGGACCGCCGAGGGCGGCAAAGGCTTCAGTCGTAAGAATAGGCGTCATCATGACCACCTCCATTAAACGCAACGCTTCGAACGGCCGCCGGTTCAGCCAGTCGTTCGACTAAAATGACGCCGGACATCCGGCCGTCAGTCTCAAGAGCACTTGGGATTCCACTCAGCCTCCGCTGCGGATCGGCACCTTGACCACCCGCTTCTGGGGCTCGGGCCGCGCCAGATCTATGTGCAGGAGGCCGTGCTCCAGCAGCGCGTCCTCCACTTCCATGCCGTCGGCCAGGACGAAGCTGCGGATGAACCCGCGCGCGGCGATGCCGCGATGCAGGAAGGCGTCCTCAGGCCGCGCGGCGTTCCCGTCGCGCTTGCCGGCGATCACCAGGTGGCGATCCTCGACGGTCACCTCCAGCTGGTCGGGCGAGAACCCCGCCACGGCCAGGGTGATCCGCAGACCCCCCTCGAACCGGCCTCCGTCGCCGCGCTCTTCCACATTGTAGGGTGGATAGCTCTCGGCCGCGGCCTTGGCGGCGCGCTCGATGAGGGTTCGGGTGTGCTCGAAGCCCAGCAGGAAGGGGCTGTCGAAGAGTACGGGCCTGTTCATACGCAAAGAGTCCTTGTCGAAAGCGACTCTCCGGCCGGGCCGCCCAGGCGTGGCGCGGCTCGATCGGACAGGGACTCATTTGGGAAGCGCGGCGCGGATTTTCAATGTGACCGCCAGCGGGGGCGACCCTGCGGCTACTTCACCACAAACGCGATCGGCGGGGACTCATAGTAGGCGGTCCCGTCAGCGGTGATCACCCGCACCACCACCGTGTGGGGCCCAGGCGCCAGGTCGGCGGCGGGCGCCGTGGCGGTGAAGCCAACGCCGGCCAGACCCGGGGTCTTGAAATAGGCGGCGACGTCGGGGCGGGTCGCGCCATAGGCGGCGCCATAGGCCTTGCCGTCGATCACCACGTCGACCCCCTTGGCCGGGGCCTTGGCCAGGCCGTCGAAACCGAAGCCTTCGAACACTGTGGGCTTGCCCGCGGGCGTCACCGCCGGCTGCCTGTTCAGTGGGTCGGACGCCGCCCCGACGTGGTCGAGCGTAAAGGCCGGAACCTGCGGCCGCTTCGGCAGACCCGCTGAAAGGCCCGCGCCCGCCACAGCGGCGGCGGCCGGCGGCGGCGCAGCGAACGGGTCCGGCGGCAGGTGGCGCGGCTTAGCCTTGTCGCAGGCGGCCAGCGCCAGGAAACAGGTCAGGCCGAGAATCAGGCTGCGGCTCATCATCCGGCGCATCCTACCGTCCCAAAACGGCGAAGGCCCGCCGCTTTCGCGACGGGCCTTCATGGTGGAGCTTAGCGGAGTCGAACCGCTGACCTCTTGCATGCCATGCAAGCGCTCTACCAGCTGAGCTAAAGCCCCAAGGCGTCCCCTTGGGCGGGGGTCGTTAGTCTTCCCGGAGCCAGGGTCCCCAGGAAGGCGCGGAACCTATTCAAACAGCCTGCCGCGATCAACCCGCGATTTCGCGTTTCTCGCGACAGGCCGGATGACTCTTCGTCCTACCGGTCGTCTTCGCCTTCGCCCGGCAGGCCTTCGATCTCGGTTTCGTCGAATTCGTCGTCCTCGTCCTCTTCCAGGAACGGCACGTCGGCGTCGTCCTCGACTTCCTCTTCCTCGGTGAACTCGCCGAGGTCTTCGGAGACAGCGGGGGCCGGCTCGGCGTCATCGTCCTCATCGGCGGCCAGCACCGGATCGTCGATCACCTCGTCGAGCTCCGGCGTGACGACCTCTTCTTCTTCCTCGTCCTCTTCGGCCTCGGCGTCGTCCTTGACCTGGTCTTCGCGTTCTTCCTCGGCTTCCGGCTCGGGCACGACGGCGCGGGCGCGGACGCGGCGGTTGCGCACCGCCTCGTCAGGGTCGAACTCATGGTCGCACTTCGGGCAATGCGCCGGGCGCTTGGTGAGGTCGTAGAACTTCGCTTGGCAGTTGGGGCAGAGTTGCTTTGAGCCCAGCTCGGGATTGGCCAAAGGCGATATTCCTTGAAAATGTTGGGGGCGGTGCGAGAGGCGGGCTCCCTTGCCACGCTGGGGTGCGGCTGTCAAAAGCAAACCCCCTCGTAATCCCTAGCCCCTGGGAGGCTGGTTCTTAGCAAATGACGGCGGCTCAGATGACCGCCAGGCGCGCAGGCCCGTTGAAAGGTGTGTTGCGCGCCCCGGGGGACAAATCCATTTCGCACCGCGCGCTCATCCTGGGCGCGCTGGCCCGTGGCGTGACCGAGGTCGAGGGTCTGCTCGAAGGCGAGGACGTCAAGCGCACCGCCGCCGCCATGGCGGCCTTCGGCGCGGCCGTCGAGCGGCTGGGCGAGGGGCGCTGGCGGATCGAGGGCCACGGTGCGTTTGCGGAGCCGACAGACGTCATTGACTGCGGCAACGCCGGCACCGGCGTGCGGCTGATCATGGGCGCGGCGGCCGGCTTCCGCCTGTCGGCCACCTTCACCGGCGACGCCTCCCTGCGCGGGCGGCCGATGAACCGGGTGCTTAAACCGCTCGGCGAAATGGGCGCCACCTGGATCTGCCGCGAGGGCGGGCGGCTGCCGCTTACCCTGCAAGGCGGCAACCTGAAGCGGATTTCCTACGTGCTGCCGGAGCCGTCGGCCCAGGTGAAGTCGGCCGTCCTGCTGGCCGGGCTGCACGCCGAGGGCGGAGCCGAGGTGATCGAGCCCGAGGCGACCCGCGACCACACCGAGCGCATGCTGCGGGCCTTCGGGGTCCAGGTGGACGTCGTTGAAGAGAGCCCCTTTTCTGGTGGAACGCGCCGCCGGATCGTGCTGGCCGGCGGCCAGTCATTGACCGCCGCCAAGGTCCGCGTGCCGGGCGATCCGTCCTCGGCGGCCTTCCCGCTGGTGGCGGCCCTGATCACTCCGGGCTCCGAGGTGACGGTGCGGGGGATGCTGCTCAACCCGCTGCGCATCGGCTTGCTGGACACCCTGGGCGAGATGGGCGCCGACCTGTCGGTGACCAACGTCCGCGACGAGGGCGGCGAGAGCGTGGCCGACATCACCGCGCGGCACTCGCAGCTGGAGGGCGTGGAGGTGCCCGCCGAGCGG
>JBBQTP010000067.1:0-21615 GCA_038213205.1 Caulobacterales bacterium
GCCATGGTGAAAGAGTTCGCCGCCCGTCACGGATCCGCGCTTCGCAGCCTCGCTGTGATCGGCGGGCTGCTCGCCACGCTCGCCGCGCTGGTGGTGGGTGCGGTCCTGGCCGTCGCCTTCGCCGCCGCCGTCGCGGTGATCGCAGTGATGGGCTCAGTGCTGCTGTGGTTCACCGGCTTGGCGCTGCGCGCCCGCCGCACGGCGCAGGCCCGCCGCAACGACGGTGTCCTCGAAGCCCGCCACCTGGGCGGCCACCACTGGGTGGCCTACGGCTGGAACGAGCGGGTTTAGCTTCCAACTCCGGCTGTCACTCCCGTGTTGTGGGGTTGATGGCAAACGCCGCACCCCCTACCGTCCAATTCAAACAGGTGTTTTGGGAGAAGACGGATGACGATCGGGGTTATCGCGACGCTGAGAATCCAAGAGGGCAAGGGCGACGAGTTCGAGGCCTTCTTCGGCGAACTCGCCAAGCAGGTTCGGGCCAACGAGCCGGGCAACCTCGCCTACCAGCTGACCAAGAGCCGCACTGAGCCCAACACCTACAAGGTCCTCGAGCTCTACACGGACCAGGACGCCCTGACCCACCATGGCGGCACTGACTACTTCAAGGCCGCCGGCCCGAAGTTCGGCGCGGTGCTGGGCGGCCGGCCCGATGTGGAATACCTCGACGGCGTGGGATGAACGACCGTGGACCTGGACTTTACCGCTGAGGATCTGGCGTTCCGCGAGGAGGTCCGCGCCTTCATCGCGGTCGCGTTCGACGATGACATGCGCGCCCATATGGCCCAGTCGAAGAACGGCCATATCGACAAGGCGGGCCAGATCCGCTGGCTGAAGCGGTTGAACGAGAAGGGCTGGGCCGCCCCCGACTGGCCGACCGAATACGGCGGAACCGGCTGGAGCAACGCCCAGAAGTACGTCTTCGACATGGAGATGGCGCTCTCCGGCGCGCCGTCCACCTCGAACATGGGCTTCCGCATGTGCGCGCCGGTGGTGATGGCCTTCGGCACGAGCGAGCAGAAGGTCCAGCACCTGCCGAAGATCCTCACCAGCGATGTCTGGTGGTGCCAGGGCTACTCCGAGCCCGGCTCGGGCTCGGACCTGGCCTCCCTGGCCCTGAAGGCCGAGCGGGACGGTGACGACTATGTGCTGAACGGCTCGAAGACCTGGACCACCTACGGCCAGTGGGCCGACTGGATGTTCTGCCTGGTGCGCACCAGCTCCGAGCCGATCCGACAGATGGGCATCAGCTTCCTGCTGCTGGACATGAAGACCCCCGGGATCAGCATCCAGCCGATCGTCACCCTGGACGGCCCGCCGGAAGGCGACCAGGAGATCAACCAGGTTTTCTTCGACAACGTCCGCGTGCCGATCGCCAACCGGATCGGCGAAGAGGGCCAGGGCTGGACCTACGCCAAATATCTGCTGCAGTTCGAGCGGGGCAACGCCTATGCGCCGGGCCTGACCAACCAGTTGGCCAAGGTGAAGAAGATCGCCTCGGTGGAGCGCTCGGATCTCGGCCAGCGGATGCTCGACGATCCGGATTTCCGCAGGAAACTCAGCGAAGTCCAGATCAAGGTTGAAGCGCTGAACGCCACCGAGCTGCGGGTCTTCGCCGGCCGTGCGGCGGGCGAGGCGATGGGAGCCACCTCCTCGATGCTGAAGCTCGAGGGCAGCCAGGCGCAGCAGGCGATCACCGAACTGGCCCTGGAGGCCGCCGGCGTCTACGCCCAGCCGTTCGTGCAGGACACCTTCGCCGGGCTCGAGGGGCGGACCAACGCGCCGCGCGCTGGCCCGGAGTACGCGGCGACCGCAGCGCCGATGTACTTCAATTACCGCAAGACCTCGATCTACGCTGGGTCCAACGAGATCCAGCACAACATCATGGCCAAGATGGTGCTCGGGCTCTGACCGCCCGAGCACCGCCTTGGTCTAGAAGATGATCTCGCCTCAGGCGGCCACCAGCCGGCGGCGTCGCGCGCGCACCATGCCGCCGAGACCGGCGAAGCCCACGACCATCATCGCCCAGGACGCCGGCTCAGGGATGCCGCTGGTCAGGGTGATGTTGTCGAGCAGGTTGCCCTGCTGATTGGACGGGCCGCCTTCCGTGAACACAAGCGATCCGCCGCTTGTCGTGTGAAAGTGCACCGTCTGCAGCGCGAAGCCTGAGCTGTTGGCGGGTGAGAACACCTGGGAGAACGAGCCAAGATTGGCCGTGGTGGACTGGCCCGGCGCGCCACGCAGGTTCCCGGCCAGATCGAACTTCAGGGTGTAGTTGCCGGGCCCGAAGGTCGCCACCGAGGTCAGCTGACCGGCCGGATTGTGGCCATTACCCGAACTGCCATCGAGGTCGACATAGTTGCCGTTGCCCGGCTGCAGGTCGAAGAAGCCCGTGCCGATGATATCGATCGAACCGGGGGGCGAGGTGGAGGTGAACAAGGCGTCGCCCGGCGAATTCAGCGCTTGCACGTCGGCGTTGAAGTTGTCGGAGAGCAGCGCGGCCGCGGAAGCGTGGCCGGCGATTAGGGCGGCAAGGGCGGCAGCCGCGGCGAGTGTGGTTGTTCGCATGATGAGGTCCTGACTGTGGGTTCGTCCCGAAGTCAGAGACCCGCGAGAGGCGTCCCGAGTTGCACTACGCCCGCCCGATTCTCGCGCTGTGTCCAAATAGCATCGGTTTTTGCACCCAGCGCGTGTGTGGCCGCGGTGGGCTGCATCCTCAGATGCGCGTCGGAATGATCACCGGCAGCTTCTCGTACCCCTTCACGAAGGACGACAGCACGAGGACCGGCGGACCCACGACCTCGATCTTCGGGAAGCGCTTGAGGATCTCTTCCCAGATGATCTTCAGCTGCAACTCGGCCAGGCGGTTGCCGACGCAGCGGTGGATGCCGAAGCCGAAGGACATGTGGTGGCGCGGCCGCTCGCGCGTGATGATGTAGTCGTTGGGTCGGTCGATGACCTCGTCGTCGCGGTTGCCGGACACGTACCACATGGCGACCTTGTCGCCTTCCTTGATGGTCTTGCCGCCGATTTCGATGTCGCGAGTGGCGCGCCGGCGCATGTAGGCAAGAGGCGTCTGCCAGCGGATGGTCTCGGAGACCATCGAGGGGATCAGGCTGTGGTCGCCGCGCAGCAGGGCGTCCTGGTCGGGGTTCTGGTGCAGCGCCAGGACCGAGCCGGAGATTGAGTTGCGAGTGGTGTCGTTGCCGCCGACGATCAGCAGGATCAGGTTTCCGAGGTATTCCATGCGGTCCATGTCCCGCGTGGATTCGCCGTGCGCGAGCATCGAGATCAGGTCGCCGGCGGGCGGGGCGTTCACCCGCTCGTTCCACAGGCGCATGAAGTAGTCGACGCATTCAAACAGCTCGGCGCGGCGCTGGTTCTCCGCCTCCTCCGGATCGGTGGAGTCGAAGACGCCGGAGTCCGGAGCGGCGGTGGCCACGTCGGACCAGCGCGTCAGCTTGCGGCGGTCTTCCCACGGGAAGTCGAACAGCGTTGCCAGGGTCATGGTTGTCAGTTCGATGGAGACCTTGTCGACCCAGTCGAACTCCACGCCGATCGGGCAGTCGTCGAGGATCTTGCCGGCGCGCTCGCGGATGATCGGCTCCAGCAGCATCAGGTTGGCCGGCGACACCGCCGGGCTGACGGTCTTGCGCTGCACGTCGTGCTTAGGCGGGTCCATTGCGATGAACATCGGCAGAGTGAAGTCTTCCGCCGGGTCGGGCAGCACGATGGTCGGCTCCGACGAGAACGCCTGATGATCGCTGTCGACGGCGACGATATCGTTGAACTTGGTGATCGACCAGTAGCCGCCGATCTCCTCCTCGCCGCTCTCCGCCCAGTGAACCGGATCCTCGGCGCGCAGGCGTTCGAACATTGCGCCCCAGGTTCCATTGCGGAAAATCCCCGGGTCGGCCGGATTGATGTCCTCCAACGGCATGGCGTAGATGGCCTCGCGGGCCGCGCGCTTCATATCGATCGAACCGTCGTCCATGGCCTGAGACCTCCTTGGGCGGATTTCATGTTCCGCTTGGCTGCCCAATCTTCGCGCGGATCGGGCTCGATGGGAAGCTGAACAAGGCGTCAACTTTGTGGGCAGGCCGACGAACAGTGGCTCAGGAATCGAGCCTATTATGTTCAACGAACAAGGTTTCCAAGGCTCCATACCTTTAACTGAATTGTAGAGCTTGCGGGGGCATAGAACGGTTCAGTCGCGGCCGAGGGCAGGTCGTGTCGCGCCGCGGCGGGCCCGCCGCGGGCGCAACCCAGGGAAATTCGGCGGCGCCGCGAGGTTCCGTCCATGGAGGTAGTTGGGTGGTCGCGCGCAGCCAGGACCGGTCGTATCGAAGCCTTGCCGGCCTCGAACGCACGGCGTCGACCAGCCGCGTGCTCAACCTCGCCGCCGTGGCCAGCCAGAACGTCGGCGATCCGGAATATGAAGCCTCGCCATTCTTCAAGGCTGCCACGCTGAACGGCGCGGTGATCATCAAACACCGCCTGCGTTCCGACGAGCAGTACATCTTCGAACGCTCCAAGAAGATCTCCACCAAGGTGATCATCCCCTTTGAGCGGACCGACCTCAGTCTCGGCGGGCGTTCCCTGTTCGTGGGCCAGCGCGGCTGGACTGAGCTGCTCAACCAGCTGCGCGGCAACCAGGACGACGAGGCGCGCGACATCGCCCTGCTGGAGGCCCTGGACGAACTGCCCTCGCTCGACCCCTTCCTGCTGCGCGAGCACCTGCGCCGCCGCGATTTCAAGATCGCCAACTGCTACTTCGCCATTTCCCCGGCCGACCTGGAGCGCATGCAGCGCTTCGTCTCCAGCGAGATCTCCAAGCTGGTGGACCTCGCCTATGGCAACAAGGACGGCAAGGCCAACAGCAACATCTCCAAGCTGGTGAGCCTGCTGCTGTCCGGCCAGGACGACACCCGCCTGGAGCCGCTGCGCCTGACGCTGGGCCTGGAGGGCGAGAACTTCCGCGAAGGGATCTTCAGCTGGAAGGGCTTCCTCTATTACAAATGGGTGCTCACCAGCCTGTGGCCGGAGCTGCGCCAGGTGATTTCCGAGCTCACCGAGATCAAGGTGGTGGGCCCGCGCGACTACGAGATGATGAACCAGGTCAAGGACGTGGGTCAGCGCGTCAACCAGGCGATCCTGGGCCAGGTGCGCAAGGTGCGCGCCACCCTGCAGGTCTATGACGACGCGTTCGGCGAGTTGACCCAGCAGAGCAATCCGATGGCCTTCCGCGACTTCCTCCTGAAGTCGCCGGAGATGTTCCTGTCGCTGGGCGAGCGCACCGGCATGGTCAGCCACATCGCCAGCTTCTGGCGCTACCGCTTCCCCAAGGGCCGCGGCCTGCAGATCGAACTGGACGAGCTGTTCGACATTCTGCAGGACTTTCACCAGGGACTCGCCGCGGACGAAGAGGTCAAAAGCCCGGCCGAGAACACCCTGCTCGATGCCAACGCTGAGCCGATCGGCAAGGCGGTCGGATAGGAGGCTGCGATGGCGAAACTTGAGGGGGGATGCGCCTGCGGCGCGGTCCGTTACCGGCTGGCGTCGGGCCCGATGTTCGTCAATTGCTGCCACTGCCGCGACTGTCAGCAGCAGACCGGCGGGGCCTTCGCCGTCAACGCCCTGATCGAGACCGACCGTATCGAGGTCCTGCAGGGCGAGATCGCGGTTTACGAGGCGCCCACCGATTCCGCCCGCCCCCACGACATCCACCGCTGCGCCAAGTGCGCCACCGCCCTCTGGTCGGACTATGGCCGGCGGCCCTATCTGCGGTTCCTGCGGGCCACGACGCTAGACGACCGCGCGGCCCTGTCGCCCGACGCGCACATCTTCACGCGCACCAAGCTGCCCCGGGTCCTGCTGCCGCCGGACGTCCCGGCATTCGACATCTATTACGAGATGGACAAGCTCTGGTCGGCCGACGCGCTCGCCCGGCGCAAGGCGGCCAGCGCGTCCGTGGGCTAGGCGATCGAGGCGGTGCGGCGGCGTCCGATGCGGAGCGCCGCCCCGACGGCCCCGAAGCCGATGATTATCATCGTCCAGGTGGCGGGCTCGGGGATTCCCCCGCCCGTGACGGTCCGGGCCTGCTCGGCGACGCTCAGCGTTCCGACCGAATGGGCCAGGTAGCCGACGCCGCTCTGGGCGCGATAGAGCTCGTAGGTCGTCGCGTTGTCCGAGAACAGATTGTACTCGTTGCCCGAGGCGCCGGAGAAGAACAGGCCGGGGTTGGAGAGCGCCGGCGTGCCGGTGGGCCAGACCACGTTGTCATAGATGAACATGCCGTCGGCGCTGTAGTGGGCCAGCGGCTGGCTGGGATTGGCGATCAGGCCGGTGATGGTATCGCCGTCCACATTGCCGCTGATGCTCAGCGCGTCGAAGCCGCCGACGGTGTTCATCACGTCAGACGCATCCAGCGTCAGGTTCGCCACCAGCGGCAGGCCGCCGGTCGAGGTGTAGTTCAGGAGCCAGGTCGAGGCTTGGGCCTGGCCCGCGGCGAGCGCCCCCACTGTCAGTGTCAGGGCGGCTGTCAGACCGGCCAACATCGTCTTCAGTCGCAGCATCTCAAACCCTCCGCCCAGCACCCCCGTCACCGCGGGCTCGTGCGTCAGGTCCGAAGGCTACGCAGTTAAGGTTGCCAAACCGTGCCGCGGCGGGCTGCCGCAAGCCCACGGCCCGCGATAGAAATTCGAGCGCGTGTCGTCAGGCCCGCCGTTCGTTCGTCCTGGGGTTACGAAGAACCCGAGAGAGACAATGCGGACGATCTTCGCCATCAGCCATGTCACGCTGGACCGTCTCATGCCGTCGCCCGGAGCCTCCCGATGAGCCCCACCATCACCGCCTTCAAAAGCTCGCCCGATCGCGGCCGGGGACTGGCGCGTGACCTGCGCGTTCGCTGGGCGCTGGAAGAAGTCGGCCAGCCCTACGAGGTTCGCCTTGTCTCCTTCAGCGAGATGAAGGAATCCGCGCATCTGGCGCTGCAGCCTTTCGGGCAGATTCCGACCTATCAGGACGGCGATCTCGCCCTGTTCGAGTCGGGGTCGATCGTGTTCCATATCGCGCAGCACCATGCGGGCCTGCTGCCGGACGACGCGAACGCGCGCGCGCGAGCGATCACCTGGATGTTCGCCGCGCTCAACACGGTGGAGCCGCCGCTCGTCGAACGCGGCATGGCCTCGCTCCTGGAGCGCGACAAGCCCTGGTACGAGCTGCGCCTGCCGCTGTTGGAAGATCGTGCCCGTAAGCCGCTGGGCGAACTTTCCGCTCGCCTTGGCGCTGCCGAATGGCTCGACGGCGGGTTCAGCGCCGGCGACCTGATGATGGCGGCGGTGCTGTTCAGGTCGAAGGGATCGGGGATCCTGGACGAATACCCGAACCTCTCCGCCTACCTCGCCCGCGGCGAAGCACGGCCCGCCTTCCAGCGCGCTTTCGCCGCTCAACTTGCTGTCTTCACCGCGGCATCGAGCGGCTGAACCTCTAGGCGTTGAAGTTGAGCTTCAGCCCCGGACGCGGCCAGCGGACCTTGAACAACTTGCCGGTCGATGACGCGGTGATCCAGGCGTCCATCATGTCGTCTCCGCCGAACACGATGTTGGTGCAAATCAGGTCGGGGAACGGGAAGTGTTCGACCGTGCCGGCCGGGTCGAAGGCCGTGATGCCACCGTTGATGATGGTCGCCACGCAGACCTTGCCGCCGGCCTCCACCGCCAGGCTGTCGAGCAGTTGGTAACCCTGCAGGTTGTGCACCACATTGCCGGGGGCGAAGCCGGGGCCGGGGGCCAGCACGCCGGGCTCGGTCACGTCAAAGGCCCAGAGCCGGCCGAGGTTGGTGTCGGCCACGTAGACGGTCTTCTCGTCCGGCGACAGGCCGATGCCGTTGGGCGAGACCAGGTGGTCGCGCTGGCGGCTGATCAGGCTGCCGTCGATCTTGGCGTAATAGACGCCGCCGAACTTGCGGCCCTCCGGCGTCGAACAGCCGTGGTCGGTGAACCACATGCCGCCGTCCTTATCGAAGACGATGTCGTTGGGGCCGATCAGGCGGCGGCCTTCGCAGCTGTCGTAGAGCGTCGTCAGCGCCTTGGTCGCCAGGTCGTAGCGCTGGATCATCCCGCCGGTGTGGCTGGCCGGCGTCGGCCCGGGGATGCACAGGCCCTGCGTGTCCAGCCACTCGAACGCGCCGCCGTTGTTGGTGATGTAGATGGCGCCGTCAGGGCCGATGGCCGCGCCGTTCGGCCCGCCGCCCGTGTCGACGACGGTCTCCTTCTTCCCATCCGGCGTGACGCGCGTCAGGCGCTGGCCCTTGATCTCGGTCAGGATGATTGAGCCGTCGGCCATGGCGATCGGGCCCTCGGGGAATTCCAGGCCTTCGGTGACGAGTTGGATGTCCATCTGGGTCCTTGTTACGCGCGGAAAGCTCTAAGCGAGGAAGAATGGGGTCTGGCCGGGGGCGGGCCAACGGACCTTGGCGATCTTGCCGAGGCCGGAGAGCATGATCCAGCAATCGCGCATGTCCTTGCCGCCGAAGGCCAGGTTGCAGACGAAGCGGTCGGGGAAGCCCAGGAACTCGGTGTGGCCGGCGCGATCGGCGATGGTGATGCCGCCCGGCCGGATCAGCGAGCAGACGCAGACCTTGCCGTCGGCCTGCAGCTTCAGGCTGTCGGCGATCGAGCCCTCGTGCAGCGGCGCCTGGACGCCGTCGATGTAGGTGCGCGTCGACAGCTTGCCCGGCCCGTCGATGTCGAGCCCCAGCAGGTTCGTCCCCATCGAGATGTGCAGAAGTTTACCGTCCGGCGAGATGCCGATGCCGTTGGGCCCGCTCATGCCCGGTCGCGCCACGGTGAGCGGGGCGCCGACCCTCGGCGCGTAGTAGATCGCCCCCGTGCCCGGCCGCACGCCGAGCTCGGTGATCCAAAGCCCGCCCTGCTTGTCGAAAATCAGGTCGTCCGGCGCGATCAGCGGGTGGCCGTCGATGGTGTCGTAGACGGTGGTCACCTTGCGGGTCTTCAGGTCGAGGCGCTGGATCAGCCCGCCGCCGCTGAAGCCGGGCGGCGGCGCGCCCGGTGAATTGAAGCCGTTGCGCTCAGCGAAGGTGAAACGCCCGCCATTGTTGGCGACATAGACCGCCCCATCCGGACCGACGCAGAGGCTATTCGGGCCGCCATCCAGCTGGGAGACAAGTTCGACCTTGCCGTCGGGGGTCAGGCGGCTGACCTGCCTGGCCTCGATCTGCACGAACAGCAGCGAGCCGTCCTTCATCACCACCGGACCCTCGGGGAACTTCAGCCCCCCGGCGACGATGGTCCAGGGTAGGGCGGGGGTCTCCACCAGCGGGATCGGCGGCCGCGGCGCGGGTCGCGGCGGGGCGGCGGGCTCTTGCGCGAAGACCGGCGCGGCCAGCGCACTGAGCGATAGGCCGGCCACGAGCTCTCGGCGGTTCATCCTTGGCGCTTCCCAGCATACCGGCCGTTCGAGACGGCTCTATCTGGAGGCAGTTAAGCCGAGGCGTGCGCCAAGAGGCAAGCGCCGGTGCTCCAGGTTGATGACCCCATCAGCGGACCTCTTCCTCCTTGATCGTCATTCCCGGGAAAAGCCCGGGAATGACGGTGAAAATATTGGAATTACAAAGCGGTGACTGAGCTCTCAGCTCTACCGCCGCTCCAGCACCCGGACCGTGAAGGGGTACTCGTCGTCCTCGCCGGCCGGATAGGCCTTGGCGCTGACTTCCTGCCAGCGGCTCTCGTCGATGGGCGACAGCGTCACGTCGCCCTCGATGTCGGCGTCGATGTCGGTGAGGTAGATGCGCCCCGCCTTCGCCAGCGCCAGCTCGAACAGCGAGGCGCCGCCGATCACGCAGACCTCGCGCGCGCCGTCCTCCTCGGCCTGCTCGCGGGCGATGGCCACGGCCTCGGTGAACTCCTCGCAGACCAGCGCGCCCTTGGGCTCGAAGGAGCCGTCGCGGCTCAGCACGATGTTGGTGCGCCCGACCAGGGGCTTCTTCGGCAGGCTCTCCCAGGTCTTGCGGCCCATGATCACCGGCTTGCCCATGGTCACCGCGCGGAAGTTGGCCAGGTCGCTCTTCAGTCGCCAGGGCAGCTTGCCGTCCCTGCCGATGACGCCGTTGCGGGCGCGGGCGATCGGACCGGCGGTGAGGGTGATGGTGGGCATGGCCGCCTCATAGCAGAGGCCGGGCGGGCAGGAACATGGTTAGTCGCGGGTTAACCGCCGCGCAGCAGACTGCGGCCATGAGCTCCGAGACGACCGCCAAGACGAGCGACGTACTGGCGGTCCAGGCCGAGGGCTGGCGGCGGATCACGCCGAGCCCCGGCGCCGAAGAGCTGAGGGCCTTCTATGCGGGGGAGTATTTCCAGGCCTCGCACGGCACCTACGCCCAGGCCTATTCCGAGACCGAGCTTGCCCACAGAAGTCTGCTGGCCCGCCTGCTGCTGGCGGCGATCGGCGAGGGGCGAGGTGGTGCGAGTGGCGGCAAGCTGCTGGAGATCGGCTGCGGCGAAGGCTGGTTCCTTAGCGCCGCCGACGCCGCCGGCTATCAGGTCCAGGGCATCGACTTCTCCCAGGAAGGGCTCAGCCGCTTCCATCCGCAGTTCCTGGACCGCGCGCAGTTCGGGGATGCCTTCGAGATCCTCGACGGCCTGATCGAGGCCCGCGCCCAGGCCGACGCCGTGGTCATGGAGCATGTGCTGGAGCACGTGATCGATCCTGAGGCCCTGCTGGCCCGGCTGCCGCGGCTGCTCAGCCCCGGCGGCGTGGTGGCGATCACTGTGCCCAACGACTTCAGCCCGCTGCAACTCGCCGCCAAGGCCGCCGGCGTCATCGAGAGGGACTTCTGGCTCGCCCCGCCGCAGCACCTCAACTACTTCAACGCCGCCAACCTGCCGCCGCTGCTCGAGCGGATGGGGTTCGCCGTGAAGGTCGGCTACGCCAGCTTCCCCGTCGACTGGTTCCTGATGCACCCGGGCTCGAACTACGTCGCCGATCCGGCGGCGGGGAAGGGCGCCCATCACGCCCGCCTGGCCATCGATCTGGTGCTGGCCGAGCAGGGGATGGACGCCTACCTGGGCCTCGCCAAGGCGCTATTCGCCTGCAACGCCGGGCGCAGCCTGACGGTGGTGGCTCAGGCCGCCTGATGCAGGTCCGCTACATCGCCAACGCCTGCTTCCTGATCACGCTCTCGACCGGCGAGACCCTGCTCACCGACCCCTGGTTCGACGGCCCCTGCCAGCAGACCTGGTGGAACTTTCCGCCCGTCCCCGACGCGCTCAAGGCCGACGTCTGGGCCAGCCGGCCCGACCTGATCTACATCAGCCACCTGCACCACGATCACCTGCACCCGCGCACGCTGGCGCCCTTCGACCGCGCCACTCCGGTGATGATCGGCAAGCTCAACACGCCCAACCTGCGCAACGCGATCCGTGGACTCGGCTTCACGGATATCACCGAGATCCCCTTCGAGACCCGCAGCCCGCTCGGGACCAAAGGCTGCGAGGCGGTGCTCTTCAAGGACTTCCACGGCAATACCAAGGGGGAGGAGACCCAGGTCGACTACGATCTCGACACCTCGATCTACCTATATGACGTGGACGGGACGCGGCTGTTCAACGCCGTCGACAACACCATCCTGCCGGCCGACGCGACGCGGATCGCCGCCGAGTATGGCGCGCCCCACATCGCCATGCTGCCCTACGCCTCGGCTTCGCTCTATCCGATGGGCATGGGCGACTATGACGACGCCGCCAAGCTCGCCGCCACGACGGCGCTGCGCCAACGCACCCGCGGAAATTTCCGGGAGAACGTGAAGGCGCTCGGCCCTAAGCGCGTGATCCCGGCCGGCGGGGAATATGTGCTGGGCGGCGCGGTCGCCGGCCTGTCGCGCTTCCTGCCGCAGCCGCTCGCCACCGAGCTTCGGGCCGAACTGGCGTCGGTGGGCCTCAGCGATACGCTTGCCAAGCTCTATCCGGGCGACGCCCTGGACTCCGTCGCCCTGACCATCGCCGAGGACGCGCGGGCGACGCAGCGCGGCTTTACCGACGACGAACGCGCCGCCTACGCCCTGACCCTGGCCGACCGCCTCGCCAGCTTCACCGAAACCGTCTTGCCCGACGACCTGGCGTTTGACTGGGTCCGCGCGCTCAAGAAGTGCGCCGCCAACTACGCGGTCCGGCGCGACCGGATGGGCCTCGAACTTGCCGCCGACATCTATCTGGACCTGCGCAAGCCCGACGGCGCCCGCGCCCTGCTGTTCAAGTTCGCCACCGACAACAATGACGCCGCCGCCGTCACCGAGATCGCCGCCTCAGGCCGCGCCCGTCTGGTCTACGAGCTGGACGAACGCCTGCTGTTCAACCTGATCACCGCTCTGCTGTCCTGGAACGCGATGGAAGCCAGCGCCCTGATCACCCTGCGCCGCACGCCGGACAACTACCTGCACGACGTCCACCGCTCGATCGTCCACTTCACGCTGTTGAGCTAGACGGCGCCGATCAACCGATTTGCAGGGTGGCGGTGACGTCCAGGCCGTCGGCGCGCCAGTCGATCTCCAGCGTTCCGGCGTGGGCCTCGACGATGCGGCGCATGAGCTGCAGGCCGTCGCCATGATGCGTCGGCGCGCCCGCCGAGGCGCCGTCGGACCGTTCCGTCCAGTGAAGGACAAGGGTCTGAGCCTGCATCTCGCCGGAGATTTCGACACGTCCGCCGCAACTCAGCGCGCCGTGCTTGAGGCTGTTGGTGCAGAGTTCGCCAAGCAGCAGCGCGATCGCCCGCATGGCCTGTTCACCGACCTCGACGTCGGGGAGCGAGACAATGACCAACTCGCCGCTGTCGCCGCCGAAGGCCGCGGTGAGCGCCGGGATCAGGCTGGTCAGCCGGTCGCCGTCGACGGCGGCGTCGACCAGCCGCGACTGGGCGATCCCCAGCTGGGCGAAGCGGTCGGAGAGCCCGGTGGCGAACCCGAGGTGGTCAGGATGGGCCCGGGCGCTCATTCGTGTCAGCGACGCGCTGATCGCATAGGCGTTGCGCAGCCGATGGCGCATCTCGTGGGCCATGGTGGCGAGCTGCTCGCGCGCGGCGACGCGTTCGCTGACATCGCGGGAAATGGCGACGATGCCGACGAGGCGGCCGTCGCGGTCGTTGACGGGGGAGACGCTGACTTCCCACCATCGCGGAGCGCCCTTGGTGGTGGGGCAGAAGGCCTCGAACCTGGCGTGACGACCGGCTCTGGCCTCGGCGATTGCGTGGCGGATGGCCGGCTCGGCGTCCACCGGCCAGATCTCCCACCAGGCCTTACCGGCGACCTGGGCCAAGTCGCCGATCTCCATTGCGCAGAGGCCGTTGCGGTTCATGTAGTCGAGGTGGCCGGTCGGGCCGAGCAGCTTGATGCAGTCCTGGGATTGGTCGAGCAGGGCGATCAGCAGTTCGCCGCTGACTTCCATGCCGCCAGGCGCTTGAACATCGGTTGGGTTCGGAGCGTTAACGCCGGCCATCATCTGAATTTCGCCACAGGAGCGAACCATCTGCGCGCAATAGGTCGGCTTAACAAGGATTAGACCGAAGTGGCGCTGCGGATCAGACGGCGATCGGCGCCGGGATCGACGGGTGGGCCTGGTAGCCCTCCAGGGTGAAGTCCTCGAGGTCGAAGGCGAACAGATCGCGCTTGTCGGCGAGCCTCATCTTGGCCAGCGGCATGGGCTCACGCGAAAGCTGCAGGCGGGCTTGGTCGAGGTGGTTCAGATAGAGGTGGGCGTCGCCCAGAGTGTGGACGAACTCGCCGGGCTCCAGGCCGGTGACCTGGGCCATCATCAGGGTCAGCAGCGCGTAGCTGGCGATGTTGAACGGCACGCCCAGGAACACGTCCGCTGAGCGTTGATAGAGCTGGCAACTCAGTTTGCCATCCGCCACGAAGAACTGGAACAGGCAGTGGCAGGGCGGCAGCGCCATGTCCTCCACCTCGGCCGGGTTCCAGGCCGAGACGATGTGGCGGCGGCTGTTGGGGTTGGCCTTGAGGCCCGCTACGACCGCGGCGATCTGGTCGATGATCCGGCCGTCCGGCGCGGTCCACGAGCGCCATTGCTTGCCATAGACCGGGCCAAGCTCGCCGGTTTCCGGGTCCGCCCATTCGTTCCAGATGGACACCCCTCGCTCCTGCAGCCAGCGCACATTGGTGTCGCCGCGCAGGAACCACAGCAGTTCCAGGATGATCGACTTGCGATGCAGCTTCTTGGTGGTCAGCAGCGGAAAGCCCTTGGCCAGGTCGAAGCGCATCTGCCGGCCGAACACGCCCAGCGTACCCGTTCCCGTGCGGTCGCCGCGCTCCACCCCGTGGTCCAGGATGTCCTGCAACAGGGCCAGGTATTGCCGCTCCGGATGGTCCGGCGCGGCATGGTAGAGCGGCTGGATGGCGGCCTGAGCGTTCATCAAGGGTGATTCGCGACTGATTCGCCGAGGTTCGGAATGACGCTGATTCGCCGACTCACAAGGAAGTGCGGAACGCTCCACAGCTCAGTTGCTCGGTCACCCGCCAAACCCGCCCTCATCCAGGAACTCCTGCTCTTCCGGCGTCGTCACCCGCCCCAAGGCGGCGTTACGGTGGGGGAACCTCCCGAACCTGACGATGATGTCGCGGTGGATCATCGCCCACTTCAGGTCATCGGCGATGCCGGCCTCGGTGACCAGGGCCAGGCCGTAGTCCTGGTCGGCCATGTCCTCGGAGTGCTCGAAGGGCAGGTAGAAGAAGTTGCGCAGCGGCGGTTCGATCTGGCGGTCGAAGGCGGCCTCGATGGCGGCGCGCGCGATCACCCGGGCTTTGGGGTCGGTGGCGAAGGCATGGCCGGTGTCGCGGTAGAGATTGCGCGGGAACTGGTCGAGCAGGATGATCAGCGCCAGCGCTCCCTCCGGCGCCGCGGCCCAGGCGTCGTACTCGCCGCGTGCGGCGCGCATGTGCACCGGCTCGAACTTCAGCCGCACGGCCTCGTCGAAGGCCGCGACCTTCTTGAACCACTTTTCGGGGCCGGCATTGCGCCAGAAGCCGAGGACGTCATTGGGATGGGCGGTCACGGGGCTTCCTGAAAGGCCGGCCAGCGTCTGCACGGGCGCTATTTCCGTTCAAGCGCGGTTCAGGCGAGCCTGCAATAGTCGGCGGCGAAGGACGGGGGCCGATGGCGCCCCGCAAGGAACGAGACACATGAAGACCACCCTCACAGCCCTTGCCGCCCTGCTGTTCGCCGGCGCGGCGACCGCGTCGCTGGCGCAGGACCGCGATCGCGACCACAGCGGCGGTGGTGGTGGCGATCGACAGCAGGCCCACGACCATGCCGCGCCCAGTGGCGCCCCCGCCAGCGCCCCCATGGGTGCGCAGTCCGGTGGACGCCCCGTCGCGCCGGCTGTCGCTGAAGGCCACGCCCGCTTCGGCGCTCCGCCGCCGTCGGGCAGCCCAGCGCCCCCCGCCGCGACGGCGCAGTACGGCGGCCAGCATTTCTCCCATGATGGCCGCGACGGCCCGCGCGGCGGCGGCCCCGGCGCGCCGGCAACCGCCCCAGCGACGGCCGGCGACCGCCACGGGGACCGCCACGATCCGCCGCGCGAGGTCGTGCCGGGCGCCGCCGAACACGGCTGGGACCGCGATCACGACGGCCACGGGCCCGGCGACCGGCATGATGGTCACTGGAACGGCGGCGGCGACCATCGCGAAAACCATCATGACGACCACCACGACGGCCACTGGGACCGCGACCACGACGACCATCACGACGACCACTGGGACCGCGACCACGACAACCACCACTTCAATCCGGGCCGCTGGGAGCGCGGGCGCTATCCGGAGGTGTTCTGGAGCCCCAACCGGTTCCACATCAGCCCCTATCGCGCGCCCTACGGCTTCTATGCGCGCAGCTGGGGCTTCGGCGAATTCCTGCCGCGCGGCTGGTACGGCCAGCCCTACTGGATCGGCGACTTCATCGACTACAACCTGCCCTATCCGCCGCCCGGCTTCGAGTGGGTCCGGGTCGGCGACGACGCCATCATGGTCGACCAGTACACCGGCCGCGTCGTCCAGGTGGTCCGCGGGATCTTCTGGTAGCGAGACCTAGATGTAGCCCGCCGCCTTCAGCGCTTCGATGGAGGCGCCGGCGCCGGTGTGGTGGATGAACAGGCCGCCCTCGGCTTGCCAAAGATGGCGGTGCTGTATGCGGTCGTCGACAAGCACGTCGCCGGGGTGGCAGTGCTCGCGCTTCAGCGCCGCCATGGTGGTGATCACCGGCACGCCCGGGAAATGGCGGCGCGCCCAGCGGCGCTTCTGCGGTTCGGCCCATTTGCCGTGCGGCATGCCGGTCAGGATGATCGGACCTTTGGGGCGCACCGCCTCATAGAGTTCGCGGGCGTCTGGCAGCAGGTCCAGATGTTCAAAGAAGCCGTCGGCGGCGGCCAGCCTTCGCCAGAATTCGCTCGCGCCATGCCGCCGCTCGAATGCGTCGGGGGCCAGGCCCAATATCTGCGACGCGCCCGCGTCGAAGTCCGCCAGCACGCCGTCACAGTCCAGGTAGATCTGCCGTCTCATCGGCCCCATTCCGCGCCTATGCCTGACAGGACGGCTCGCATGCAGACTCCATCGCCAAGGCGCGGCTGCGGCTCTAGAGAACCACGGGCGCAGATTCAATCAACCGCTCATCCCGGCGAATGCCGGGACCCAGATGGACTGGCTGAGACGCGGTCTCCAGGAACTCGGAGCTCATCCGACCAGCCGCGGAGTTAAGAGATCTGGGTCCCGGCATTCGCCGGGATGAGCGGAATTCAGAGAGCTCTAGCGGCAGGCGGGGCAGAGGCCGCGGGCTTCCAGGGTAACGCTGGTCACGGCATAGCCGCGGGCCTCGGCGGCGGCGCGGCCGGGGTCGAAGTCCGGCTCGAACTCTTCGGCGGCGCCGCAGCAATCGCAGATCAGGAACGCCGCCGCATGCTGGTCGCCGTCTAGCCGGCAGGGCACGAAGGCGTTCAGGCTCTCGATCCGGTGGGCGAAGCCCATGCGCTCGAGGAATTCCAGCGCCCGGTAGACCGTGGGCGGCTTGGCCGGCGCGCCGGTCTCGCCGAACGCGGCGATCAGGTCGTAGGCTTTCTGCGGCCCGTCGCCCCCGAGCAGCAGCTCCAGCACGCGGCGCCGCGGGCTGGTCAGCCGTTCCTGGGTCTGCGTGCAGCGGCTCTCGGCGGCGGACAGGGCGCGGTGCAGCGCCTGTCCCTTGAGGCCCGGATGGGCCCCGTCCTCGTGATGGCAGTTCGCCGTGTGCATGGCCTCAGCTAACTCCCGCCGGGGCTGCGCCGCAACTCACGTCGGTCCCGAAGGCCCTTAAGCGTCCTCGGAGGGCTCAACGCTTGCCGGGCGGGGCGCGCGGCGACGGCGGGGCTTGGGGGCGTCGTCGCCATCAGCGGTGGCGGCCTCGGCGCGGGGCTTTTCGCTGCGGACCGTCGAGGTCTGCAGGAACGCCGGCGCATGGCTCTCGCCGCCGTCCGAATCGCGCAGCACCGGCGAGGGCCGGCTCTCGGGGACCAGCGGTTGAGCCTGAGGCTCGACCACGGCCAGCGGGTCGCGCTCGGGCCGGTCATCGCGGTTGTAGCGGTCGCCGCGCGGCGGACGCTCGTCGCGGTCATAGCGCGGCCGGTCGGCCTGAGGCCGATCGCCCTGCGGACGGTCACCCTGCGGACGGTCACCTTGCGGACGGTCGCCCTGCGGCCGATCACCCTGCGGGCGGTCGTTCTGATAGCGGTCCTCGCGCGGGCGATCCTCGCGCCAGCGGTCGCGGCGGCCCTGCCCATCGCGGTTCTGCCCATCGCGGTTCTGGCCATCTCGGTTTTGGCCTTGCCCGTCGCGGTTCTGACCACCGCCATCGCGGTTCTCGAAGCGGTCGCGCGGACGATCGTCGCGTTGCCCGTCCCGTTGCCCGTCCCTGGGGCGGTCGTCGCGATAGCCGCCGCCGTTTTGCGGGCGGTCGTCTCTGGGCCGCTGCTGCTGTTCGCCACCCTCGCGGGCTTGCCAGCCCTCGGCGGCGGCGGGCTCGGAGCCTTCCGGCGGGGCCGAGGCGGCGGCCACGGCGGACGCCGCGTCGGCGGCCTCGGACTGGGCCTGGGCGCTCTCGTCCTCGAAATCGATGTCGAAACCGGAGGAGAAATTGTCGCGGCCGAGGATCTCGCTGGCCGGACGGGTGGGCTGCATGGCCCGCAGCAGGCGGAAATAGTGTTCGGCGTGCTGCAGATAGTTCTCGCCGAGCACCCGGTCGCCGGCGGCGGAGGCGTCTCGCGCCAGCTGCTGGTACTTCTCGAAGACGTGCTGGGCGTTGCCCCGCACTTTGACCCCCTCGGGGCCGTTGGAATCGAACGCCCGATTAGCGTTCTGCGGCTGCGGCTTGCCGCTGCCACCGCCCCCACCACCGCCGCCGCGATTGCGGCCGCGTTGACGCTTCATACCCTTGAAATCTCTCATTATTCGATAACCGTTCGGTTCTTCCCTGGGGCGGACCCCTTAAGGTCGGCCTGCGCTAGCCTTCAGCGGGATCGGGCGCTGGGCCCGGTTTCTATCTCTCGAAGACGCTAAGTGTTCCCCGTCTTCCGCCCGGAAGCCTTGAAGCGAGAGGCCTTAAGGAAGCCGTCGCGCCCTGTCGGGTCTGGCGTGCGCCCTACGTGGGGCGCCTCTACCTGAAGCCAACGATTTTGGGTGGAGACACGATCTAACTAGCGATTCAGGCGCGGTTTTCCAAGGCTTTTTTCGTGCCCGTGACAACGCGGTCCCGGTCGCTGAGATCGCGGATCGTCGCGACGCCCAGCGCGCCGGCCTCGCGGAACAGCGCCTCGACCGCGTCCTTCTGGTCATATCCGATCTCGACGGCGAAGCGCGCGCCGGGCTTCAGCACCCGCAGGATCTCCGGCGCCAGGCGGCGATAGTGCATCAGCCCGTCCGCGCCGCCCTCCAGCGCCACCCGGGGCTCGTGGTCGCGCACCTCCGGCTCCAGGGTCGCCAGCACGTCGGTGGCGATATAGGGCGGGTTGGAGACCACCAGGTCGAAGCTCGCCTCGCCCAGACCCTGCGTCCAGTCGCCGCGCAACAGGGCCAGCCGGCTGGCCAGCCCCAGGCTGGCGGCGTTGTCGCGGGCCACCGCCAGCGCCTCCTCGGAGACGTCGATGCCCAGGCCCTTGGCGGCCGGTCGCTCAGCCAGGATCGACAGGATGATGGCGCCGGAGCCGATGCCCAGGTCGAGGATCGACCAGGCCGCATGCTCGGGGAAATCGCGCAGCACATATTCGACCACCGTCTCGGTGTCGGGCCGCGGCGTCAGCACGTCGGGCGTGACGTTCAGCATGATCTTCCAGAAGCCCTTGCGGCCCAGGATGTGGCTGACCGGCTCGCGGCGCTCTCGGCGGCTCAGATAGTCGTCGAGCGTCGCTTCCTGCTCGTGCGTGAGCTCGCGGTAGGGATCGCCGACGATATCGGCGCGAGTGGCGTCGGCGGCGGCCTCGACCAGCAGGCGCGCCTCGATCACCGGCCCGGAGAGCCCCGCGGCCTCCAGCCGCTGCTTGGCCCCCTGCCAGGCGGTGAGCAGGGTGCGGCTCATTCGGCACGCTCGTCGACGGGCTCGACCTCGGGGGCGGTGACTGCGTCGCCCAGCCCCACGGCGCCGCCGGAGGTGACGCGGACATAGAGGCCGCAGTGCAGGTGCCCGTAATTGTCGAACAGCGCCTTGCAAACGTCGAGGTCGCGCTCGGCGGTGGTCGGGTCGACGTGGGTCGCGGCGCAGCGGACGATCGGCTTGAACACCTCGGCCCGCGCCCAGCCGAGCATCAGCGGCTTGCCGGTCCAGTCGAGCTCGGCCCAGGCGGGCCAGCCCTCGACATAGAAGTTGGCGCGGAACCTCAACGGGTCGAGCTCGATCCCCATCCGCTGGCCGAGATCGCGCACGCTGTTGAGGTTGACGATCGAGACCTGCCCCAGCGGGTGGTCGGTGAACCGCCAGCTCTCCGGGGCCTCCACGACGCGCAGCGGGCCTTTGACGTCCTCCCCCAGCAGCTCGGTCAGCCAGGCGGCGAACGCCTCGCGGCCCTGCGGCTCGGACAGCCGCACGGCGATCTCCGGCGCGCCGGGCGCGACGACGTGCAGGGTCGAGGTGTCGGGATCGTAGGCGGTGCGGGCGGCGGCCACCTTGGCGATCTGCGCCAGCACGGTGAACTTGGTCTTCGGCACGAAAGCCGGGGCGTTGGGGTCAAAGCCGCTGGGCCCGTTTTCCACCGCATAGACGCGGTCGTGCGGGAACCCCTGGCCGGGCGCGAGCGCGACGCTCTGCAGGGGCTCCGGGGTGAAGCCCTTCACGGGATGGCGGAAGATCGCTGCGACGTGGCCGCTCATGCCCGCCCATTGCCGCATGCCAGGGCGGGCGACAAGCAAAAGGCGGCGGAAAGGCCCATCCGGCTGGGCGCCATCTTTCGATTGCCGCCCGGGCGCTCGCGGCCTCAACTGTCCCCCAGGCTCGGCCGAGGCCTGCTTGAAGGGGTCTGCCACCATGCGTTCAATTCATCCGGCTCTGCCGATCCTGCTGGCCGCCGGCGTGCTCGCCGGGTGCGGGCCAAAGGCCGGCGGCGACGGGAAGGCGGGGGCCGCGAGCGCGCCGGCCTCTGCCGCCACGCCGGCCAATCTGGCGACCACCTCCAAGGGCGCGCCACAGCGGCGCGACGGCTACTGGGAGCTGGGATCCTATTCGGTCGACGGCTCGCAGATGGACAAGCAGTTCTACTGCGTCGGGGCCGGCTCCGAGGAAAAGTACAATGTGTTCGAAGCCCTCGCCGTGGTCGGCAACTGCAGCAAGAAGGACTTCACCCGCACGGCCGCGGGCTGGACCTTCGAGACGCAGTGCAAGCTGATGGACACCACCACCACCCAGACCGGCACGATCTCCGGCGACTTCCAGCAGAGCTTCACCATCGACCAGACGGTCAGCCAGGGCCCCAACCAGTCGATCAAGGGCACGATCCGTGGCAAGCGGATCGGCGACTGCCCGGCCAACTTCAAGCCCGGCGATCTGGTGGACGCCAAGGGCGAGAAGATCGGCAACCTGCTGGGCTAGGCCGCTGCCCGAGCGCGGTCGCGCCAGGAGACTTTCGCAGCGTCGGAAATGGGGTGGATTGCCGACTCTTCAATCAAGCGTCCGAGCTCTGGCTATGACCTTGGCGATGCGCCCGGCGATCACCTCGGCATCCTCGCTCAGCAAGGAGCTTCTAAAGTTGACGTCAGCCTCACTCAGGCGGGAAAAGGTGATCTGCGGCACAAGCATGTTCGGCGCTTTGCCCCAGAGGCCCGTGGAATTGGCAGGCGGGCTCACAAGGTGGGAAGTTGCGCTCACCGTCAGGCCGCCACTCAAGGGAATTCGTTTGCGGCCAAACGGTAAGTTCAAGACGAGTTCACTGCCGGATGCGTATATGGCGACGCCCCGCCGGACAACCAGAACAGCCAGCATCGCTGCTGCGCCCAAGAGACCGAAAGGCGCTGCAAGATATCCCAGCAAGTAGAGTTTGCCGCTAACGGTGCCCGGGGGCGGACGCCAGCCGTTGGCTATTCCCTCCTCT
>JBBQTP010000068.1:0-21194 GCA_038213205.1 Caulobacterales bacterium
CCGGCGCTTCGTGTTGACCCAGGCGGGAGCAGGCTGGGACTTGGTTAGGCGGGTCCAAGTGACCCAGGAGATGTAAAATGCGCCACGGTATGGCACGTCGCAAACTGGGTCGTACGTCCGCCCACCGCACCGCCATGTTCGCCAACATGTCGGCGAGCCTGATCAAGCACGAGCAGATCGTGACCACCTTGCCGAAGGCCAAGGAACTGCGCCCGTTCGTCGAGAAGCTGGTGACGCTGGCCAAGCGCGGAGACCTGCATGCGCGCCGTCAGGCGATCAGCCAGGTGCGTGACGTCGAGCAGGTCGGCAAGCTGTTCGCCGTGCTCGGCCCCCGCTATTCTGAGCGTTCGGGCGGCTACATCCGCGTGCTGAAGGCGGGCTTCCGCCACGGCGACAACGCGGCCATGGCCGTCATCGAGTTCGTCGATCGCGATCCCGCCGAAAAGGGCAAGGATAGCGGCCCGGTGGCCGAGTCCTTCGCCGACTAAATTCCGGCTTCACCGCCGAGTTCGAAAACCCCGGAGCGACCCTCCGGGGTTTTTGTTTGCCCGAAAGCTCCGGGGACGACTGGAACTGTCGCGCCCGCGGGCTAGGCTGCGCCATGACCGCCTTCCTGCGCACACTGGCCGCCCTGTTGTTCCTGGCCGTTCTCGCCGAGCCGGCGGCCGCTGCGCCGGGCAAGCCAGTGCCGGGCAAGCCTGCGCCGGTTACCATCCTGATCTCCATCGACGCCTTCCGCGCCGACTATCTGGACCGCGGCGTAACGCCGAATATGTCGGCGCTGGCGGCGGGCGGCGCGCGCGCGGTCATGCGGCCCTCGTTTCCCTCCAAGACGTTCCCCAACCACTACGCCCTGGTCACCGGCCTTCGGCCCGACCGCAACGGCATTGTCGCCAACAACATGGTCGACGACGCGATCCCCGGCGTGACCTTCTCGACGAGCAATCCGTCCGCAGTGTCGGATCGCCGCTGGTGGGATCAGGGCGAGCCGATCTGGGTGACCGCGGAACGGGCCGGCATCGTCACCGGCGCGATGTTCTGGCCAGGGTCAGAGGCCGCGATCCACGGCGTGCGGCCACACGATTCGCCGCACTTCGACATCAGCGTGTCGTCCCTGCGGCGGGCGAATATTCTGCTCGGCTGGTTCGACCGGCCGCCGGCCGAGCGACCCCGCTTTGCGGCCCTGTATTTCGACATCGTCGACACCGCCGGGCACCACTTCGGGCCCGACTCGGCCGAGGTGAACGCCGCCGCCGCCGAGGTCGACGCCGCGATCGGCGCGCTGCAGGCGGGCCTGAAGGCGAGGGGCGTGGTCGCCAACCTGGTGATCGTAGCCGATCACGGCATGGCCGCGACCTCCGACGACCGCAGGTTGTTCATCGACGACCTTCTCGCCAAGGAGGCCTACCGCGCGCTCGACCTGGGCCCGATCGGCACGATCTATCCCAACCCAGGTCACGAGGCCGAGGTCGACAAGGCGCTGGTCGGCGAGCATCCGCACCTGCAGTGCTGGCGCAGGCAGGACATCCCGGCTCGCTTCCACTACGGCCAGAACCCCCGCGTGGCCCCGATCTTTTGCCTGCCGCAGACCGGCTGGGAACTGACCACCCGTGCCTACCATTCCGTCGAGCCAATGAAGGGCGACCACGGCTACGACAACATGAGCCCGGAGATGGCCGCGGTGTTCGTCGCCAACGGCCCGGCGTTCCGCCACGGGGTGAAGCTGAAGAGCTTCGACAACGTCGATGTCTATCCGCTGCTCGCGCGCCTGATCGGGGTCAAACCGCAGCCCAATGACGGCAACCTCGCCGATCTGGTCCCCGCGCTCGCTCGGTGAGGGTATGCGGCTTGACGAGATAATTGCGATATGCGTTAAATATTCGCGTAATGCGCAAGGAGCTCGGCATGACGCGCCCAACCTTCGTCCCCGCCGTCTTCTACAAGGACCCGGTCGCCGCCCTGAAATGGCTGGAGCGGGTGTTCGGCTTCGAGGTCACCTCGCTGGTCACAGACGCCGACGGCAAGCTGGCCCACTCCGAGCTCAGCTTTCGGGGCGGGGCGCTCAATGTCGGGGGCGAATGGGAGGGCGAGATCGTCGGTCCGGCGCGCATGCGCAGCCCGGCCACCGTCGACGGCGTCAACACCCAGTTCGTGCGCATCAACCTGGCCGATGACCTCGACGCCCACTACGCCCACGCCCGCGAGGCCGGCGCACGCATCCTCGATGCGCCGACCGACCAGTTCTACGGCGCGCGCACCTATCGCGCGATGGACCCGGAGGGCCACGTCTGGAACTTCACCCAGGAGGTCCGCGTGGTCACCGTCGAGGAGATGGAGAAGGCCACCGGCCTGAAGGTCCGCACCTCCCTGGAGGGCGCCTGATATGGAGGCCCGCACCACCATCGGACCGGTGATCTGGTACCGCGACCCCAAGGCCGCCATCGACTGGCTGGAGACCGCCTTCGGCTTCGAGCGTCGCCTGGTGGTCGAGGGCGACGACGGGATGATCGCCCACTCCGAGCTCACCCTCGGCGACGGCTACATCATGGTGGTTGGCCCGCCGCGCGAGAAGGCCATCAGCCCGATGCAGTTCGGCGGTCGCGCGACCCAGTCGGTGCATGTCCAGCTGACCGACAGCGTCGATGAGCACTACGCCCGCGCCCAGGCGGCCGGCGCCACGATCACCCGCGCGATCGCCACCCAGCCCTACGGGGATCGCGTCTACGTCTGCACGGACATCGAGGACCATCCCTGGTCGTTCGGCCAGACAGTGCAGGTGCTCTCCGACGACGCCGTCGCTGAGGCTACCGGCCATACGACCAAAACCGGAAAAGGCGTGTGAGCGGACCGGCCGCCGCCCGTGCTGAAGTGGACCGCACCCTGGCGGCCCTCGCCGATCCGCATCGTCGCCGGGTCGTGGACCTGCTGAGCCGTGGGCCCCGCGCGGCCGGCGATCTGGCCCGCGAGCTCAACCTGTCGCCGCCGGCCATGAGTCGCCACCTGCGCACCCTGCGCCAGAGCGGTCTGGTCGAGGAATCCCATCCCGATTTCGATGCGCGGGTGCGCATCTACGCCCTGAGGCGCGAACCCATGGCACACCTGATGCGCTGGCTGGAGGAGGCCGAACGGCTGTGGAGCGATCAGCTGCTGGCCTTCAAGGCCCACCTGGAACGCAAGCCCGCGGCGCCCCCCAAGGCTGAGAAGGACGCATGACCTCCAAGGTCTACGTCGCCCTGCGCGTCGCGGCATCCCCGGAGCGGGCCTGGGAGGCCTTCGTGGGCGAGATCGGCGTCTGGTGGCGGCCGAGCATGATGTTCCAGACCACGCCGCGGCCCGGCCGGCTGTCCTTCGAGCCCGGCGCCGACGGCCGGCTGATCGAAACGCGGGATGGCGGCAAGGTCTTCGAGATCGGCAAGGTCCAGGCCTGGGAGCCGCCGCACCGGCTGGTTTTTTCCTGGCGGCAGGCGAGCTTCCCGCTGGATCTTCACACAGAGGTCGAGGTTCGCTTCGAGGCGGTCGGAGCCGAGACCAGGGTCAGCATCGAGCATCGCGGCTTCGACCAGGTGCCCGCCGACAGCGCCGCGCGGCACAGGTTCCCCGACCAGCTGTTGCTGATGCGTCTGGCCGAGTTCTGGCGCGCGCAGATCGACGCTGTGCGCGGGCGTCTGGCCTGACCCGGTTGCACCGGTTCGCGTTTTGTTTCAGGGTGCGCCGAGGGATGGGACATGAGTGACGACACCAGCGTAGCGGCCGAACCGCCCGCGGGGGGCGGGCGCAGACAGCGCCAGGCCGCCTTCGGCTTCATCTTCGCCAGCGCGCTGATGAACTCGATCTCCTTCGGGCTGATGATCCCGATCCTGCCCAACCTGATCAAGCAGTTCACAAGCGGCGACTTCGCCGCCGCGTCCGAGTGGAACGTCCTCTTCGCCACGACCTGGGGCGGCATGCAGTTCATCGTCGGCCCGATCCTGGGGATGCTGTCCGACCGCTACGGCCGCCGCCCGGTGCTGCTGATCTCCATGGGCGGGCTGGCGATCGACTTCCTGTTCATGGCGCTCGCGCCAACCCTGTGGTGGCTCTACGTCGGGCGCATCCTCAACGGCATGACCGCGGCCAGCTTCTCCACCGGCGGCGCCTATGTGGCCGACATCACCCCGCCGGAGCACCGCGCCAAGAATTTCGGCATGCTGACCTCGGCCTTTTCCTTCGGTTTCCTGGTCGGCCCGGCCCTGGGCGGCATCCTGGGCGCCTATAGTCTGCGCCTGCCGTTCTTCGTGGCCGCCGGGCTGACGGCGCTGAACTGGCTCTACGGCCTGCTGATCCTGCCGGAATCCCTGCCCGTGGAACGGCGCCTGAACACCTACAACTGGAGCCGCGCCAATCCGATGGGGTCGCTGCGCTTGCTGCTCTCGCACCGGGGCCTGATGGCGCTGGCCCTGGTCGGCTTCCTGTTCCAGCTCGCCCAGATCGTGCTGCCCCAAATCTTCGTGCTCTACACGACCTACCGCTACCACTGGCCGACTTGGCTGCTCGGCCTGACCTTCCCGCTCACCGGCATCATGGGGGTGATCGTGCAGATGTTCCTGGTCGGGCCGGGCGTGGCCAGGTTCGGGGAACGGCGGATCGTCCTGATCGGCTGCGCGGCCGGGGCGCTCGGCTTCTTCTGGTACGCCATCGCCTCCAACGGCTGGCTCTATCTGCTGGGCGCGCCGGTGTTCGCCTTCTCCGGGTTCATCATGCCCGGACTGCAGGGGCTGATGACCCAGCGCGTCGGCCCGCAGCAGCAGGGCCAGCTGCAGGGCGCCAACCAAAGCCTGCAGGGGCTGGCCGGGATCATTGGGCCGATCCTGTTCGGCGAGACCTTCGCCTGGTCGATCCGTCATGAGGCCACGTTCCATCTACCGGGTTTCGCGATCATGCTGGCCAGCGGTCTGTTGGTGCTGGCCTTCCTGTTGGCCGGCGGCTTCGCCCATCCGCATCGGCCGGAGCCCCTCGTCGAGCCAGCCTGAGCGCCCGCCCTTAAAGCGCCTGAAAACCTAAGCTAACCTGTGAGCCAGACCCTGGAGGCTCCATGCGCGCCCATCGCGTCCTGATCCCGACCCCTGCTTTGATGGCCCTCGTCCTGATGGCCGTCGGCCTGTCGGCCGGCCAGTCCCAGGCCCAGGCGCAGCTGCCGGAACCGACGCGCGTCATGCCGACCAGCGCGGTCAGCCTGAAGCAGTCCTTCGCCCCGGTGGTGAAGCGCGCCGCGCCGGCGGTGGTGAACATCTCGTCCAAGCGCACCGTGCGTGTCCGTGTCGACCCGTTCTTTGAGATGTTCGGCGCCGGCATCCCGCGCAGCCGCGTCGAGGGCTCCCTGGGCTCCGGCGTCATCGTCCGCGCCGACGGCGTCATCGTCACCAACAACCACGTGGTCGAGGGCGGCCAGGAAATCACCGTCGCCCTGTCCGACCGCCGCGAATTCCCCGCCAAGGTGCTGCTGGCCGACGCGCGCACCGACCTGGCCATCCTGAAGATCGACCTGCCCCCCGGCGAGAAGCTTCCCACGCTGGCGCTCGATGACCGCAGCGACAACCAGGTCGGCGACCTGGTCCTGGCGATCGGCGACCCCTTCGGCGTCGGCCAGACCGTGACCAACGGCATCATCTCGGCGCTCAACCGCACCGACCCCTCCGGCGAGGCGGCCGGCGCCTACATCCAGACCGACGCGGCGATCAATCCCGGCAACTCCGGCGGCGCCCTGATCGACATGAACGGCGACCTGATCGGGGTGAACAGCTTCATCCTGTCGCAATCCGGCTCGTCCTCCGGCGTCGGCTTCGCCATTCCCGCCGCCGTGGTGCGCCGCGTGGTCGAGACGGCGCTCGGCGGGGGCCATGCGGTGGTGCGCCCCTGGCTCGGCGCGCGCCTGCAGAGCGTGACGCCGGAGATCGCCAGGACCATGGGCCTGGCCCGGCCCTCCGGCGCCCTGATCGCCGACGTCTGGCCCGACAGCGCTGCCTCGCGCGCCGGCCTCAGGCAGGGCGACCTGGTTACCTCCGTCGACGGCAATCCGGTGGTCGATGCCTCAGCGCTCAACTATGCGGTCGCCACCCACCGGCCGGGCGAGAACGTGAGGATCGGCGTGCACCGCGGGGCCGGCGACCAGGTGATCTCCGCCCGGGCCGAGCCGCCGCCCGCCACCCCGGCCCGCGACGAGAAGCTGATGGTCGGTCGCAACCCCTTGCAGGGCGCGACCGTGGTCAACCTCTCGCCCGCCGTGGCCGAGGAGGTCGGGCTCGACCCGTTCGGCCGCCAGGGCGTGCTGGTGATCAAGCTGCAAAACGGCCTTGCCGCCCAGGTCGGCCTGCGTCCCGGCGACATCATCCGCTCGATCAACGGCCGCGACATCAAGTCCGTCCGCGACCTGGCCGGCGCCACCGCCGCGCCCGCCCCGGTCTGGCAGCTGACCATCGAGCGCAACGGCCAGCAGGTGACCGCGACGGTGCGAGCGTAGCGTAATTCACTGATTTGATCTGTGTTCGTCATTCCCGGCCTTGTGCCGGGAACCCATAAGCGCGAGCGCAGCGGGGCTGTTTGCGACGGCGGTGTTGATGGGTGGCCGGGACAAGCCCGGCCATGACGGGCAAGAGGGAGAAGTGTAAGAGCGTCAGGTTTGCTAGAGAGACGTATGGCCGATCTCTTCGAAGCCGCCGGCCTTACGCCACAAGCCCCATCTCCGATGGCCGACCGGCTGCGCCCGGCCGCGCTCAGCGAGGTGGTCGGCCAGGACCACCTGCTCGGCCCCAACGGTCCGATCTACCGCATGGCGCAGGCCAAGCGCCTGGCCTCGATGATCCTCTGGGGTCCCCCGGGCACCGGCAAGACCACCATCGCGCGCCTGCTGGCCAAGGAGGCCGGCTACGAGTTCCAGCAGCTCTCGGCGGTGTTCTCCGGCGTTGCCGACCTGAAGAAGGCCTTCGAGCAGGCTCGCGTGCGCCGCCTCGCTGGCCAGTCGACCCTGCTGTTCGTCGACGAGATCCACCGCTTCAACCGCGCCCAGCAGGACGGCTTCCTGCCCTTCGTGGAGGAGGGGATCGTCACCCTGGTCGGCGCCACCACCGAGAACCCCTCCTTTGAGCTGAACGGCGCGCTGCTCTCGCGCTGCCAGGTCTTCGTGCTGAAGCGCCTGGACGACGAGGCCCTGGAGAGCCTGCTGGACAAGGCCGAGGCCTTCGAGGGTCGCCCGCTGCCGCTGGAGCCCGAGGCCCGCCAGGCGCTGACCGCGCTCGCCGACGGCGACGGTCGCTACCTGCTGACCCTGGCAGAAACCCTGTTCAACATCGGCTCGGCCCGGCCGCTCACCACCAAGGAGCTCGGCCAGGTCCTGCAGAAGCGCAGCCCGGCCTACGACAAGGACCGCGAGGAGCACTACAACCTCATCTCCGCCCTGCATAAGTCGATCCGCGGCTCCGACCCCGACGCCGCGCTCTACTGGCTGGCGCGCATGCTGGCCGGAGGCGAGGATCCGCTGTTCGTCGCCCGCCGGCTGATCCGCGCCGCCGCTGAGGACATCGGCGAGGCCGACCCCATGTCGCTGGTCCTGGCGAACGCGGCCAAGGACACCTACGACTTCCTGGGCTCTCCAGAGGGCGAGATCGCACTCGCTCAGCTGGTCATCCACCTGGCCGCCGCGCCCAAGTCCAACGCCGTCTACAAGGCCTATGGCGCGGCCATGAAGGCGGCCAAGGAGACCGGCTCGCTGATGCCGCCGGCCCACATCCGCAACGCGCCCACCAAGCTCATGAAGGACCTCGGCTACGGCAAGGGCTACGCCTATGACCACGACGCCCCGGAGGGCTTCTCGGGCCAGAACTACTTCCCCGAGGAAATGGACCGCCAGACCTTCTACGTCCCCACCGCCCACGGCTCGGAGGCCCGCATCAAGGAGCGCCTCGACCGCTGGGCGGCCCTGCGCAAGGCGCGCGGACAATGATACTCGCAATTTCCCCTCCCCCTTGCGGGGAGGGGCCAGGGGTGGGGGTGCAAGCTGCGAGTCAGCCGCTTCGGCCCCTCAATCTCCGCGCTGACACCCCCACACCCAACCCTCTCCCCGCAAGGGGGAGAGGGCTTTGAGCGCGACGCCTCGCCGGGAAAAATCCCCCGTCCGCCTCACCGCCGACGAGGTGAAATTCGTCCGCTCGCTGGTGATCTACGAGGACGCCGACATCCTGGCGCTGAACAAGCCCGCCGGCCTTTCGAGCCAAGGCGGGCGAGGGCAGGTCCACACCCTGGACGAACTGCTCTGGGCGTTCGCCAAGCCTGGCAAGGCCAGGCCGCGGCTGATCCACCGCCTCGACCGTGACACCTCCGGCGTGATCCTCACCGCCCGGACCAAGCCGGCCGCCGGCTTCCTCGGCAAGGCGATGATGGCTCGCAAGGTCTCCAAGACTTACCGCGCCATCGTCACCCCCGGCGCGCCCCAGCCCAAGGGCGGAGCGATCGAAGAGCCCCTGCGCCGCGACGAACAGGGCCGTGAGGCCTTCATGCGCATCTGCGCCCCCGACCACCCCGACGCGGAGACCGCGCGCAGCCGCTACCGCACGATCTCCGAAGCCCCCGGCTGCGCCCTGGTGGAACTCGATCCCGAGACCGGCCGGATGCACCAGCTGCGCGTCCACCTGGCCCACATCGGTCGCCCGATCGCCGGCGACGCCCGCTACGGCGGCGCCCTGGTGGTCGGCGGCCACGCCATCCCGCGCCTGATGCTCCACGCCGCCGCGCTCAGCTTCCCGCACCCCTCCGGCGGGACGAAACGCATCGAGGCCCCGATCCCGGCTGACATGACAGGCCTGATCGCCGAACTCGGTCTGGAGGCCCGCGAGCGTAGCGGGCGCCCGGAATTGCCTTGAAAAGTCACGTCCTGGCATATCGTCGTGGCGGACGAGAGCAACCTCCAGCGCCGATGAACGGTTAATGGCGTCGCGTGTCATGCCACGCTCAGCCTACCATTGATAAACAGGTATCCGTCCCATCACACGGATCGGCGTTTGCACAAGGAACTCCAGGATGAAACCTCTCGCACCCGCTCTCAGCGCCGTCTTCGCGCTTGCCCTAACCACCAGCATCGCGACCGCCGCGCCCACCGTTCCGACGGGTGCGCTGCGCACGCTTGCGGCCACGGATCCGGTCGCCGACGCCAACCAAGTTACGGCTCACGACACGCAGCAGGTTACAGCTCACGACAAGAAGGTCGCCGCTCGAGCCGCCGCTAGGAAAGCCTCGGCCCAAGCCATGGCCAGCCGAGTTGCAGCTCACGACAAGAAGATCGCCGACCAAGCCGCCGCCGGGAAAGCCTTCGCCAGCGCCGACGCCGTCCAGGATGCGGCTCACGACAAGAAGGTCGCCGACCAAGCCGCCGCCAGGAAAGCCTTCGTCCGCGCCGACGCCGTCAAGGATGCGGCTCACGACAAGAAGGTCGCCGCCCGAGCCGCCGCCAAAAAAGCCAAGGCGGCGCACCCCTCGACGCCCAACTAGCGCCGGTCCTCACGTCGCTGCGGCGCGCGACTTGCTCAGTCAGGAGCTCGGCGCGCGCCCAAGCTGGGGCCCGCCTTCGCCAAGCCCGGCAAGGCCAGGCCGCGGCTGATCCACCGCCGGGACCGTGACACCTCCGGCGTGATCCTCACAACGTCTGATTTGGGGCCGAGTCAGGTCCCTGGGCGAAGTCCCCTGGCGCGCGCCCAGCCCTCGACGAGCTCGCGGTGTTCGGCCAGGAAGCGAAGGCGCCATTCGCTGTTGACGCGCGGAGGCATCGCCTCAATGGCCGCCGCGCTGGCGGCAGCCTGCGCATGGGGGACGCTAAGCCCGAGCTGCTGTCCGATTGAGGCTACAATCGCGTCCGAATTGGCGGCGAGTTGCTCGTAGGTCAGCCGTATGACCGGGCGCTTCACGCACTGAAGGAACTTCGTCCACTGATACTCGTGCTCCATCAGCGCGGCGATATTGTCCATGATCTGCGCCTCGTCGTAAGCGAGGTTGGCGTAGAGCAGTTCCGGGGCAGCGTAGCGGGCCTGGACCTCCTCCCAGACGCCGCTTTGCTGGGCCACCGTGAGTGAAATGGCTTGGCTGAGCAGGTCGCGGCGAGTGAGGTAGATGTAGAGATCGAAGTCCGAATGAAGCGCCGGCAGGTAGCCCATGCGCTGGGCTGAGTTGAGCCGGGTCCAGTCCGTCTTCAGGCCGAAAACGCCGTCGGTCGAGGTATAGTGGCCAAGCACAAATGCCTCGAAATCGGCGAGGCTGGGGTTGGGGAAGAGCTCTTCGAATCGCAAGAGGAAGGCTTCGTTCAGGAACTCTTGCGGGTGGCCGATCCCGCAGGCTGACAACTGACGGGAGAGTAACGTACTCCCGCTGCGCGGGGTCATCGCGATGAGGTAGCGGAGCCGCGGCGTGAGTTTGGGGACGCTGCGATAGTAGGGATTGCTTGGACGCGAACGGCGTTCCTGGATGAGCTCAGACAGCAGAATTGGCACGCCGATCTGTCCCCCAGCGCCCCAGAGCGCACGTCAATTGCGTCGCGCCAGTCGCCGCAGCGCCGACGCCGTCCCAATGCCAGCCAAGGCATAAGAAACTCATAAGTTATCGGTGATTCCAGGAATGCGCATCTCCGAAAAGCTCACCATTGGAAACAGCGGAAACCGTGGTTGCCGCGTTCGCTGGGGCCCGGCGCCTCAGTCGAAAGCAGACATCCTAACCCCCGCCCAGCCCGGAACGCCGCCGCCAATTCGCTCGTTTGCCTGGAGAGCCTGCTAGAATGGCGGCGCTCGTGGGACGCACGACCGGACAATGCCGATGAAACGCCTGATCCTGCCCATCGCGGCCGCGCTGCTGCTCAGCGCCTGCGCCACCGAACCTACCCAGTTCCAGCCCGCCGCGGGACCCAGCAAGGTGGGGTTCTCCGAGATGCGGATTGAGCCCGGCCGTTACCGGGTGACCTTCCAGGGCGGCCCCGGCGCGCCGGCGGCCCAGGTGGAGGACTACGCCCTGTTGCGTGCCGCTGATCTGGCGTTGGCCGAGGGCTATGACTGGTTCCGGGTGACGGATCGGGAGACCCGGGAGAACGGCTACAGCGGCGCGAGCCTCAGCCTCGGCATCGGCGGCGCGAGCTTCGGCCGTCACAGCGCCACCTCCGTTGGCGTCGGCACGGGCGGCATTCCGCTGAGCGGCGGCCCGGCGCTGGTCACCAGTCTGGAGGTCTTGATGGGCAAGGGTCCCAAGCCTGACGACCGCGACATCTACGACGCGCGTGGCGTGCAGCGCTCGCTGCGCCAACGGATATAGCGGCCTTTGCGCCGGGTCGCGGCCCGTCGCATAAGGGGCCGATGCTGAATCTCGTGCTTGTCGCCATCGGGGGCGCCTTCGGATCGGTCTGCCGCTACCTGCTCGGCGTCGGCATGTTCAAGGCGCTGGGACCCGGCTTTCCCTATGGGACCCTGGCCGCCAACATCCTCGGCGGCTTCCTGATGGGGGTCCTGGTTTCGGTGCTCGCCCTGCGCGGCGGGGCGGACCAGGAGAAGTGGCGCCTTTTGCTGGGCGTTGGCGTGCTCGGCGGCTTCACCACCTTCTCCTCGTTCTCGCTGGAGACCGGCCTGATGATCGAGCGGCGGCACCTGGAGGTCGCGGCGGTCTACATCCTGGGCTCAGTGGCCTTCTCGATCCTCGGCCTGTTCGCGGGCCTCTTCCTGATGCGCAAGATCCTGGCATGAAAGGTGGGGCGTGAAGGAGGTCCGGACCCTGTACGTCGACGCCGGCGAGGACGGGGTGCGCCTGGACCGTTGGTTCAAGCGCCGCTGGCCGCATCTGAACCACATCCAGATCCAGAAGCTCGCGCGGTCCGGCCAGATCCGCGTCGATGGGGGCCGCGCCAAGCCTGACACGCGCCTCACCGCCGGCGCCCAGATCCGCGTGCCGCCACTCCCCGACGCGCCGGAGCCGCGCGAAAAGGACGCCCTCGATCCCCGCGAGATCGCCTTCGCCAAGTCCCTGGTGCTCTACGAGGACGACGATGTCCTGGCGCTGAACAAGCCGGCGGGCCTCGCCGTCCAGGGCGGCACCAAGACCTCCAAGCATATCGACCGGCTGCTGTCGGCCTGGGGCGAGGGGCTGGAGCGGCCCCGGCTGGTGCATCGCCTGGACCGCGACACCTCAGGTGTCCTGGTGCTCGGCAAATCGCCCGGCGCGACGGCCAAGCTGGCCGGCGCCTTCGCCAAGCGCCGCGCGCAGAAGACCTACTGGGCCCTGGTCGCCGGCTTCCCGAAACCGGGGCAGGGCGTGCTGGAGCTGCCCCTGGTCAAGAAGGGCGTCGGCGACCGCGAGATGGTGGTCCCGGCTGAGCGCGACGATCCCCGCGCCGAGACCGCCGAGACCGAATTCGTGACCATTTCCCGGGCCGGGGCCAGCGCTGCCTGGATGGCGCTCTGGCCGCACACCGGGCGCACCCACCAGCTGCGCGCCCACATGCTGGCCATGGGCCACCCGATCCTCGGCGACCCGAAGTACCATACCCAGGCCTCGCACGAACTGTCCCAGGGGCTGAAGCTGCAGCTCCACGCCCGCCGCCTGGTTCTGGCCCATCCGACGCGCGGCCAGCTGGTCCTCGAGGCGCCCCTGAGCCCTGAAATGCGCGCGGGGTTCAAGCACTTCGGCTTCGACCAGCAAGAGGCCGATCCTGATCCGTTCAAGAAGAAGGACCGCCGATGAGCGAGGCGGATATCGACCGCGCGGACGTCCTGCTGGCCGAGGGCCGGTTCGACGAGGCCCTGGCGCTGACCGGGCGCTTGGCCGGCGCGCCCCAGCCCAGCTTGGTGGCGCTGGCCGCCCACGCCGCGGCGCTGAAGGCGGCCGGCCGGCCCGCTGAGGCGCTTCCTTACGACCGCCAGGCGATCGACCGCTTCGCCAAGGACCCCATCGCCTGGCACAACTACGCCGCCACCCTGGGCGACCTCGGGCGGGCCGCCGAGGCGGTCAAGGCGTGCGAACAGGTCTTCACCCTGGGCCTCGACGCGCCGCAGACCTGGGGCGTCTACGGGCGCGCCCTGCAAGCCGCCGGCGACCTCGACCGCGCCGAATACGCCTATCGCCAGAGCCTGATGCGGGTCGGCGCCAATCCGACGGTGGCGTCGGAGCTGGCCAACCTGATCTGGATGCGGCGCGGCGACGTCGTCGAGGCTGACAAGTTCCTCGACCTGTCGTTCCAGCGGGGCGGGGCGCCCGCGCCGTTGCTGATCGCCAAGGCGACGCTCTACGAGGCGTCCGGCGACGGCGCTCGTGCGGCCGTCTTGCTCGAAGCGGCCAGTCAACAGCTCCCTGACAACACCCCGATCCTGCTGACCGCCGCCCAGGCCGCCTTGCGGCAGGGCCGCGTGGACGACGCGGCCCGCTACGTCGCCATGGCCCGCGCCGCCGATCCGGGTTCGCGCGGCGTCGCCCAGCACGGCGCGATCCTCGACCTGGCCCAGGGCCGGCCCGGCGAGGCGCTCGCCAAGCTCAAGACCGCGCTGGCGGCCGACCCGGACGATCAGTCCCTGTGGGGCTGGGCGGCGACGGCGGCGCGGGCGGCGGGTGATCCTCTGTATGCGGCGCTTTGCGACTATGACGCGGTGGTCGGGGCCTATGACCTGGCCACGCCGCCGGGTTGGGCGAGCCTCGAAGCGTTCTTAAGTGATCTCGGCAAGTCGCTGAAATCGCTGCATCCCTACGCGCAGCACCCCGCCAACCAGTCGCTGCGACACGGCAGCCAGACCCTGCACCTGCTGACCGGCTCCGACGACCCGGCGATCCGCGCCTTCTTCGCCGCGATGGACGCCCCGGTCCGCCAGCACATGGCGAAACTCGGCAAGGGCGAGGATGCCCTGCGCCGTCGCAACACCGGCGACTACCGTATCCAGGGGGCCTGGTCGGTGCGCCTGCGCCCCGGCGGCTTCCACCAGGACCACTTCCACCCCGAGGGCTGGCTGTCCTCGGCCTTCTATGTGGAGACCCCCGACGCGGCGCTCGACAGCCCGGAACGCCAGGGCTGGATCCGCTTCGGCCAGCCGCCCTACGCGACCATCCCGCCGCTCCCCGCCGACCACTACGTGCGGCCCAAACCCGGCCGGCTGGTGCTGTTCCCGTCCTACATGTGGCACGGCACCGTGCCGTTCACGACGGACGAGGCCCGCATGACCATCGCCTTCGACGCCGTGCCGAACTAGGCCCTAGACCAGCCCCGTCACCAGCTTCACCGCCCCGCTGTTCGGGAAGATGATGTTGTCCAGGGCGGCGCGGTCGACGCCCATGTGCTCGCCCAGCACGCCCTTGAACAGGCCGCGCATGTCCAGCGTCGGGGCCACGTCGCGGTTCTCGTAGAGCGCCGGCTGTTTCAGGGTCGGCCAGTCGCCGACGATGCCGCCGGGCTTCAGCGCGCCGCCCAGCAGCAGGGCGGTCGAGCCGGTGCCGTGGTCTGTGCCGCCGGTGCCGTTCTCCCGCGCGGTGCGGCCGAACTCGGTGGCGACCACCACGACGGTGTTCTTCCACTCCGGCCCAAGGCCCGTGTGGATGCCGTCCAGCACCGCATCGAGATAGGCCAGCCGTTGGGTGAGCAGGTTGGCCTGGCCCGCGTGGCTGTCGAACCCGTCCAGCGAGATCGCGGCCACCGTCGGCCCGTTCGGCTCACGCATGAAGCCGGCCAGCGACTCGCCCAGCGTCCTGGCCGCATCACGGTTCGGCTGTCCGCCCTGACCGCCGCCGCCCTTGCCAGCATTGGGGCCGCCGGCCATCGGCGTCGAGGCGCCCATCAGCCCCGCGGTGGCGTCCTTGGCCATGGTCTCGGTGGCCAGGCCGCGCGCCAGCGCCGGGCCCAGCAGCGGGTCGTTGCGATAGAGGTCCTGCAGCAGGCCCGGCAGCCGCGCCTCGGCGTCGACGCCCTTGCCCGGCGACCACGACGCCGTCTGCACCTTGCCGCGCAGCACCAGCGGCGCCGTCGGCCCGATCGAGATGGCGTCCACCTTGCGATGCGCCGACAGGGTCTCGACCGCCCGGTTCAGCCAGCCGGAGCTGGTCGAATAGACCCCCGCCGCGCCGGTCTCCAGCACGTCCTGCGCCTCGAAGTGCGAGCGCGCCCGGTCCGGCGTCGCCACCGCCGGCGCGATCCGCGCCTCGCCGGCCTTGGCCAGGGCATGGGTGGCGGTCAGCTGCGGGTGCAGCGCGAAGGCGCCGTCAAGCGGCAGGGCGTCGTCCAGCGCCAGGCCGGCGCGCAGGCCGCGATACTCGCTGTCGCCGATCGGCGGGGCCACCGAGAGCCCGTCCATGCCACCGCGGCAGATCACGAAGATCATCTTCTTCTTCGACGCCGAAGCGTCGGCGCCAAACGCCGGCACGGCCAGCAACTGCAGGGTCAGTCCGAAGCCGGCCGCGGTCGCGAGCAGGCCCCTTCTTGTCGGGGAAATGGGGCGGGAGGGATTGAAGGGAGCGTTCATCGGCGTTGGAACTCCGGAGACATCAGCAGCAGGGCGAAGCCCTCGGGGCGCGATTCCGCGCGCGCGATGGCCTTGGCGGTGTCGGGGCTGAGCCGTTCGCCCAGCGCCTGCGCGGCCAGCTGTTTGGGATCGCGGTCGCCCACCGCGCCGGTGGAGAACATCTGGGCGAACTGCATGCGTTTGACGATGGCGTCGGGCGCGGCCCAGGACTGGGCGTCGTCCGGCCAGCCCTTCGGAGAGGCCGCGGAGAACGGCTTCTGCCCCAGCGACGTCATGATCGGCGCCACCCGCTCGAACGGCAGGCCCGGCGTACCGGCCGCCCGATAGCTGGAAACCAGGAACTCGTAGGGCGTCTTGAACTTGGCCTGCTGCGGCGCCCAGGCCTCCGGCGCATTGATCAGCGCCTCGGCGACCCGGCTGAGGTCGCCGAGGCTGCTCGTCCAGGCCGCCTCCAGCCGCGCCACCAGGGCCGGCGAGGGATCGTCGGCCACGAAGTGCCGCGCGATCTTCGTGCAGATGAACCGCGCCGTCGCCGGCTTGGCGGCCAGGTCGGTCAGGATCGCGCCGGCCTGCTGCTGGCCGCCCTGCGGATAGCTGACCTTCATGACCGTGCGCACGCCGGGCTCGTGAGCCTGGTCGCGGAACACCGCGGTCCCGTACTGCCCGTCGCCCCCTCTACCGCCGTTGGGGGCGCCGATCGACAGCCCGGTCATGGCGCGCGCGAACTCCGTCACATCGGCCTGGGTGTAGCCGCCGTCGATGCCGACGGTGTGCAGCTCCATGATCTCGCGCGCCAGGTTCTCGTTGAGGCCCGGCGAGCGCTTCGGCGCTGGCTGGACGCCGTCCGCGCCGCCGACGGCTCGGCGGCCGCGCTTCTGGAACTGCGCCGCCTGGCTGTCCGGCCCGATCGACTGGATCTGGTCAAGATAGGTCAGCATGGCCGGATGGGTCTCGGCCGCGCCCAGCAGGTCCTCGAACCGGCCGAACACATGCGGCCGGATCGCCTCGGCCTCGAACGGCCCGACCACGGTTCCGGTGATCGCCTTGGTGGCCGAGACCGTGAAGTGGTTGGCCCAGAACAGCGTCCAGCGCTCGCGGAACGCCGCGTCGGTGGTCGCCGCCAGGGTCATGCGCGCGCTGAAGTCCTGGCCGACGTCCTGGCGCAACATCCGGCCGATCTGTTTCACCGGATCGCGGGCGTCGGCCTTCGCCTGCGCGGCCATGGCCGGATCGCCCGGCGCGCCGGCAGGCCGAGCGTCCGACGCCTTCTCGACCTTCGTTTCGCGCTTTTCCTGGCGGTATTCGCGGAACGCGTTCAGCCGCTCGGCGCTGGTCATCGCCGGTCCGGCGGGCTGATCGGCCCCCGAGGTGCGAATCTGCGCCTTCAGGTACCCTCGCGGTTCCCGGGTCGCGGCCTGGATCTCGCCAGGCTTGGCGCCCAGTCCGAAGCGCGTCACGGCGATGGAGGCCATCATTTCAGGATCGAGAGCCGCCAAGTGGGCCTCCTTGCGCTTGTCTCTCAGCGCCGTCATGTCACGGCCTGAAGGCTGAACGTTGGCTGAACCGTTTCGAGGATGGTCCTTAACCGTGGCGCGAGGATTTCAGGAACCAGGCGACCGGCCCCGGCGGTTCTATGCCGCTGTCGATGTCGTGGAGATGGAGGACGGCGGCCACGCCGTGCGCCTCGACGGCCGCCAGCTGCGCGGGCCCAAGGGCAGTCGCACGGTCCTGCCGACCCGCGCGCTCGCCGAACAGGTCGCCGAGGAATGGGCCGGGCAGGGCGAGATCCTGGAGCTGGCCAAGATGCACGCCACCCGCCTGGCCAACACCGCCATCGAGTCGACGCCCCCGGCGCGTGACGCCATCGCTCAGCAGATCGCTGACTACGCCGCCTCGGACCTGACCTGCTACTTCGCCACCGAGCCTGCGGGCCTGCTGGCCCGCCAGCAGAGCCTCTGGGCCCCGATCCTGGCGCGCGCCGAGACCGATGCCGGCCTGCGCTTCGTCAGCGCCGCCGGCATCGCCCACCAGGCCCAGCCGCCGCAAACCCTGGCGCGGGTGAAGGCCCTGGCGCTTGAGCTCGACGACTTCGGCCTGACCGGCCTGGCCTTCGGCGCCCCGCTGTTCGGGTCGGCGGTGCTGGCCATCGCCCTGCAGCGCGGCTGGATCTCCGGGCAGCAGGCCTTCGACCTCTCCCGCCTCGATGAGGCCTGGCAGGAGGAGCAGTGGGGCATCGACGACGAGGCCGCCGAGCGCACGCAGCGCCTGCACGTCGAGGCGGCCATGCTGGACCGCTGGTTCCGCGGGCTGGCCTAGGACCAATCGACATCCAACCTGCGCGGTCGGTTCTTGGCATCCTCTCCCCCTTGCGGGGAGAGGGTAGGGTGTGGGGGTGTCAGCGCCGCGTTTGAGGGGGCGGAGCACGGGCTCACCGCCTGCACCCCCACCCCAACCCCTGCCCGCAAGGGGGAGGGGCCACGCGGGCTAAGCGCGGCGATCATTGAATGTCGATTGGGCCTAGCCTCCCAGCTTCGCATTATGCCGTTCGCATAACTTGGTGCGCGACTTGCAGCGAAATCCGCGAATCCAGGGCAATTGTGCCGGTCTGGAGCGGAGTTGAGCCTTGATCGTCTCGATCGCGGCCCACGGCAGTCTCAAACTGGGGCAGAGCGCACCTTCGCGCGCTGTCGTCCCGGTTTCACCCGCGCCGGTCTCCAATGACCGCCCGCCGCAGGCGCCGGTCTGGCATTCCGCGTCCGCCGTGGCTCTGGCCCCCGCCGCCATGTCGGCCCTGATCGAAGCCCAGGAAAACATGGGCTCAAGCGGGACCGAGTTCGACCGGCAGAAGACCGCCCAGAAGCTCGACCGCCTGATCTCGCGCCTCGACGAGGACGATCCTCCGCCGCCCCCCACCGGCAGCGCGCCCTTCACCCTGCGCCGCCTCCAGACCGCCCGCGACCTGCTGGTCTAACCTCACCCGACGACAACTTGCCTCGGCGCGGGCTCCGCTCTACCCCTTCGTCCGAATAGGGAAGGGCTGGCCTTGAAGCATATCCTTGAGGAGCTGGAGAAGCGCCGCGCCGAGGCGCGGGTCGGCGGCGGCGAGCGGCGCATCGCGTCCCAGCACGCCAAGGGCAAGCTGACCGCGCGCGAACGCGTCGACCTGCTGCTCGACGAGGGCTCCTTCGAGGAGTTCGACATGTTCGTCGAGCACCGCGCCACCGACTTCGGCATGGCCGACCAGAAGATCCCCGGGGATGGCGTCATTACCGGGTGGGGTCGCATCAACGGCCGCGTGGTCTTCGTATTCTCCAAGGATTTCACGGTGTTCGGGGGATCTCTTTCGGGCGCGCATGCGCAGAAGATCCTCAAGGTCCAGCGCCAGGCGATGAAGGTCGGCGCTCCGATCATCGGCCTGTTCGACGCCGGCGGCGCGCGTATCCAGGAAGGCGTCGAGTCCCTGGCCGGCTATGCTGACATCTTCCTCGAAAACACCCTGGCCTCGGGCGTCATCCCGCAGATCAGCGTGATCATGGGCCCCTGCGCCGGCGGCGACGTCTATTCGCCCGCGATCACCGACTTCATCTTCATGGTGAAGGACACCTCCTACATGTACGTGACCGGCCCCGACGTGGTGCGCACGGTCACCCACGAGGACGTCAGCCACGAGGAGTTGGGCGGCTACCGCATCCACGCCATGAAGTCCGGCGTCGCCGACGGCGCCTACGAGAACGACCTCGAAGCCCTCACCCAGGTCCGCCGCCTGATAGACTTCCTGCCGCTCTCCAACCGCGAGAAGCCGCCGGTCCGCGAGAGCTTTGACGACCCCGACCGCGACGAGCCCAGCCTCGACACCCTGGTCCCCGCCAACCCCAACAAGCCCTACGATATCAAAGAGTTGATCACCAAGGTGGTCGACGAGGCCGACTTCTTCGAGATCAGCCCGGAGTTCGCCAAGAATATCGTCGTCGGCTTCGCGCGCATGGACGGCCAGCCGGTCGGCATCGTCGCCAACCAGCCGCAGACCCTGGCCGGCGTGCTCGACATCGATTCCAGCCGCAAGGGCGCGCGCTTCGTGCGCTTCTGCGACGCCTTCGAGATCCCGCTGATCACCTTCGTCGACGTCCCCGGCTTCATGCCGGGCACCAAGCAGGAGCAGGGTGGCCTGATCCGCCACGGCGCCAAGCTCCTCTTCGCCTTCGCCGAGGCCACCGTGCCGAAGATCACGCTGATCACCCGCAAGGCTTACGGCGGCGCCTATGACGTGATGAGCTCCAAGCACATCCGCGGCGACATCAACTACGCTTGGCCCACCGCCGAGATCGCGGTGATGGGCTCAAAGGGCGCGGTGGAGATCATCTTCCGCTCCGAGATCGGCGATCCCGAGGCGATCGCCGCGCGGGAAGCCGAGTACAAGGAACGCTTCGCCAACCCCTTCGTCGCGGCCTCCCGAGGCTACATCGACGACGTGATAATGCCCCACGGCACGCGCCGCCGGATCGTCCGCGCGCTCAAGAACCTCAAGGGCAAACAACTCACCAACCCCTGGAAGAAGCACGACAACATCCCCGTATAAGATCCTCCCCCAGGGCGAGCCCGATTGAGGGGGAGGATCTAGGTGCAACCGACGTGCGCGCTTGCGGCGGCCTCGGCTTTCGGGCCGGATCGCCGCATGGCGGACTCCTCTACACCCATCACGCCCTGGCTTGAGCGCTGGAACCTGACGCCCGACGGCGATCCGTTCCTCGGGCCCTTTACCGGCAACACCCTGGCGCCCGTGCGCCAGGCCGGCGTCGCGGCCATGCTGAAGATCGCCCACAGTCCTGAGGAGCAGTTGGGCGCCCGCGTGCTGGCCTGGTGGGCGGGTGAGGGTGGGGCGCCGGTCCTGGCCCAGGAGGGCGAGGCGCTGCTGATGCTCCGCGCCGCCGACGCAGGCGGCTTGAAGCGCATGGCGCGCGAGGGGCGCGACGAGGACGCCGATACGATCCTCTGCGCCGCCATCGCCGCCCTGCATCGCCCGCGCGTCACGCCACCGCCTGAGGGGCTGCGCACGCTGGCCGAGCTCTTCCGGGCGCTGCGCGAGGCCGCCGGGCGCGACGACCGGTTCAAGCCGTCCTGGGCCGTCGCTGAGGCCCTGCTGGCCGATCCCCGCGACGTCGTGGTCCTGCACGGCGACATGCACCACGAGAACGTCCTCGACTTCGGCCCTCCGGAAGGAGGGGGTCGCGGCTGGCTGGCCATCGATCCCTGGGGCGTGGTCGGCGAGCGGGCCTACGACTACGCCAACATCCCGCGCAATCCGGACTTGGAGACCTCGATCAAGCCCGGCCGCATGGCCGCCGAGGTCGAGCGGCTGGCGCGGCTGGCCGGCCTCGACGAGGGTCGCCTGCGCCGCTGGACCCTGGCCCACACGTGGCTGTCGGTCGCCTGGTGCCTGGAGGACGGGATCGACCCAGACCCGGCGCTCCAGCTGGCGGTCATCGCCGACCAACTGGTCTGAGGGTGAAGATTTTTCACTCAATTTTTGACATCTGCGGTCTTTGATGTTCTTCTTTTGTTCTAAGATGTCCGACACCCAAACCCTCGACCAAGACGAAGTCATGCTGGCGCGCATCGCCGAGCTGGACCTGTCGCTGGCCGAGAAGCTGCACGCCTGCGCCATGGCCGCCGAGGATCCCGCGGATATCGCGACCCTGGCCCGCG
>JBBQTP010000069.1:0-21185 GCA_038213205.1 Caulobacterales bacterium
GGTAGCGCAGGGCCTGCCGGCTCTGGCGCTGGAGGCTCGAGGCCTGCCCGTCGATCTGCTGGAGCACGTCCTCGATGCGCACCATGTTCTCTTCCGCGGCGCGCAGGCGAAGTTCCGCCTCGTGGCGGCGCGCGTGAAGACCGGCGATGCCGGCTGCGTCTTCGAGAATGCGGCGGCGCGCCTGCGGCTTGGCCGCGATGATCTCGCTGATCTGCCCCTGGCGGACCAGGGCCGGAGAGTTGGAGCCGGTGGAGGCGTCGGCGAACAGCAGCTGGACGTCGCGGGCGCGGACCTCGCGGCCGTTGATCCGGTAGGTGGAGCCCTCGCCGCGGTCGATGCGGCGGACCACCTCCAGCACCGGATGGTCGTTGAAGGCGGCCGGGGCGCGGCGGTCGGAATTGTCGATGGTCAGGGAGACTTCGGCGTGGTTGCGCGAGGACCGGCCCGCGGCGCCGGCGAAGATCACGTCGTCCATGCCGCCGGCCCGCATGGCCTTGGCGGAGTTGGCGCCCATCACCCAGCGCAGGGCCTCCAGCAGGTTCGACTTGCCGCAGCCGTTCGGGCCGACGACGCCGGTGACGCCGGGCTCGATCCGAAACTCGGTCGTCTCGACGAAGGACTTGAAGCCCGTCAGGCGCAGCCGCTGGAAGTGCACGATGTCTAGCGCGCTCCCTTGTTCTTGGCGGGACCGGCTTTCTTGGCGGCCGGATGGGCCTTGAGGGACTTCATGGCATACGCGATCGCCGCGTCCATGTCAGCCGGGGTCATCGGCGTGGGATCGGCCTTCATGCCGTTGACGAAGATGGTCGGCGTGGAGTCGATGCCGTCCTGCTCCTGGGCGCGTTTCGCACGGGCAGCGATGGCGTCGGCGGCGGCCTGGTCGGACAGGCAGGCGTTGAAGTGGGTCTCGTCGACGCCGTTGTCGGCGGCGATCTTCTGCAGGATCGGCTTGACCTTGGCGCCGGTCCACTCGGGCTGGCTGCGGAACACCTGGTCCAGCACGGTGAAGTATTTCGCCGGGCCCGCGCAGCGGGCGATCAAGAAGCTGGCGGCGGCCACGGTGGCCGGCTCGGTGAGCATTTCCTTCAGCGTGTAGCGAACCTTGCCGGTGTCGACCCAGCGGGCCTTGAAGTCGGCGAACACCACCTCGTTGAAATGGGCGCAGTGCGGGCAGCTGGCCGAGGCGTATTCGATCACCTGGACCTTGGCCTTCGGGTTGCCGATGGTCATGTCGTCGGGCAGCGGCGCGGGTCCGGTAGAGGGGCGCGCGGCCCAGGCGGTCGAGGCGCCCACGAGCGACGCGAGAGCGGCGATCAGGAGGGTGCGGCGGTGGAAGAGGCCCATGCTAGCCCGCCGCCTTGGCGATCGCCTGGTCAAGTTCAGGCATGGTCATCTCGCCCTCGAAGCGGGTTCCGTTGATCACGAAGGTCGGGACAGCCTCTATTTTGTCGACCTTCAGGTGGCGGGTGACCCGGGCGGAAAGGGCGGTCTGGGCGGCTTTGTCGCGCATGCAGGCGGTGAACTGGTCGTCGCTCATGCCGCCCTGCGCCTTGGCGATGCGGGCCAGCGCGGTGCGAACGTCGCCGGACTGGACCATCTCGTTCTGGGCGTGGAACACGGCGTCGAGCACCGGGAAGTAGCGGTCCTTGCCGGCGCAGCGGGCCAGCAGGAAGCCGCCCGCCGCGACGACTTCTGGCTCGGTGAGGTATTCCTTCAGCGTGTAGCTGACCTTGCCGGTGTCGATGTATTTGGCCTTGAAGGTCGGCAAGACCTCCAGGTCGAAGCGCGCGCAGTGCGGACAGCTGGCCGAGGCGTACTCGATCACCTTCACCTTGGCGTTGGGGTTCCCCAAGGTCATGTCGTCCGCCATCGAATGGTCGGCGGAGGAGACCGCGACCTTGCCGCAGCCGCCCAGCGCCAGGAAAGCGATCAGGGCTCCGGCGGCTATGGGGCGGCGGGTCGGCATGGGGGCAGTTTCCTCCTGGAACATGGGATTAAAACCCGATTCCCGGCGGGAGTCGGGCGCCCCGCGAGGTTCAGCCCCGATCAGCGCGCGAGGTCCCCTTTAGTCAACCGGGCGGCGTTGTCGCAGGACGCCGCGGCCAAGCGCGGTGAGCGCGTCCTTCAGCCGGCCGTCGGGGGCGGCGGCCATGTCGCGGGCGAGCTTGGCCTCCTCGGCGGCGTCGAGCGGCGGCAGGCGCCGCGGGCGGGTCGAGGTCGGAGCGGGACGCTGCAGCGGGCCCTGGACGATGCGCAGCTTTTGCACGGCCTCCGCGCCTAAGAAGAGGTTCACCCGGGCGAGGATCTCGTGGGCCTGGTGCTGGATGATCGCGGCGGCCGGGCCGGCGACGCGGATCTCCAGCGAGGACGGCCCGCCGTTGCGGCCCTTGGTCAGTTTCACCGGCTCGGTGCGCTTGGCGATCTCGACGCCGACCACCTCGCGCCAGCGGGCGATCAGGCCGCTCGAGCCCTGGCCGAACCGGGCGTCGAATGCCTTCAGCGTCTTGTTCAGCGCCCGGCCGAGCGGCGGCGGCGGGCGGCGCTGGGGGCGGGTGCGCTTCTCGCTGAGGATGCGGAGCGCCTCCTGCGGCGTGGGGAGGGAGCGGCGGGGCATGGGCCACCTTACCTCGCTCGGTCGGCGACGATAAGGAGGGTGCGTGAACCCCGACGCCCTGCGCTCAGATCTGCTCGCCTGGTACGACAAGAACGCCCGCGACCTGCCGTGGCGCGTTCGCCCGCAAGCCCGCGCGGCGGGACAGCGCGCCGATCCCTACCGGGTTTGGCTGTCGGAGGTGATGCTGCAGCAGACCACCGTGCCGCACGCGACGCCCTATTTCCTGAAGTTCGCGGCTCGCTGGCCGACGGTGAGCGACCTGGCGGCGGAGGCGGACGGCGAGGTGATGGCCGCCTGGGCGGGGCTTGGCTACTACGCCCGGGCCCGCAACCTGTTGGCCTGCGCGCGGGCGGTGGCGGGCGAGCACGGCGGGGTGTTTCCGGACAACGAGGCGGCCTTACGAGCCTTGCCCGGCCTGGGGCCCTATACGGCCGCGGCGGTAGCGGCGATCGCCTTCGACGAGGCGACCAATGTGGTCGATGGCAATGTCGAGCGGGTGATGGCGCGGCTGTTCGCGGTCGACGCGCCCCTGCCCGACGCGAAGCCTGAGCTGAAGGCGCTCGCTGGGGGCCTGGTGCGGGATGCGCGGCCGGGCGACTGGGCGCAGGCGCTGATGGACCTGGGGGCCACCGTCTGCCGGCCAAAGCAACCGCTGTGCGAGCGCTGCCCGGTGGCGAGCCAGTGCGCGGCGCGGGCCAAGGGCTCGCCGGAGACCTATCCGCGTCGGACCGCCAAGGCTGAACGGCCGCACCGGTTCGGCGTGGCCTATGTGCTGACCCGGGGAGACGAGGTGGCGCTGGTGCGCCGGCCGCCGAAGGGCCTGCTGGGCGGGATGCTGGCCCTGCCGACCTCGGACTGGCGCGCCGCGCGGTGGAGCGAGGCCGAGGCCCTGGCGGCGGCGCCGGCGCAGGCGGCCTGGCGGGGCGTCGGCGAAGTGGAGCACGGGTTCACCCATTTCACCCTGACACTCCAGCTGCTGCGCGCCCAGGACCCGGCCGATGGGGGGCCGGCCGAGGGCGTGATCTGGAGCCCGCGCCGCGATCTCGATGGCCTGCCCAGCGTGTTCCTGAAGGCCGCCCGCGCGGGGCTCTCGAACCTGCTGTAGTCCGGATCGCCTGGCAAACGGCAGGTGCGCCAAAAATCAACCGCACATTGCGGCGAGCCTTGTGCTTCTCAATCCTGTCAGCTAGCCGACGTTAGCCGCCGACGCGGGTCTGCGCGGTCTGGGCGTCAGGGCGCGCCGTTGGGGCCGCGATGGCTGAGGGCAACACCGCACCGCGCATACCCGCCGCGCCGGACCAGGCGCGTTGGCCGGCTGTGCTCCTGGCGCTTCTGTTCGGCGCTCTCCTTGCAGCGGCGACGTTCGTCGCCTACCGCGAGCGCGGCGAGTTCGGCGACGAGGGATCCTTCTGCACAATCGCCCAGGGCATCCTGGGCGGCCGCCTGCCGTACCGGGACCTGTTCAACGAGAAGCCGCCGCTCCAGTATTTCTGGACCGCCGCCGTCATGGCGTTCGGCGGGCCGACGCTGGCGGGCGCCCGGATCGCCTCAAGCATCGCGCTGGCGCTGACCGCCGGCTGCATCGTCCTGGGCCCCTTGAGGAAGCGCGGGAACGGGCTCCTGGCGGTGGGCTTCATGCTGGCGACCGCGGCGATCGCCATTCGACTGGAGGCCTATCGCAACACCGCCGACTCGACGCTGGCGCTGCTCTATGTGCTGAGCGCCATCTTCATCGGGCGCGAGCCCCGCAGGGCTGGCAATGTCGTCGTGGCCGGGGCCTTGCAGGGTCTGGCGCTCGGGTTTCGGCAGACCGCGTCAGCCTCTGCCCTTGTCCTGTTGCTCTCCCCCGGACTGACCCGCAGGCGGGCGGCTTTCGCCTTCGGCCTGGTCGCCGGACTGCTGGCCTGGCTGGTTCCACTGGCAGCCACCGGCGACTTCATGGATTTCGTGCGGGCTGCGTTGCTGTTCCACATCGGCAATACCGGCGCGGCGAGTTACCTCGGCCACAACATCGACCATAGAAGCAGCCTCATCGCCTGGGCGCTCATACTGGCGGCCGTTGGCATCGGGTCGCGTCTCAACCGCGCGGAGCGAATCTGGGCGCTCTGCTGGTTGCTGACGGCGGCCCTCGCCTACTTCGGCAGGAAGGAGGAGTTCCGACTCTGGCCCTCCGCGGCTGCCGCGCTCGCGATGCTGAGTTGGGAAGCGGGTTTGGTGGCGGCCATGCCGTCCCTCACCCTTCGCACCCTGGGCGCCGGGTTGGTGGCCATCGCCACCCTGGTCGCCGGCGTCACGGCGCTCCAACACCTTCCGATGCGACACTCACAGGTCGAATCCATCGCCGTCGCTCTCAGGCGCGTCACCCGGCCGCAGGACGAAGTCTGGGCAGGCCCCTTCACGCCTTTCATCTATTGTCTGGCGCAGCGGCGGCCAGCGTCACGCTACTATTTCGTGCTCCCCTGGACAGCCAAGCCGGAGGTGCGCGGCGAGATCGTCCGCGACATCCTGGCCAAGCGCCCGGTCATCGTGATCGACCGGTCCGTCTTCGCCTTCGACATCGAAAAGCTGGTCCCGGGGATCGACCGGATTCTCAAGGAGCAGTAGCGCGTGGTCGTCCCCGGCGGTCTGACCTCGACCGGGCGCTACACTTTCTATCTGCCGAATCTGTCGCCGCCCGCGGCGGCCCCGGTCGCGGGCCTGACGCGCGCCGCTGCAACCCGATAGGCGTCTATCGTCTCGCGCGCCGTTCTAGATGGGGGACGAAAGGCTCGCGCAGAGCCTCAGTCGGGCGCCGCCAGCACCCGCTCGACGAAGGCGCTCTTGGCCTCGGTGTAGGCGGCCCGGTCGTTGGGATGCTCGATCACCAGGCGGCGCTTGAGGGCTCCGTATTCATCGCGCAGCGCCGGGTTGGCGCGCAGCCTGTCGCGGAAATTGAGCGGCGGCCACCAGTGCTCGCGCTCGAAGGCCACGAAGTGGGCGTGGTGGGTGCGCTGCTCGCCAAGGCCCATGATGTAGTGGCCCGGCACCACGTTGCGGGTGTGGTCGTCGTAGCCGAGCGCGAACATGGCCGGCGCGATGTCCTTGACCTCGTCAAGGTCGCGCAAGCCGATCAGCAGGTCGATGATCGGCTTGGCCGGCAGTCCGGGGATCGAGGTCGAGCCGTAGTGCTCGATGGCCAGGACCCTGGGGCCGAGCGCGGCCCTGATACGGGCGGCTTCCTCGGCGAACGCGGCCGCCCAGCCGCGCCTATAGGCCGCCAGGCGGTTTTCTTCCTGCCCAAGTCCCAGCCCGTAGGGGTTGCTCATAGCTAGGCGATGATCTGACTCCGGACCTTGGCGCGCAAGACATCGATTGGGGCCAGGCCCTTGTCGGACTTGAAATGCCAATAGGTCCATCCATTGCAGGCGGGCTGCGACTGGACCATCGCGCCCACCTTGTGGATCGAGCCCGAGAGGTCGCCGACCACCAGGCTGCCGTCAGCGCGCACCCGCGCGGCGTTCTTACCTCTCGAGCAGTAGAGCACATCGCCGGGCCGCAGCAGGCCGGCCTCGACGATCTGGCCGAAGGGAATGCGCGGCTCGGATTTCTTGGAGCCGGTGACCACCATCTCGGCGGCGGTGGCCGGGATCACCTTGGAGATACGGTCCTTGGCGAGCTTGGCGTAGGCCGCCTCGCGCTCGATGCCGATGTAGTGGCGGCCCAGCCGCTTGGCCGCGGCGCCGGTGGTGCCGGTGCCGAAGAACGGATCGAGGATCACGTCGCCCGGCCGAGTCGACGCCAGGATTACCCGGTGCAGCAACGCTTCCGGCTTCTGGGTCGGGTGGGCCTTGACACCCGCCGCGTCCTTCAGACGCTCCTCGCCGGTGCATAGCGGCAGGTTCCAATCCGAGCGCATCTGCAACTCGTCATTGGCCATCTTCATGGCGTCGTAGTTGAAGGTGTAGCGCTTGCCGCCGCGCGACTTGGTGGCCCAGATCAGGGTCTCGTGGGCGTTGGTGAAGCGGGTGCCCTTGAAATTCGGCATCGGGTTGGACTTGCGCCAGACGATGTCGTTGAGGATCCAGAAGCCGAGGTCCTGCAGCGCCGAGCCCACCCGGAAGATGTTGTGGTAGCTACCGATCACCCACAGGGCGCCGTCGTCCTTCAGGATGCGCTGGCACTCCTTCATCCAGGCGCGCGTGAAGGCGTCGTAGGTGGCGAAGCTCTCGAAGTGGTCCCAGTCGTCGTCGACCGCGTCGACCTTGGAATTGTCCGGGCGCAACAGCTCGCCGCCGAGCTGCAGATTGTACGGCGGGTCGGCGAAGACCAGGTCGACCGAGCGGTCAGGGAGCTTCTTCAACTCCTCCAGGCAGTCGCCCAGAATGATGGTGTCAGCCGCAAAGCCCATACGCGCCTCGTTGAATCAGAAGCGTGAATCCTGAGGCCTTATGGTGAAGAAGCCCTTTCCGAACTTGGTCAACCGGAGATTAAGCGGCCTTAGCCGTTTACGACCTTGGCGGCGAGTTCCAGGCGCTTCTGGGTCAGGCGCACGCTGGGCTGGACCTTGGGCATGCGGTTGAAGGCGTCGAGGGCGGCGACCTTGTAGGCCTCGGCGAGCGTCGGATAGTTGAAGGTATTCTCGACGAAATAGTCGAGCGTGCCCTCGAGGTTGAGCACCGCCTGGCCGATGTGGATGAGCTCGGTGGCCCCTTCGCCGACGATGTGGACGCCCAGCAGGCGCCGCGTCTCCAGCGCGAAGAGCATCTTCATGAAGCCGGACGAGATGCCCATGATGTGGCCGCGCGAGGTCTCGCGGAAGCGGGCGACGCCGCACTCGTAGGCGATGCCCTTCTCGCGGGCCTGTTCCTCACTGATCCCGATCATCGAGATCTCCGGCACCGAGTAGATGCCATAGGGGAAGAACTCCGGCGCGGCATGAGCCGCGGCCGAGAAGGCGTGGCAGGCCGCGATCCGGCCCTGCTCCATCGAGGTGGAGGCCAGGCTCGGGAAGCCGATGATGTCGCCGGCGGCGTAGATGTGTCTGACCGAGGTCTGGAAGGTCGCCTTGTCCACCACGAGGCGGCCGCGCGGGTCGGGCTCCAGTCCGGCGGCGGCCAGGTCGAGGCCGTCGGTGGCGCCTTCGCGGCCGGCCGAGAACAGCACCATGTCGGCGGTCAGTTCGCGGTCGTCGGTGAGCTTCAGGCGGCATTGCTGCGGCCCCACCACCTCGGCGGAGACCACCTTGGCGCCGAAGCGGATGATCACCCCGCGCTCGCGCAGGTCGTGGACGAACTCGTCGGCCAGCTCGCGGTCGAGGAACGGCATCAGGCCGGCATTGGGCTCGATGATCGTCACCTTCACGTCCAAGGCCGAGAAGATCGAGGCGTATTCGACGCCGATCACGCTGGCCCCGACCACGACCAGCTGGCGCGGGATGCGGGTGATCTCGAGGATTTCGTCGCTATCGAGGATGTTCTCGCCGTCGAAGCCGATGTGGGTCGGGCGATAGGGCTTGGTGCCGACGGCGATCAGGAACCGGTCGGCCGAATAGCGGATGGCCTCGCCGCGCGCGCCCTGCACCTCGACGGTATTGGCGTCGATGAAGCGGGCGGCGCCCTCGACGGTCTCGACGCCGTTGCGGGAGAACTGGTGCTCCAGCACGTCGACCTCGTGGTCCAGCGTGATGGCCAGGCGCTTGCGCAGGTCCTCGGCGCCGATCTCTTTCTTGGCGCGGTAGGCGCGGCCATAGAAGCCGCGTTCGCGCCAGCCGGTGAGGTTGAGAACGGTCTCGCGCAGGGTCTTGGACGGGATGGTGCCGGTGTGGACGGAAACGCCCCCGACGCGCTTGCCGCGCTCGACCACCAGCACGCGCTTGTTGAGCTTCGCCGCCTGGATAGCACCGCGCTTGCCGGCCGGGCCGGAGCCGATAACGATCAGGTCGTAGTGGGCCATGGACTGGCCCTTTTTGGTTTGTGACACACCCACCCCGGCTTTCTGCGGATGCGGAAACCATAACCGACGGGTGTTAAGGCAAGATTTGCCAGAGATTTACGGCGGATGAAGGCGCGCCCTCTTCCCCGGCGAAGCCGAGAGGGAGAGGGGGACGCAACGGGCGGTCAATCCTGATTCAGCGGGTCAAGGTCACGACGGACACACCTCTACCGCTCATCTCCGCCTTCGCGGGGATGAGCCGGGTTGATGGGGTCTTACACCGCCGTCAATCCGAGAACGGCAGGCGTTCCTGGCGGAGCGGCAGGCCGGCCAGGGCCAGTTTTACCGGCGCCCAGCCCATGCGGTGGATCTCGCAGGGGCCCAGCGTGCGCAGGGCCTCGACGTGGATGTCGGCGTGGTAGCCCTTGTGGCGGGCGAAGCCGTAGCCGGGGTATCGCTGGTCCATCTCGATCATCAGCCGGTCGCGGGCGACCTTGGCCAGGATCGAGGCCGCCGCGATGGATTTCGACAGGCCGTCACCGCCGACCACCGTCTTGACCTCGCAGGGCAGGTTAAAGCGGTAGTTGCCGTCCACCAGGGCGTAGGTGGGAGCGACGGCCAGGCCCTCGATCGCGCGGCGCATGGCCAGGCCCGCGGCATGCAGGATGTTCAGGCTGGCGATCTCTTCAACGCTGGCGAAGGCCACGCACCAGGCCACCGCCTTGTCCTGGATCTCGCCCTCCAGCGCCTCGCGGGTCTTGGCCGAGAGTTTCTTGGAGTCGTCGAGGCCCTTGGGGACCTTCCTCGGGTTGAGGATCACGGCGGCGGCGCTGACCGGTCCGGCCCAGGGCCCGCGCCCGGCCTCGTCGACGCCGCAGACCGGGCCGCCGATGTAGGCGCGTTCGAGGATGAAGGTAGGGCCGCGGGCCATGGGCTAGAGCGTCTTCACCTGGTCGTGCCGATAGCAAGTGACGAGGTGGTCGTTGACGATGCCGACGGCCTGCATCCAGGCGTAGACGATCACCGGGCCGACGAACTTGAAGCCCTTGGCCTTCAACGCCTTGGCGACCTCGACGGCCAGGTCGGTCTGGGCCGGGACGTCGCCGTCGCCCTTCCAGCGATTCTGCACCACCTTGCCGTCGGTGAAGCTCCAGCAAAAGGCGGAGAAGTCCTCGCCGGCGTCACGCATGGCGAGGTAGATTTTCGCCCCGCTGATCGCCGCGTCGATCTTCGCGTTGGAGCGGATGATGCCGGCGTCGGCCATCAGCCGGGCGCGGTCGGCGTCGCCGTAGCGGGCGACCTTTTCCGGATCGAAATTGTCGAAGGCGGCGCGGAAGGCGGCGCGTTTGCGCAGGATGGTGATCCAGGCCAGGCCCGCCTGGAAGCCGTCAAGCACCAGCTTCTCCCAGAGCGCGCGGGAGTCGCGCTCGGGCACGCCCCATTCGGTGTCGTGGTAGTGCTCGTAGAACGGGTCGCCGTTCATGCCGCGCCACGCGCACCGGGTGATCTCGCTTGTCATGGCCGGGACTTTCGGCCAAGCCGCCCCCAGGCTGCAAGCGGAGTTCGGACATGGCTTTCGAAGGCTTCGAACTGTCGCAGATCGATGTGGGGGAAGCCTCGCTCCGCGTGCGCCACGGCGGCTCAGGTCCGCCGCTGCTTCTCCTGCATGGTCACCCGGAAACCCACCTGATGTGGGGCAAGATCGCCGGCGACCTGGCCAGGGACTTCACCGTCGTGGCGGCCGACCTGCGCGGCTACGGCAAGTCGACCAAGCCGCCGTCCAGCGACGACCACGAGACTTCCTCCAAACGGGCCATGGCGCGCGACGCCGTGGCGCTGATGAAGCACTTCGGTTTCGACCGGTTCGACGTGGCCGGCCACGACCGGGGCGGCCGGGTGGCCTACCGCCTGGCGCTCGACCATCCGCAGGCGGTGGCCAAAGTCTGCGTCATGGACATCATCCCGACGGGCGAGGTCTGGGCGCGGGCCGATCACCGGTTTGCGCTGGGCTATTGGCACTGGTCGTTCCTGGCCCAGCCCTGCCCCGTGCCCGAGCACATGATCGAACCGGACCCGGAGTTCTACCTGTTCACCGCCCAGTTCCGCGGCCGCAAGCCGGACTTCCTCGATCCCGAGGCCCAGGCCGACTACCTGGCCTGCGGTTCGACCAAGGAGGTCATCCACGGGATGTGCGAGTGCTACCGGGCCGGCGCCGGCTTCGACCGCGAGCTCGACTGGGCGGACAAGCAAGCCGGCAAGAAGATCGCCTGCCCGTTGCAGGTGCTCTGGGGCTCCAAGGGCGCGGTGGGGCTCTGGTACGACCCGCTGGCGGTCTGGAGCGAGTGGGCCAGCGATCTGCGCGGCCAGGCCATCGACAGCGGCCACTTCCTGCCGGAAGAGAACCCCAAGGATACCCTGGCTGCCCTACGCGGCTTCCTCACCGAGGGCCGCTGAGAACCAGGCCGGGCGCACGATGCTGACCGGGCGGCCCTCGACGGTGAGGCCGCCAGCCTCGGCGCGGTCGAGGCGCAGCAGGGCGATGGCGCGGCCCTCCCCCCCGGAGGTGACCACGCCGGCGCGCAGGTCACCCGCCAGCACCTCGGCGCCCACGGCCGGCGCCGGGCCGTCGAAGGCGATGGGCAGCATGCGGCTCTTGATCTGGCCGCGGCGCTTCATGCGCGAGGTGGTCTCCTGGCCGACGAAGCAGCCCTTCTTGAAGTCGATGCCGTTCAGCAGGTCGAAGTTGGCCTCGATCGGATAGGTCTTGTCGCAGCCCCAGTCGGCGGGGCCCGGGACGCCCAGGGCCAGCTTCTGGATCTCGCGGGCGGCCTCGTCGGCGATCTGCGCGCCCTTCGGCGGGGTCGCGCCATAGCCGCGCCAGCCGAGGTCGGGCAGGCGGGGGTCTGGAACAAAGCCCTCTCCCCCCTGCGGGGAGAGGGTTGGGAGTGGGGGTGTCTGCCGTGAGTCCGAGCCGGCGCCCCCACCCCAACCCCTCCCCGCGAGGGGGAGGGGCTCGGCGTAGAGGATAGAAACGGGGGTCTCGTCGGCGGCGATCTCAACCTTGGCGCGGAGGCGGTACATCGTCAGCCGCTGGGTGATCGCCGCGCGATGCTCGGCCAGGACGTCGAGCCAGCAGCCGTCCTCACGGCCGACCACGAAGAGGTCATAGAGCAGCCGGCCCTGGGGGGTGAGCAGGGCGCCGAAGCGCGCCTCGCCGGGCTGGAGCGTGTCGACGTCCTGGGTGATCAGGCCCTGCAGGAAGCTGCGCCAATCGGGCCCGCTGACCGCGATCAGGGCGCGGCTGGGGAGTGGCGCGAATGTCAGGGTGCGGCTCATAGCGTGCAATTTGGGGCTTCGGGCGGTGGAGCGCCAGCGCCGCCCATCCTATAGAGGGTCGATGTCCCGCGGCGCGTTCCCGATCCTGTTCATCACCTCCAACCGCATCGGCGATGCGGTGCTGTCGTCGGGCCTGCTCAAGCGGCTGTCGGACGAGATCCCCAATGCGCGGTTCACGGTGGTGGCCGGGCCGGTGGCCGCGCCGCTGTTCGAGGACCTCCCGCACCTCGACCGGATCATCGAGTTCGCCAAGGCCAAGCGGGGGGGCCACTGGTTCGACCTGTGGCGCCAGGTGCGCGACAAGCGCTGGGGCCTGGTGGTGGACCTGCGCGGCTCCGGCCTGGCGCGGTTCATCTCGACCAAGCGGCGCGCGATCTGGCGCAAACAGGCCGGGCCGCCAGTGCACAAGGTAATCGAGGCGGCCCGCGTCCTGAAGATCGAGGACGACCCGGCGGCGCCCTACATTTTCACCTCGCCCGAGACCGAGGCCCGCGCCGAGGAATTGACCGCGGGCTTCGGGCCGATCCTGGCCCTGGCGCCGGCCGCCAACTGGCTGGGCAAGACCTGGCCGCTGGAGCGGTTCTCCCGCGTGGCCATGCGCCTGCTCGACCCCGAGGGGCCGATGAGGGGCGGGCGGCTGATGGTCTTGGGAGGGCCCGACGACCACCAGCTGGCGCGTGAACTGAAGGACGTGGTGATGCGCAACCAGTTCATCAACCTGACCGAGGGGACCGACCTTCTGACCGCGCACGCCTGCCTGAAGCGGGCCCGGCTGTTCATCGGCAACGACTCCGGGACCATGCACCTAGCGGCCGCGGCCGGAGCCCCGACCCTGGGCTTGTTCGGGCCGTCGGACGAAGTGCACTACGCGCCCTGGGGATCGGCCACGCGGGTGGTGCGGGGACCGCGCAGCTATGAGCAGATCCGGGCGGTTGACCCCGGCTTCACCCAGGCGCTCTGTCACATGATGGACCTGAGGGTCGAGACGGTGGCCCAGGCCGCCGAGGAACTGCTGGCGGAGACGGCTGCCACCTATGACTGAGACTCCAAATGCCTGAGACTTACGATCTGATCGTCCGGGGCGGCGAGGTGGTGAACCACGCCGGGCGCGGCATGGCCGATGTCGGCGTGCGGGCCGGCAAGATCGCCGAGGTGGGCGATCTCTCCCAGGCCTCGGCGGGCGAGGTGTTCGATGCCACGGGACTGACGGTCATGCCCGGCGTGATCGACACCCAGGTGCACTTCCGCGAGCCCGGGCTGGAGTGGAAGGAAGACCTGGAGAGCGGCTCGCGCGCGGCGGTGCTGGGCGGGGTGGTGGCGGTCTTCGAGATGCCCAACACCGAGCCGACGACCACCGACGGGCCGGCGCTGGCCGACAAGCTGAAGCGCGCCAAGGGGCGCATGCACACCGACCACGCCTTCTATGTCGGCGGGACGCACGAGAACGCCAAGTGGCTGGGGGAGCTGGAGCGGCTGCCGGGCTGCTGCGGAGTGAAGGTGTTCATGGGAGCCTCCACCGGCAGCCTGCTGGTGCAGGACGACGAGGGCATCGAGCAGGTGCTCCGTCACACCAACCGGCGCGCGACCTTCCATTCCGAGGACGAGTACCGCCTGGCCGACCGGCGGCCGCTCGCGCGGACCGGCGACTGGACCAGCCACTACGAAGTTCGCGACGCCCAATCGGCGATCCAGTCGACCATGCGCCTGGTGCGGATCGCCGAGGCGCTCGGCAAGCGCATCCACGTGCTGCACGTGACCACCGCCGAGGAGGTTGCCTACCTGGCCGACCACAAGGATGTGGCCAGCGTCGAGTTCACCCCGCAGCACCTGACGCTGGAGGGCCCGGAGGCCTATGAGCGGCTGAAGGGCTATGCCCAGATGAACCCGCCGATCCGCGACGCCCACCACCGCGCGGCGCTGTGGGCGGCGCTGGCGAACGGGCTGCCGGACGTGCTGGGAAGCGACCACGCGCCGCATACCAGCGAAGAGAAGGCCCGGCCCTACCCCGCCTCGCCGTCCGGCATGCCGGGCGTTCAGACCCTGCTGCCGGTGATGCTGACCCATGTGGCGGAGGGACGGCTGACGCTGGAGCACCTGGTCGACCTGACCAGCCACGGGGCGAACCGCATCTTCGGCCTGGCTGACAAGGGCCGCATGGCCGAGGGCTATGACGCCGACCTGACCATTGTCGACCTGAAGGCCAGGCGGACCATCACCCACGCCGCCATGGCCAGCCGCGTCGGCTGGACCCCCTTCGACGGCATGCAGGCCAAGGGCTGGCCGGTGGCGACGATCATCCGCGGGCGGGTGGTGATGCGCGACGACGAGATCGTGGCGCCGCATATCGGCGAGCCGGTGCGATTCGCCGAGACCCTGGTGACCTGAACGCACATTCGCTTTGAGGGGGAACTTGGTTAACGCGGTTGGCGACCCGTGTAATGTGAGACTTCACATTCAATGGGATCAACATGAACATTCGCATCGTCCTGCCCGCGGCTCTCGTTCTCGCTGGGTCACTTGCCCTTTCGGCGCCGGTCGCCGCGGCGACGGTGACCGCCACCAGCTACTCCATGCCCAACGGCGACGGCACGGCGAGCAAAGGCAGCTACGACTACTGGGACGACGCCTATACCGGCTCGGGCAGCAAGACCGTCGATGGCGCGGCGCTGACCGGCGGCGTCGGCGACCTCACCGACGGCGTGGTGGCCACCGATTTCTGGTACAATACCGAGGCGTCCCCCGGCGGCGGGCCCTATGTCGGCTGGTACGAGCCCGCAACGCTCGATCCGACGGTCACCTTCAATTTCAGCGGCAGCCCGACAATTAACGGCATCCGCATCCACGTCGACAACAGCGGCGTTGGCGGGGTCTTCACGCCAGCCTCGATCCTGGTGGATGGAGTCTCGCAAGTCTTCAGCGGCCCCTCGCCCGGTTCGATCGGCTGGATCAATCTGAGCGGCCTCAACCTGACCGGCGGCTCGCACACCGTGCAGTTCTTCCAAGCTCCGGCCACCTGGACCTTCGTCAGCGAGATCAAGTTCGACGGCAAGGGCGGGGTTCCGGAACCGGCGACCTGGGCGATGATGATCGCGGGCTTCGGTCTGGCCGGGACGGCGCTGCGCCGCCGACGCGCTATCACCGCCTGATCTTCGGACTATGGATTGACGAGGCCGGTGTCCCCAGGGCGCCGGCCTTTTCCGTGGTCGGGCCAAAATCTTTCCCGGCCTTGCATCTCCCACCGGAAAAGGCGGCCTCTATCGGACAGCAACGCCTGTTCGAACCCGGAGAGACCCCGTGATCATCGCCGTCCAAATCCTCATCGCCCTCATCGTGCCGGGGCTGGTGTTCATGTTCACCGCCTTCCTGAGGTCGCGCGAGCGGATGCGCCTGCTCAACGTGATCCTGGCCACCAGCCAGGGCGGCACGCCGCTGACCGTGGAGCTGCTGCGCGCCCTGCCCGGCGGCCGCGACATCCCCGCCCCGCAGCTCGACCTTCGCCGTGGCGTGATGCTGATCGCCGTCGGCCTGGCGCTGGCCGCCATAGGCCTCTGCGTCTATTTCGCGGTGGCCACCAACAGCGGCGACGGCGCGATCGCCTGGGGCGTGATGATCGCCGCGCTGGGCGCGATCCCGGTCTGCGTCGGCGCGGCCCTGGTCGTCCTCAGCCGCGAAGACCGCGGCGCCATTCGGTCCTGAGCCCGATCTTCAGCGGCCCGATCCGTGGCCACCCCCCAGACCCCCCTCTCCCGGTCCTCCTGGCCGTCGGCCCTGTCCGACCTCGAGCTCGCGCGGCTGTCCGGCCGCGGCGACCGCGGGGCGAGCGAGGAGCTGGTGCGGCGCGCGGCCGGCGTGGTCGGCGACCTGCTGCGGCGGATGGGGGCCGGCGACGCCCTGGCCGACGACATCACCCAGGACGCCATGGTCACCGCGCTGGGCGCGGTCAGCGGCTACCGCGGCGAGGCGGCCTTCGCGACCTGGGCGATGCGGATCGCCGGCCGGCTCTATCTGAAGCGCCGACGCAAAGAGGCGCGCTACGAGCTGATGGCCGAGCCGGTGGACCCGGAGGTCGCCGGGCCGTCCGAGGAGGCCTTCAGCGCTCTGCGCCTGGACTTGGGCCGCGCGCTCGCCAGGCTGTCGCCTCCGGAGCGGCTGTGCGTCTCGCTGTGCCACGGGGCCGGCTTGACGCACGACGAGATCGCCGCGGACCTGTCGTTGCCGCTGGGCACCGTGAAATCCCACGTGACCCGCGGCCTGAAGAAGCTGAGAACCTTGATGATCGCCGAGCCGGCGGCGTTGCCGGCTAGGGAGTGAAGCCGATGGATGACACCGAATTCGAAGCCCTGCTGAGCGCTGCCTATGCCGAGCCCTCGGCGCGGACGCCGTCGCCGCAGATGGTGGCCCAGATCATGGCGCGGGCCGGGCGGCGGCGCGGCTCGCGGCGTGCGGTCCTGGCCCTGGCGACCCTGGCGGGCTGCGGGGTCGTAGCCGCCGCCGTCGTGGCGACCGGGATGGCGGGCCTGGTCTCGCGCACCCTGGCCAACCTCGGTCCTGAGCCGACAATCATCGACCCGTCGATCTGCCTGGGGATCGGCTTCTTCCTGATGCTGCTGGCCGCGGCCCGCAACGAAATCCGCGAGTTCTAGAGTCCGAGCCCCAACTCGGCCTTCAGCTTCCGCGTCAGCTTGGCCGCGATCAGCGAGTGCGCCGTGGTCAGCCAGTCGGCGAGGTCGGCGTCCGGCGCGCCGTCCAGGGCGACGTTCACCCAGTGGCCCTTGGCAAGGTAGGGCGCCTGGCGGCCGGGGCCGTCCTCGGTGAGGACCACGAAGCCGATCGGCGTGACCTTGAACGACAGCCCGCCAGCCAGGCCGCAGATCGCGAACACCTTGCCGCCGACCTTGTAGACGTCCGAGCCGCCCCACTGGATGACCTTGGTCACCGCCGGCAGGGCCATGGCGATGGCCTCGACGTCTTCGCTGGTCATTGGGGGGTTCCTGGCATCGTGACGCGGCCTGGGGCGCTCGCATTGAACCTTAAGCCCTCGAACCCGGATTTACACCTATCCGGGGAGGCTGACGTAACGTCGATTTCGTGCCAGTCTCCGCCTCGGACGGACAAGGCTTTGGGAGGTTCCTGAGATGCGCAACGCATTAAAGGCCACATTGATCGGCGGCTGCATGGCCCTGGTGGCGGGCGGAGCGGCCTTCGCGACCGGCGGCGCGGGCGGCATGGGCGGGGGCAGCATGCAGCCGTCCGGCCGCGACGGCGACCTGCAGACCAACACCTCGCGCTATGACCCGGCCACCGAATACGCCAAGGCGATCACGGCGATGAAGGCCAACGACTACAAGGCCGCCGCCCAGGCCGCCGAGCATGTGACCGACGCCGTCCCGAAGAACCCCGATGGCTGGCGCCTGCTGGGCGCGGCCAAGGCCGGCGCCAACGACTGGAAGGCCTCTCGAAGGGCCTATGAGCGGGCGACCAAGCTGGCGCCCGATGAGCCCACCGCGCACGCGGGCCTGGGGCTGGCGCTCGCCAACCTGAAGGACTCCAAGGCCCAGACCGAACTCGATTGGCTGAAGGCCAAGAGCCAGGCCTGCGGCGACAGCTGCGCCGACGCGCCGCGCCTGAAATCGCTGTCCTCGGTGGTGGAGAACGCCATGGCCCCGGCGGCGTCCGGGACGCCGAAGCCCAGCGCCATGCTCGACCGCTCGATGCTGTTCGGCGGCGCGCGCTCGGGCGATGCGGCCTATGTGACCGCGGTGAGCCTGATCAACGAGCGGCGCTATGACGAGGCGCTGGCCTCGCTCAGCCGGGCCGAGGCGGCGTTCGGGCCGCACCCGGACATCCTCACCTACCAGGGCTATGCCTGGCGCAAGAAGGGCGACTACGCCCGGGCCGAAACCTACTACCAGCAGGCGCTGGCGATCATGCCGACCCACATCGGCGCCACCGAATACTATGGGGAGCTGAAAGTGGCCCGCGGCGACATCAAGGGCGCCCGGGTGATGCTGGCCAGGCTGGACAAACTCTGCGCCTTCGGCTGCGCGGACGCCGAGGAGCTGCGCCGTTGGATCGACGCCGGCGGCGACCCGCAAAAGAATTAGCGGGGCTTAGCTTACTCATCGCCGGGGTCGCGGGCGCTGCGCTCGCGGCGCTCGGCGACCCGCCGATCCGGGCCATGCTGTGGGTGGCGCCGCGGGCTGCGCCGGCGCACGCCCTGGGCTCGGCGCCGACCGAGTGCTTGAAACCCCCAGCCGACCCGGCCCTGGCTCTGAAGATCGAGGTCGGCCGCGCGGCCTTCCGCACCCCTGTACTGCTGGGCGGCCAGGCGGCGCGGGCCCACATCACCTGCGAGACCTGTCACCGCGAGGGCCGGGACAATCCGGACTTCCTGTTCCCGGGCGTCTCCGGGGCGGCCGGCACGGCGGATGTGACCAATTCGCTGTTTTCGACCCATCGCAACAATGGCGTCGATGACCCCAAGCCGATCCCCGACCTCTCAGGCGCCAAGACCAAGCTGAAGGTCGACCAGACCCCGGCCACCCAGAAGCTCGAGCCCTTCCTCCACGGCTTGATCACCGAGGAATTCGACGGGCCGACGCCGACGCCCAAGGTGATGGACGGCCTGGCCGCCTATGTCCGCGCCCTCGACCCGGCCGCCTGCCCTGCGAAGCCGCGCCAGCCGCTCGGCGTCGCCCTGCTGATGAGCGATGTGCGGCGCGCACTGAAGGCCGCCCAGGCCGAGCGGGAGGCCGGCGACGCCGCCACCGCGGTGACCATGGTGGCCAGCGCGCGGTCGCGCCTGGGGCTGATCGACGAGCGGTTCGCCGGGCCGGGGCTGGCAGTCGAGCGGACCCGGCTGCACGACGCCGACGCCCGCCTGGCGCAGATCCAGGGCAGCCTGCGCGACGGCCGCCCGGAGGCCGGGACCCGGATCACCGCCTGGCTGGCCGCCTCGCGCCTGCTGGAAGCCGGCCTGGCCGCCCGGCAGCCGGCCTCGCTGTTCAACCCCGCCCGGCTGGCGGCTGCGGCCAAGCGGCGCTTGCCCGGCTAGTCGGCTAGGCTATAAGGGCCGCCTTCCGCCGGGGGCCTGCCCCCGGAACGGTGATGGTGCGGTGGCCGAGTGGTTGAAGGCGCACGCTTGGAAAGCGTGTTTAGGGGAAACTCTAACGTGGGTTCGAATCCCACTCGCACCGCCAATCCCCTTTGTTTATACGAAGGAAATTGGCAATTTTTCTGAAACTCATACAAACTGTCCGGCAAGAAGACGGAGCCTGCAATTCAGGCCAGTCTGACGCCTCGAAAAAAAACTCTCGCCCCGGATAACAAGGCCTATCAAGCTTCAGCATTCGGAAACCCCGTAGGCGAGGCCATAGGTGAGCGAGTTTTGGGCAGCGATTGCGGGGGCGGTCGTTGGCGGCGGGATCGCGGCGGCGGTGCAATGGCTCGCCATCAGTCATGCGACGCGCGAGAGAAAACGTGGGTTGGCCTACTCCCTGCTCCTGAAGGTCGGCCAGATTTACTCCCACCTTCGCCTGCTCAACGGCCATTTCGAAAAGACCTTCAAGGATGCCTCTGCGGCAGATCAGGCGAACCCTTGGTCCATCTTGGAAGGCATGGCGGGCTCGCTCAGTCGCGTGACGTTCTCAGCCGAGGAAGCGGCTCTGGTGCTGGAGCTGAATGACGCGAAGGCCCTCAGCGACCTTCTCACCATGGACGAGAAGCACAACGCGACTTTCGACGCCCTGGACTTCTATGGCGTCAAACGCGCCGAGTTGCTGGACGCGCTCACGCCGGAACATATCGACGGTGACCACGGCTTCGCTGCCGTGCCCGTCGCCCTGAGGCCCAAGATCATCGCCCTGAACAAGCTGGCCGACAGTATGCGAAAGTACGTAGCGGGCGACGCGGGCCATGCGATCAACGTGTTGCAGCAGCTCGCCGGGGAATCGCCACGGCTGGACAGGCGCCATCATCGCCGACGGCGTGCGGTCATATGGCCCCGCTCAAGGAAACGGGCCACCAGAGGCGGCGCCCCGCGGCGGCGGCGGTTCGAGCGGCGCACCTCTTCCGCGGGCGTTGTCAGCGCAACCCTAGGGGCACGGTAACGCCGTCGGTTTTGTCAGAACAAACTTAGAGCCGCGGTAGTGGCGTCGAACTCGATGTCCGGGTGTGGCCACGCCAGCCGAGTGGGCGATCAGCCCGCGGAGAGCGCAGCCTTCACCAGCGCCTCGGCCTTGGCGTAGGGGGCGTAGAACGCGTCGATCATGTCCCCTTCTCCGCGGACGAAAACGCCACGCGGGTTGGAGAATTCCCGAAAGCCGGCCTCGCCATGGTGGCGGCCCATGCCGCTTGTGCCGGCGCCGCCAAAGCCCATGGAGGGGAGCGCGCTCTGCATGGCGCAGGTGTTGACCGCGGCGCCGCCGGACGTGGTTTGGTCGAGGACGCTCTGCGCAACGGACGGGTCTTCGGCGAATACGTAAAGTCCGAGGGGCCGCTCCCTGGCGTTGATCAGGGAGACAGCGTCCGTCAACTGATCGTAAGCGACGACAGGAAGGATGGGACCGAAGATTTCCTCCTGCATGAGCCGTAGGTCAGGCGCGGGGTCGAGCACCAGTGACATCGGCATGCGCCGCCCATCTCGGTCGACCCGCTCGTCTTGTTGCAGCGGAACGATGCGGCACTGGCGGTCCCTGGCCTCCTGCAGCAACTCAGCCAACCGATCGAGGTGGCGAAGCGAGATGATGCCGGTCACCTCCGGGCCGTTCGAATAGTCCGGAGCGGCGCGTTGCATATAGGCTTTCGCATGCTCGACGAATGCGTCCAGGTCAGCGCGAGGGACCAGGCAGTAGTCTACCGAGACGCACATCTGCCCGTTCTTGACCACCTTGGTGCCGATGACGGACTCCACGTTCTTCGCCGTGACCGACCCGGGCGCCATCACGGCGGGGCATTTGCCGCCGAGTTCGAGGGTCACAGGCGTCAGGTTGGCGGCGGCCGCCGCCATGACGTGGCGGCCGACGTTCGGGCTGCCGGTGTAGAGTAGGTGATCCCAAGGCAGGGCGGAGAAAGCGCGGGCGAGCTCGAGACCGCCGATCGCCACGTAAACAAGAGACGGATCGAAGGCTTCGGAGACCATCTCGCGGAGCAGTTCGGCGCAGACAGGGGTGAACTCCGACGGCTTGACGATGACCCGGTTGCCCGCGGCCAGCATTTCGATCATCGGCCCCACGGAGAGATCAAAGGGGAAGTTCCACGGGACGATGTTGCCGACGACGCCCTTCGGTTGACTCTGGACGTAGGCGCTGGACGTGCCCAGCGTGAC
>JBBQTP010000070.1:0-20420 GCA_038213205.1 Caulobacterales bacterium
GGATGGTGCGACCCTTGAGCGCCGCGACCGTGTCCTCGACGAAGCCGCTCTCGTTGAGGGTATCGGTGTGGATCATCGCCTGGACGTCCTGCGCGTCACAGACGTCGAGGCAGCAATCGATGGCGGCCGGAGTGGTCCCCCAGTCCTCGTGAAGCTTCAGCGCGCAGGCGCCGGCGGCGATCTGTTCGGTCAGCGCGTCCGGCAGGCTGGCGTTGCCCTTGCCGGAGAAGCCGATGTTCATCGGCAGGGCCTCGGCGGCCTCCATCATCCGCGCCAGGTGCCAGGGACCGGGCGTCGCGGTGGTGGCCTTGGTGCCCGTCGCGGGCCCAGTTCCGCCGCCGAGCATGCAGGTCACTCCGCTCATCAGGGCGTCTTCCACCTGCTGCGGGCAGATGAAGTGGATGTGGCAGTCCATGGCGCCGGCGGTGAGGATCTTGCCCTCGCCGGCGATGATCTCGGTGCCCGGGCCGATGACGATGTCGACGCCGGTCTGGGTGTCCGGATTGCCGGCCTTGCCGATCTTGTGGATGCGGCCGTCGTGCAGACCCACGTCGGCCTTCACGATCCCCCAGTGGTCGACGATCAGGGCGTTGGTGATCACCGTATCGACGGCGCCGGCGGCGCGGGTCACCTGGCTCTGGCCCATGCCGTCGCGGATCACCTTGCCGCCGCCGAACGTGACCTCCTCGCCGTAGGTGGTCAGGTCGCGCTCGACCTCGATGAACAGCTCGGTATCCGCAAGACGAACCCGGTCCCCAACGGTCGGGCCGAACATGGCGGCGTAGCTGGCGCGGGGGATACGGGCGGGCATGGCTAGAGCTCGCCCATCACGGCCTGGCGGAAGCCATAGACGCGCCGCGCGCCGCCGAACGGGATCAACGTCACCTCGCGCGCCTGGCCGGGCTCGAAGCGCACGGCGGTCCCGGCGGCGATGTCGAGGCGCATTCCCCGGGCGGCGGCGCGGTCGAAGGCGAGCGCCGGGTTGGTCTCGAAGAAGTGGTAGTGGCTGCCGACCTGGATCGGCCGGTCGCCGGTGTTGGCCACCTCCAGGGTCACGGTCGCAGCCCCGGCGTTGAGCTCGATCTCGCCCTCGGCGACGATGACCTCGCCGGGGATCATCGGCGCGCGCGCCGGCGGGCGCGGATGCCCAGGCCCAGCACCATCAGCCCGGCCATGACCAGCTCCGCCAGGTGATCGGGCGAGGTGATGATGTGGCGGGCGACCTGGCCGACGGTCATGGCCGTGTGGTCGCCGGGGTGGGCGAAGGCCGCGGCGGGGGCCAGCAGCGCGGCGGCGAACAGGGTGCGGGAGAGGATCGTCTTCATCTGGGGTCCCTCATCGGATCGGGTGGTGGACGGTGACCAGCTTGGTGCCGTCGGGAAAGGTGGCTTCGACCTGGACGTCGGGGATCATCTCGGGAATGCCCTCCATGACCTGGCCGCGGGTGATGACGTGGGCGCCGGCTTCCATCAGCTCGGCGACGGTGCTGCCGTCGCGGGCGCCTTCGACCACGAAGTCGGTGATCAGGGCGATGGCTTCCGGGTGATTGAGTCTGACGCCGCGGGCCAGGCGCTTGCGGGCTACCTCCGCGGCCATGGCCACCAACAGCTTGTCCTTCTCGCGGGGGGTCAGGTTCATGAGCTCAGATCCGCCAGACGCGCGGGACAGGCGCGCCGTCACGCAGCGCCGCGATGGCCGGGAGCAGGACGCGGCGGAGCGCCAGGCCGTCGGCGGCGACGATGCGGGCGAACAGCTTGCCCTCGAAGGCGCTGGCGCCGCCTGGCGCGCCGATGGCGTCGCGCAGCGGCGTAAGGTAGCGAGCCGCGTCGTCGGCGACCAGCAGTAGGGAGGCGAAGGCCTTGGCGCCGGCCAGGGTCGGGGCGAGGCTGGCGATCTGGGCCACGGGGCCTTCGAAGCGAAGGTCGTCGGCGAACACCAGCTTGCCCCCGCGGCGGATGCGCCAGCGGTCGCGCAGCAGGCCGCGCCGGACGGTCTCGCCCATGGCGGTGCGGCCCAGCACCACGGCCTCGACGGCCAGTAGGCGCGAGTCGGCGGCGAGGTCGGCGGTGAGCGTGCGGGCCAGGGCCGCGCCGTCGAACAGGATGGTCTCCTGCGGCAGCCAGTCGATGCGGGCGCCGGCGGCGACGTCCAGGGTGACCTCCACCTCGGCGCGGCCGTCACGGGCGCGGTAAATCTTCTCGCAGGCCTGGGTGGTGAGGGTCAGGGCCGCCCCGGGCCCGGCGCGTGCGCCCCAGGCCATGCGGTCGCCGCCGGTCAGGCCGCCAGAGGTGTTGATCATCACGGCTTCCAGGTCGCGAGCGGCGGCGTCGGCGGGCAGGCGGATCTTGCCGCAGCCGTCCTGGTACAGTCGCACCAGGCGGGTGGCGCCCTCGGTGGCCTTCGCCTCGATCCGAGCCGCGCCACGGGCGCGCTGCAGCAGCGGGGCGTCCCTGGGCTCGGTCGCGAAGTCCTGGATCATGGAAGCGAGCCTGCTGGGACGCGGACCCCCTGTCCAGTCCATCGCCGGGCGGGGCGGCGGGTCAACCGCCCTTGCCGCCTTGTTGGGCGCCGCCGTCACGGTCATTGGGGCGGTTCCTTCATCGGCGCACCACGCAGCGGAAGCCGAGGTGCGAGGTCGTGGTGTCGACGGGCTGCGGCCAGCGCGCGGCGGGGCGGTAGCGCTGGCAGTAGTTGGGCGCGCAGAGGTGCGAGCCGCCCTTGGCCGGGCGGCGCGGGATGCCGGCCACCGGCGAGGCGGGATCGCAGCTGAGCGCGGCGGCCAGCGCCTCGTCGCGGTCGCCGCCGCAGCAGGGGGCGGACTGGGCATCGAGCGCGCCGGCCTGTTCGGGGCGGGCGTACCAATCGGCGGTCCATTCCCAGACGTTGCCGATCATGTCGTAGAGGCCCAGGCCGTTGGGTGGGAAGCTGCGCACCGCCGAGGTGCGTTCGAGGCCGGGCTGGGCGCGGTTGTCGTGCGGGAATTCGCCGAACCAGGTCTTGGCCATCGGTTGGCCGTCGGGTTCTAAGGCCTCGCCCCAGGCGTAGGTCGCTCCGTCCAGGCCGCCGCGCGCGGCATGCTCCCACTCGGCCTCGGTGGGGAGCTGCTTGCCGGCCCAGCGCGCGTAGGCGAGCGCGTCGGCATAGGCGACGTGGACCACCGGGTGGTCGGGCGCCGCGCCGGGACCGGCGGGCCCCAGCGGCTTTCGCCAGTCAGCGCCGAAGGCGAAGGCCCACCAGGTAGCGGGGCCGTTCAGGTCGACAGGGCCGGGCGGCGGGGTGAAGACCAGGGAGCCGGCGTGGGCCATCTCCGGCGCCATGCCGGGATAGTCGCGCGGGTCGGGCGGGACCTCGGCGAAGGTCACGTAGGCCGTGGCGTCCACGAAGCGGGCGAAGGCGGCGTTGGTGACCGGCGTCTCGTCGACCCAGAGGTCGCCGACCCGGACGGTGCGTTCGGGCCCCTCGTCGTCGTAGAGCGCGCCGGCGCCCATGCGGAACGCGCCGCCCCGGATCAGCTTCATGCCGTCGAACTTGCGGCTCCGGGGCGCCGGCGATCCGCGCGGAGCTAGCTTGACCATCGGCCGCCCAAGGCGCTTCGCTGGGCGAGATCGCGAGACTGCGGTGAGACGTCTGGCGCCCGACCGGCTTCGGCGGGATAGGATGGCGGCCGGCGGTCCTGCACGGGGAGACTCTAGGATGCGCGCGCACGCCTTGTCGATCATGCTGACGCTTACGCTCTGGTCCGCCGCGGCGCAGGCCCAGGCGCCGCTCAGCCCAAAGACCCCGATGATGCTGACCTGGACGGCGGCTCAGCAGCGCCAGTGGTATCCGGCCATGGAGACGGTCTTCGAGACCCGCAGTGTCGCGCGTGGGGCGGCGGTCCATGCGTTTCCAAAGGCGGCGAGGCAGATCGCGCCGACCTATGAGTTTCGCGGCAAGACCTGGACGGTCGACGGCTACATGGCCGCCAATTCGGTCTCCGGCGTGCTGGTGCTGAAGGACGGCAAGGTGCTGCTCGAACGCTATGGCCTGGGCCGCAGGCCGCAGGATCGCTGGACCTCATTCTCGGTGGCCAAGTCGATCACCTCGACCCTGGCCGGCGCCGCGATCCGCGACGGGAAGCTGAAGCTCACCGATCCAGTGACCGCCTATCTGCCGGAGCTGAAGGGCAGCGCCTATGAGGGCGTCAGCGTCCACGACCTGATGACCATGAGCTCGGGCGTGGCCTGGAACGAGGACTACAACGATCCGAAGTCCGACATCGCTCAGGCCGGGGCGGTGCTTGAGCCGGGCGTCGATCCCTACATCAGCTATGTGAAGCGCCTGGGCCGGGCACACCCGCCGGGGACCACGTGGCACTACAACACCTCCGAGACCGACCTGATGGGCATCCTTGTGGCGCGGGCGGCGGGCAAGCCGCTGGCCGCCTACCTCTCGGAGAAGATCTGGAAGCCCTACGGCATGGAGCGCGATGCGGTCTGGATGGTTGACCGGGGTGGGCTGGAGTTGGGCGGCTGCTGCATTTCCATGACGCTCCGCGATTACGGGCGGGTGGGGCAGTTCATGCTCGACGGCGGGGTGGCGAGCGGCAAGCCCGTGCTGCCGGAGGGCTGGGTCGGCGAGGCGACGAAGGTGCAAATCCCCAACGGCCTGACCGGCTACGGCTATTTCTGGTGGATCGAGCCCGAGGCGTTCGAGGCCGAGGGGATCTATGGTCAGTCGATCCTGGTCAATCCGAAGGACCGGCTGGTGGTGGTGATCAACTCGGCCTGGAAACGGGCGGACGACGATGCCGATTGGCTGGCGATGCAGGCTTTCCAGAAGGCGGTGCGGGCGGCGGCCAAGGCGACCGCGCCGTGAGCGACAGGTTTGCCGCATACGATCTGCGGCATGCGGCCCTCTCTTATTGACGCGTCTAGGCCGCCGGTCAGGCCAGGCGGAAGTGGGTGCGTGTGGGGAATTCCTGCTTCAGCTCGGCCCAGCCGGGGTGGGTGGAACTGGCGGCCATCGGCGACTTGTCCTTCTTGATCGCCGCGTCGAGCTTCTTGATGCGGTCCCTGGTGCCCGGGTGGGTCGAGTAGAGCGAGGTGGTCGCCTTGGTCCCCGGCGGCACCAGGCGCAGCAGGGTGTTGTAGAAATCGGTGGCGTGGCCGGTGTCGTAGCCGACGGCGTGGAAGATCGGCACGATGTGGCCGTCGGCCGCGAACTCCAGGTCCTGGGAATAGCCACTGGTGATCATCTCGTAGACCGGGCCCTCGAAGGCGGTCAGCACCTCGCCGGTCATGTAGGCGCCGAGCGCGCCGGCCTTGCTGGAGGCGACTTTCTCGACGATCTGCTGCTTGGCGATGCCGCCCATGCCCTGGACGAACTTCTTGTTCTTGATCTGGGCGATGCCATGGCTGAGCTCGGCGTGGCCGTGCTCGTGGGAGATCACCGCGGCCAGTTCCTCCGGCGTCGAGACATAGCGGATCAGGCCCTTGTGGACGGCGAGCTTGCCGCCGGGCAGGGCCCAGGCATTGATCGTCTCATTGTCGAGCAGGATGATGTCCCACTGCAGGCCGGGACGCTTGGAGGCGCCGATCACCGGCTCGGCGAACCGCTTCAGGGCTTCCTGGGCGTTGCGCGAATTATAGGGGCCACCGGATTCGTCGATGAAGCGCTGGTAGTAGTTGTCGCCCATCGCCAGTTCGTCGGCCTCGGTCAGCCTCATGCTGGCGATCACATTGGCGGCCTGGCCGGCCAGATCGAGGAGCTTGCTCGCGCCGGCCGGCATGCCCGGGAGGCCGGCGGGAAGTCCGGAAAACTGCGCGAAGGCGGGGGTCGCCGCGGCCAGCCCCACAGCGCCCACGCCGGTCAGCAGGCCCCGGCGGCCTACGGTCGGGAAATCGGACATATCGTCCCCCCCTCATTTGGTCTTCAGAACGAACTCGCCCTGCCAGTCGGCGGGGGGCGGGTTGGCCAGATAGGTCTCGCAGCGCGCAGCATACACCTTTGACGGCGGATCCGCCGCCGCGAGCTTGGCGAAGACCTTGCGGGCAGCGGCGAAGTCGCGCGCGTCGTGCAACGCCAGACCGCGTTCGAACTCGGTCTTGCGGGCGAGGACCTCGTCGGTCACCTGGCCGGCGCGGCCCAGCACCTCGAACACCGGCACCGGCACTGTCTTGCCCTTGACCACCAGCCGGTCGAGACGGCGCAGCACGAAGCCGTCGCCCAGTTTCTCGGCTGTGACGTCGCTGATCATGATCGAGGTGCCGTATTCCTTGTTGGCGCCTTCCAGCCGGGCCGACAGGTTCACCATGTCGCCGGTCACCGTGTAGTTCAGCCGCTCGGAGGAGCCCATGTTGCCAGCCACGGCGAAGCCGGTGGCGATGCCGATGCGGGTGTCGATCTGGCGGCCGGCCGGCAGGAAATCGCCGACCACGTCGCGGTTGAACTCGTCCAGCGCCTTCTGGCAGTCGAGCGCGGTCTGCACCGCCTTGCGCTCGGCGTCCTCGACGACCACCGGCGCGCCCCAGACCGCCATCACCGCGTCGCCGATGAACTTGTCGACGTAGCCGTCGTGGCGGGCAACCACCCCGGACATCAGGGTCAGGTACCTGTTCATCAGCTCGATGAGCTTTTCCGGCGTGTCGCGCAGGCCTTCGGAGATAGTGGTGAAGCCGGCGATGTCGGTGAACATCACGGTGATCCAGCGCTTATCGCCGCCGAGCTTCAGCGCGTCGGGATTCTCCATCATCTGGTCGACGAGGGCCGGGGCGAGATAGTGGCGGAAGGCGTGCTGCACCCAGCGCTTCTCGCGGTCCTCGACCACGAAGCGGTAGGCGTAGATCAGGGTGTAGGCGAGGACGGCGGTGGCCAGCAGGCTGGGGGTCGGGGCGACGATCTTCTCCTGCAGCGCCAGGACCGAACCCGCCAGTTCGGCGGCCAGCGCGAACAGGCCGACGGCCGCACCGGTGATCGGCGGCAGCAACAGGAAGGCCAGCGACAGCGCGAAGGCCGCGCCGCCGACGCCAGCGAAGGTCGCCGCGGCCGGTGACGGCTGCAGGGCCAGGTTCTTCGTCAGGGTGTTGATGGCGGCGGCATGGATCAGCACGCCGGGCATGGAGCGGCGGTCGAGCGCGGTGGCGTACTTGGCCGGATCGGCGGGGACGGCGCAGCGGGCGGGCGCGGCGCGGGCGTTGGCCCCTTCGTTCCACTCCAGCCGCTTGGCGCCGCGGAACCGGTCCTCGACGTCGAGCACCTCCCCGAACAGCACCACCTTGCCGGCGAAGGCTTTCTGGAAATAAGCCGTCCGGCCGAGCTGGGCGCAGTAGTGCAGGTCGACCATGCTGTAGACCGGCACGTCGCCGGCGCCGGTGTTGAAATTGATGATGAAGTCCTTGGCCGGGACCTTGACTCCGGCCCGCCGGGCCAGCTCGACGCCGAACGACAGCTGCTCACCGCCGCCCTCGTTGGCGAAGGCCCGCAAGTAGCGGCGGACCACGTCATCCTTGTCCATTTCGAAGTTGAGCATGCGCAGGTTGTCCTGACCGCGCGCCGCCAGCACCTGGCCGGCGTAGGGCGCGACCACCTGGCCCGACAACCGGAACTCGCCCATGACCACGTGGTTCTCGTCGGCCGCGCGGCGCAGCGCCATCAGGAACGGGCGGTCGTAACCCAGCAGCAGCTCGGGGCGGTCGAGCGTGGTGGGGAACACCATGTCGAGCCCGATGGCCTTGGGGCCCGCCGCGTCGACTGCGTCGAGGACGCCGGCCAGATGCGGAGTCCACGCGACTTTCGGCGTGTTGGAGAACGGATCGGTCTCGTAAGTCTGTTCGTCGATGGCGACCACGACCACGTCGGACTTCGACGGCGGGAACAGCGGGCCGAACGCCCAGTGGCGCATCGGCAGCAGGACGTCGACGCCGCGCAGATCGTACACCCGGACCTGGGGAAGGGCCGCGACCGCGCCGGCCAGCACGCCGAGCAGCGCGGCGACGATGACGCGGCGCCGATATCGCTTGAACCAGGCTGCGAGCCGATCCCCCACGCGGATCAGGCCCCCATGTCTTTCATGGCGGGGGAGCTAGGGCGTGGAGAGCGGAACAACGCGGTTGGCCATGTTGTCCGCCACGTCCAGCTGGGCGTCGATGGAGAAGAGGGAGCTGGCGACCACCCTGTCACCGCTGACCGCCTCGACCTTGTAGGGCGCGCCCGGGACCAGCTTGGGGGCGCTGGCGGGATAGGCCGCGAAGTCCGTCGCCGGGCTCGCCTGCCAGAGCACCGGGTCGCCGTCCTTGTCCATGTCCTTCACGCGGATGGTGACGGGGCCCAGCGCCTTGTCCCACTTGAACACCGCGGCACCCGACTTGATGGCGCGCTCTTCCCAGTTGGAGCCCGTGAACGGCGTGATCCGGTTGACTGTCGCGCCGGCTTCCGAGGCGCTGGCCAGAATGATCGGCTTGGCGGACTTGCAGCCGGGCGTGGTGCGCTCGGTGAGCTTGCCGCGCACCACGCTGCTGCCGGTGGGCTCGACGGTTACCGTGCCGCCGGTAATCACCTCGGTGCGGCAGCCGGAGAGGAAGCTGAGGGTCACCGCGCCCTTGGGGCCCAGGTTGATCGACTGCTTGGCGAAGACGTAGTCCATCTGGCGCACGGCGGTGGTGCCGGAGGCGGCATCGACCACGGCCACGGCGTCGGTGCCCAGCTTGTGGACCTGGATCGGCGTGTTCTGCTGCAGGCCCATTGGCCCGGCCGGAGCCTGGCTGCCGGCGGGATTGGGGGTGGGCCGCGCGGCGGCCGCCCCGGGCAGGCTCGACACCACGCCCTTCAGGAGGTCGGTGAACTGGTAGGCGCTGGCGGGTCCGGCGGCGGCCAGGCTCAGCGCGCTGGCGGTGATCAGCGCGCGCGCCAGCCGGGGAGCCCGTTCAACCGCTGGCGCGGCCGGTTGTCCGATCGTCTTCATCGTCGCCCGCCCATGGCCCGTCGATGCCGGGGGCATATGTCTCCGGTCTGTTCAGCCTAGCGTGGCGGCAATTTAGAAGCCAAGCGATTCAACGAAATAGCTAAGGCGGGGGGCGCGCACAGCAGTGGGCGGCCAGAAATCGTCGTGTTAAGGGGCCCGGTGCGCGCGGCCATATTGTTCGAACCAGACGGCTACCTGTTGACCGGTACCAGGCTCATGGGGCGGCAGTCGGCTGGCAACGGGTTCCTGCGCGCCGCGGTGAGCGGGCGCGGCGACCAGCCGCTGACGGCCTATAGTCCATTCCCGACGTCCGAGCGGGCTTGCCGCACCGCGGTCTCCGAGATCGATCCCACGACGGAAGTCCGATGGATACCCGAGCGACGGCTCGATCTCCTGGCCCAGGCGAAGGTGCTCTACCGGCCTGACCAAAACCTGGGCCCAATGGCCAGGCGGCGCCTGCGAGCCGGACCAGGCGCCTACAGCCTTTGCGGCGTGACCCACACCCTGTCGACCTCCTGGACGTTGGCGGCGATCGCCGACTTGCTGGTCGAACCGACCATGCCCTGGGACGCGCTGATCTGCACCTCGGCGGCGGCGCGGTCGGTTATCGAGACCACGTTGGCGGCCCAGGCCGACTACCTTAGCTGGCGCGCGGGACGGATGGATCTGACCAAGCAACCGCTGCTTCCTGTCATTCCGCTGGGCGTCCATTGCGAGGATTTCGCGTTCACGCCGGCCGACCGAGCTCAGGCGCGCGCGGCGCTGGGGTTCGAGGGGGACGAAATCGCCATTCTCTTCGCCGGCCGATTGTCGGTGAGCGGCAAGGCCCATCCCTACCCAATGCTGCGAGCTTTGGAGAAGGCCGCGAAGGACGCCGGCAGGAAGATCACCCTCGTTCTGGCAGGCCAGCCGGCAAATGCCGCGATCGAAAAGATACTTCACAGTGCGACGGAGGACTTTTGCCCAAGTGTCCGCACGGTCTTCGTGGATGGCAAGGATGCTCAGGATTATCGCCGCTCGTGGGCCGCCGCCGACATCTTCGTTTCCCTGGCCGATAGCATTCAAGAGACCTTCGGCATCACCCCTTTGGAAGCGATGGCCGCGGGGCTGCCGGTGCTGGTCAGCGATTGGAACGGTTACAAGGACACCGTGCGCGACGGGGTCGATGGATTTCGCGTGCGGACCTGGGCGCCGCAGCCTGGCGCCGGAGACATTCTGGCCCATGAATTCGAGCTCGGCGCTCTGCGCTATGAGGAATATCTGCTGCGCGCAAATACCGCCGTGGCCGTCGACATGGGCGAGCTGACGCGCGGCCTCGAGGTCCTCGTCGCCGATGAGGCTCTGCGTCGCCAAATGGGCGCCGCGGGGCGCGATCGCGCGAGATCTCAATTCGATTGGGCGGTTGTGTACGTCGAGTATCAGGCGCTGTGGGCCGAGCAGAACGCGATCCGAGACCGCGCGGTGACCGATCCGGAGATGATCAACTGGCTGGGCAAGGCGCCCCGGGTCGCGGCAGCGAGCCTTGGGCCCTTTGAGACGTTCGCCAGCTACCCCACGCAAGCCGTCTCGGCGCAAACCATTGTCGCCGCCGTTCCAGGCGCCACATCGCAGGGCTACCGAGCGCTCATCGGCCATCCGCTCCTGGCCCTTCATTTCGTCCAGCCCGCGCTTGTCGAGGTCGTTCTGGCCGCCCTCGCCGACGGACCGGTCACCGTCGAACACCTGGCCCGGGCGGCTGGCGTTTCGCCTGTCCGGATGACCGAGGCCGTCGCGCGATTGGCAAAAATTGACGTGGTGACCCTGACCGGCGGGTGAGGTGGGGACCACACCGACTACCTCGAAAAACGCAGAACCCCGCGCTCTAGGCCGAGGCGGCGTGGAGCGCGTACTGCTCGCGAAGGGCTTCGACGATCAGGCTGCCGGCGCCGTCGCCGATGTCGTGGCCGACGTTACTGATGGTGCGGGTGCGAACCAAAGGATGGGCGCCGAAGCGGGCGCGGTCCTCGGCGCTGACCAGGGTCGGCAGCGTCGCGACGTCACTGCCGAACATGGCGATGGTCGGCACGCTCAGCCGATCGAGGATGGGAAAGTAGTCGCGCGGCTCCTGCGTGCGCTCGTTGATCCCGAAGACGTTCCACAGGAACTCCCGCAGGATCGGATTGTCCGGCTCGTCGGCCAGCCGCTCGCGCAGGATCGGCCAGAGCGCCGTGGCCGAGGCGGTGCACATCACCGGCTCGAGCGCCACCATCGCAAAGACGTTGGGCGCCTGTACCCCGAGCGCCGTCACCGCACCCAGCGACGAGCCACAGAGGACCACGGGGCGCTCCAGCGCCCGGATCGCCGTGGAATAGGCCGAGGCATAGGCGCCGATCGTCTGCAGGGCCAGCTGCGGACAGCGGTTGCCGGGGATGTCGCCGACCAGCACCGGCGCCTCGGGGATGAGGGACGGCATCCGCCGCATGCGGCTGGCGCTCGCGAACGCGCCCGTCAGGATGACGATCGCCGGGCTAGCATCCTCAAAGGCCTCGGGCAGGCCCCAGAGCCAGATCTCGCCCAGCGGCGTCTCGAACGACCTTCGCTCCATCCACTCGACCCCACCTGCGGAAAGGGCAGGCCGCGGATCCCGCCCAAACCGAACATGCGTGGCGGCCCGGGAGGGACTCGAACCCCCGACCTTAGCTTTAGGAAAGCTCTGCTCTATCCGGCTGAGCTACCGGGCCGCGCTAAGGAAATCAGACACTTAGAGAAACCGTGGCCTTAGGCTGTGATTTCTAGGTCACAGATAGGTCACGAAATGCGCCCCTTTGGCGGCTGATCGGGCTCGAAATGCCATGGGTAGGTGTCTGGCGCAATTAGCCATCCAACAACGAACTTGACCATAGCGGTGGCGTGCTTTTGTCGGCCCCATTTGCCTGGGCTGTCAGGTACTCGAAGCCTCCACCGATTGACGGTGTTCTTGCGCCAGTTGGACGGGGTGGGAGCTAACTACGGTCCCCGACCGTTAAGCCCGCTCAGCTGCAACAAGCTGGGCAACACCGAAACCTGCAAATGCCAATCGACAACGTCCACCAACTTCCCAGCACGTCGGAGCGCCAGCGCCTCGTGGTCCAGGCCGCCCGACGCATCGCTGAGAAGTTCGGCCCTCCAGGCGTCGATGGCACGACACACCCGAGCGTGCTCATGCAGTTTCTGGTCGACGAGGGCTTTGAGGGTGCGGTCGCGGCGGACGCGCTCCAACAGTGGAGAAGCTGAGAGCTGCTCCGGAGAGCATCGTCCCCGGAACGCACCAGGATTCATTGTTAGCCGCCTTGACTGGCTGTGCAAGGTTCTGTTTTCGTTCTCTACATGGCCCAGTCCGACCTTCCCCGAACGCCGCCCGTCATATGGGAGACGGGACACCCCCCTCACCGCACGTTTGGTGAGTGGCATGAGGACCCGTGGGCGGACCCGGCCGACAAGCTGAGGCGAAGGCGTGAGCGGCACGCCCACTGGATCGCCAGCATCACCGACCGCGATTGGGCGAGGCTCAGCGAGTTGGCCGACCAGGCGATGGCGGGCTGCATCTCCGCCCGCCTAGATGATCTAGACGCCCCGATCGCCATTGGCGTCTATCCCGCCGCAGAGAAGCACCCGCCGCGGGGCGAGCGTTTCGGCACCCTTCGCGGCTGCGTGCTCGTGGCTTGGCGGAAGGCCCGGCCGGCCCGATGACGATGTTTCAAAACCTGCGGCGGATGCTGACCGGTGGCGAGACGCTGAAAATTGGGTGCGGGGCTTGCGGCCGCAATACGATCTGGCGGCGAGATGAGGCCATCCGCCGACTTGGCGCCGACGCCACGCCGTCCAATGTTCGCCGACGCCTTGTCTGTAGCGGTTGCGGCGCCACGGGCCGCGCGAATGTCTGGATCTGACCGATGGTCGCCTGACTGATGGCGGGCCCCTAGGCTTGGTCCCGCCATAGGAGACTGAGGAGTGAGCTGACGCTTGTTACTCGCGTCAGTCGGTGACAGCGTTGCTTCTTTACTGGAGGAACCACCATGTTTCGCACCCTCGCTATCGTCGCCGCTTTTGCGCTGGCGGCTGGCTCCGCCACCGCTCAGAAGATCGATGCCAATGGGCGCTGTCACGCCGCCAACGGCCAGTTCGCCAAGGCTGAGGTGTGTGGGGGAGTGTCGAAGAGCACGACCACCACGAAAACGACAGCGGCCAAGACTGAAACCGCCACCACAGCACCGACTGGCTCGACCACCACGACCACGAAATGCCGTGACGCCAAGGGTCACTTCATGAAGTGCGACGCTGCTCCCGCTGCCGCGCCCGCGGCGTCCGCAAAGGCCGATGCGGGCCCCTTCAAGCTGGATGCCAAGGGCAAGTGCCACGACGCCAAGGGCAAGATGGCGAAGAAGGAAATGTGCAAGGCCTAGCCTCGTCGCCCTGCCGTCCTTCGCGGGCGGCGGGGACCTCGGCTCAGGCGCCGCGAAGGGTGTGAGGGGGCCGCAAAGCAGACCTTCCGAACGTCCGCACAGGGTGGAAAGCGGACTCTACCCGCGCCTAAGCTTGGCCTGACAACACCGTCGTACGAGATGCGCTTGGCATCAGACGAGGATGACGCCCGCTGAGGGCGTGGCCTGCGGAACGCCCCGTAACAGGCGCGCTATGCGTGCGAGGAATTGTGCATCGCTAAACGGCTTGGTCAGGAAGTCGCGAGCGCCGAGATCCAGCGCGCGGCGGACGTCTGCAGTCTGGTTCCTGGCGGTGAGCACAATGACCCGTACCTCTTCGATCAAGCGCCGCTTGTTGAGGTGCCGGAGCACCTCAAATCCATCGATCTCGGGCATATTGATATCGAGCACAATGGCGGCGGGGCGTACTTCGGCGATCAGCCGCAGGGCCTCGCGACCATCACGCGCCTGGTAGGTTTCGTAGCCCTCAAGGCTTAACCTTGTAGTCAGCAACTCGCGCATCATCAGGTCGTCGTCGACAACGAGCACGCGCTCCGCGGGTCCCCTAGGCAAACCGTACATCGGCGTCTCCGGCAGTCCCGTTCTGCTCACCAATCGCCTCGCGGATAGCGCGCAGAAGCGCTGCAGCGGTGACCGGCTTTGATATGGCGCCATCGAAGCCCAGCAGCGTCTTGCCCTGTTCGCCGGCGCTGAAGGCTATGATCGGTACATCGCGATTGGGACCCCGTTCGCTGCGGATGCGCTCAAGTGCTCCCGGCCCGTCGAGATGCGGCATGCGAATGTCCAAGAGAATGCAATCGTAGGGCCAGGACTGGGCGGCTTCGACGGCCTGGAGCCCGTCTGCAGCGTCGTGAACCTCGGCGCCGAAACCCTCGAGTACGGCCCGGGCCAATTCGCGATTGGTCGCGTTGTCGTCGGCCACGAGGACGCGCACGCCCTCGATCGACGCGCCCAGCCCGGCCTCGACCCAAGCGTTGGACGCTGGCGCGATTGCCGCGCCGATGTCGAAATGGAAGGTAGCACCCCTCCCCAGCTGACTTGTGACGCCGATAACCCCGCCCATGGCCTGCACCAAACCCTTGCAGATGGCGAGCCCTAAGCCGGTACCGCCATGGCGGCGGGTGGAGGATCCATCGACCTGAGAGAAGCGCTGGAAGAGCTTTGCCTGCTGCTCCAGGCTTAGCCCGGCGCCGGTGTCGGAGACGGCCACCATGAGGCGTTCGCCGCGATGGGCGATGCGAAGCGTCACATGACCCGCATCGGTGAACTTCACCGCATTACCCAAGAGGTTCAGCAGGACCTGGCGAAGCGCCGGCTCGTCGACCATGAGGAGGGGGGGCAAGCCTTTGTCGCTTGTCAGGTGTAGGTCGATGCCCCTTTCGTCCGCCTGGGGCTTGAACAACCCCAGCATATCGTCGGCCAGCGCGCCCACGTCCAGCGGCCGTGGCGTGAGCTCGACCTCGCCCGCCTCGAGCTTCGAGAAGTCGAGAACGTTGTTGACGACCGAAAGCAGCGCCTTGCCGGCGGTGGAGATCCGCTCACCGAACTGTCTCGCTTCCGGCGTGAGGTCGGGACGCGCGCAAAGGAGGCTCGAGAAACCGATGACTGCCGTGAGCGGCGTCCGGATCTCGTGACTCATGTTGGCTAGGAATTCGCTTTTGGCCTTAGTGGCGGCTTCCGCGTCGTTGCAAGCGGCCGCGAGAGCTTCCTCCTGGGTCACCTGCGCGCTCACGTCGCGCACCACGTCCACGAAGCAGGGATCGTCGCCTTCCGTCAGGATGGACGGACTGGACTCAAGCCACAGCCATTCCTCTCGCTCCCGGTGCCAGCCGCGCCAGCGTACGCGCTGTGACGGCTCACCGGCCGCAGTGCGTCGGAAGGCGTCCTTCAGCTTGTCGACGTCTTCCAGATGCACGAACTCGGCGGTGTCGCGCCCCAGCGCCTCCGCCGAGGTCCAACCGGTGATGGCTTTACAGCCCGCCGACACGAAGGTGGTTCGGCCGCGCATGTCGCTGGTGACGATCATGTCGGTGGCGTTCTCAGCCATAAGTCGATAGCGGGCCTCGGCCTCCATTCGAGCGGTGAGGTCCTGCACCTGGGCGATACAATGCTTCGGCGAGCCGTCGAGGTGATGAACCATGGAGACGGCCAGATTGACCCAGATGACCCCGCCGCCCTTCAGCTGGTAGCGCTTGTCCATCTGGTACTCAGGAATCTCACCTGCAATGAGTTGGCCAAGCAACTCGAGGTCGCGATCAAGGTCGTCGGCGTGTGTGATGGTCTGAAAGTCCGTCGCCAGCATTTCCTCGACTGAGTATCCGACCAACCCGGCGAAGGATCTATTCACTTTCAGGAACCGACCATCGAGCGCCACCAAGGCGACGCCAATGGGCGCATGGTCGAACGTGGTCTCGAACAATTCCGACTGGGCCTTACGTTCGCTGATGTCGTGCATCATCGCGGTGAAGCGCCAGCCTTCCGCCCCTTCGGTGGCGCTCAACGCCATCTCGATCAAGAACTCAGATCCATCCTTCCGGAGGGCAGGAACCTCGATCCGCTGTCCGATGACCGTCTTGGCTCCCGTGGCGAGGAAGCGCGACATGCCGCTGGTGTGGGCCGCACGCAGCCGCGCCGGAATGATGAGGTCGCGCATCGGAAGGCCAAGGGCCTCCGACGCCGTCCAGCCGAACGTCGTGTCGGCCTGGCGGTTCCAACCCGTGATCGTCCCGCCTTGGTCAGCCGTGACGATAGCTTCGTGGGCGGTCGTGACCAGCTCCTGAAGCCTCGCTTCGCTGGCTCGAAGATGTTCGCGCTGTTTCTCGAGCCGCTCTTCCGTGAGCGCCATGCGGCGGCCGGTCCCCAACGCAAGCAACGTCAGGCCAAGCACCGTGCCGAGGGTTACCAGTACAAGCCGGAACTCGACGGTGATGAGGCCGGATTGCGAGGCTTTGAGAGTCAACCAGGCCAGTAGCGGCGTCAGCAGCAGGATCGCCGGCAGCATGCGTCTGGCCGATCGCCCGCTGGGGCCATGGCTCGCAAGCAGCCGCAGCCAGGCTGCATCGGGACGAAGCATCAGCGCGGCGATGCCCAATGTCACTAGGCCAAGGGCGGTCGGGAGGGCGATGTCCGTATAGCCCAGGAGGCCTCGAATTCGGGGCACTTCCAGTATGTAGCCCAGCAGCGAAATCGCGCCGATCGCTAGAGGCAGGGCCGATAAGCTGATGTGCGCTGCCGATGGCACACGCTCACCTCCCGTGCGGTGAAGACCCACCGACAGGGAGAGTAGTGCAAAGGCCACAGCGGTGCCCTCCGCCATTCGACCGGGGTACCGTGGCATGGCGGCTTGATGGAGCACGGCCTGAGGATAGAGGAGGCTGTCGATCAGGTTGGCCGAGCCGGTGATGTACTCAACCAGAGACAAGCCGGAGGCTGCCAGCACCAGCCCGCACGCCACTATCCCGAAAACCCGTGCCTTAGGCCCGCAAATCGCCGCGCCGATCAGGAGGAAGGCGACGGCAGTCGGCGGCTGCATGCTTATGAGCCCCGGCATTACGGATCGGAGCGCCGCCAAATCGAACTGCCATCCGACCAGCGCCGTGGCGCCAAGTAGGAGGGCCAGGCCTCCGAAAAGGCGCGACACCTTCAGAAACGACTGGTCTCGTGCGGGTGTGTCGTTAGACATTTGTCTTCCTCGTGGATTTCCACCGTCCCACGAAAGCTCTTTCCCAACTGAAAACGTCGGTCAGCGGCCGACGCGACGCTCGCCGCGTTGTCACCGACATGGGTCGTGAAGCGAAATTGGCTCGCGTCCGGACAGCAGACATCCGCAGGTCGCGCCCATAAGCGGACTAGATCAAAGACCGAATGGGGTGGAAACCGGACGTTGGGTGGTGCTGGAGCGCGACTAAATCTGGGGCGCAGATCATCGTCACATAACTTGCGTCGTGAGGCCATCCGCGCGACGGTTTGCGTACTGATCAGGGAGTACGGTGATGGCGGAGCTCAACGAAAACAAGCTGAATGAATTTGTCGGCAAGATGCTTGGCGACTTAGGCGGTGCTTACAGCGTTCCCACGGTTCGGCTGGGTTTTCGACTGGGCCTGTTTGAGTCCTTGGACCGAGGCGGTGCGGCGACCGCGGGCCAGCTTGCCGAGCGGGCCGGCGGGCTGACGGAGCGCTACGTCCGCGAATGGGCGCTCGCTCAGGCTGCCAATGGCTACATCGAATACGACCCTAGTGATGAGACGTTCAGCATCTCGCCAGAACAGGCGATGGTGTTCGTCGCAAAGGACAGCCCGGTTTACCTGGCGGGCGCGTTTGAGCTCGCGGCTGCGATGATCGAGGGCGAACCCAAGGTCGAGAACGCATTCCGCACCGGGAACGGCGTACGATGGGGCGACTCTGCGGGATGCCTCTTCTGCGCGACGGGCGCCTTTTTCCGACCGGGCTACGTCAACAACATCGTCCAGAACTGGCTCCCGGCCCTTGAAGGCGTCGAGGATAAGCTGAAGTCAGGCGCCAAGGTCGCCGACATCGGGTGCGGCGTCGGCTTCTCCACGCTGCTGATGGCCCGAGCGTTCCCAAACAGCCGCTTCGTCGGCTTCGACTTCCACGAGCCCTCGGTGGAGGAAGCCCGACGGCATGCCAAGGCTCATGGACTATCGGAGCGCGTCAGCTTCGAGGCCAAGAGTGTCAAAGAAATCGCGGACACAGGCTTCGACCTCGTTACGGCCTTCGACTGCTTACACGACATGGGAGACCCCAGGGGCTGCGCGCGTCAAATGCGGCACATCCTCAAGGACGACGGAACGTGGATGATCGTGGAACCCATTGCGGGGGATCGCCCAGCCGACAACCTCAATCCGGTGGGGCGGCTCTATTACAACGCATCGACTATGATCTGCGTGCCTACGTCTCTCGACCAGGAAGTCGGCGAGGGCCTGGGAGCCCAGGCGGGCGAAGCGCAACTCAGCGAGGTCATCCGGCAGGGCGGCTTCACTCGTGTTCGACGGGCGACCGAAGGCCCGTTCAATATGGTGCTGGAGGCCCGCGCCTGATGGGGTGGGATGCTGAGACGACCTGACGATACCGAGCGGTTGGTCGCGCAGGTGTTTCATTCATCCGCCGCTGCGGTGGCCTCCCGAAACCAGACTCGCCCAAGTTCCGCTATGGGTCGGAACCGGGTTTCGGCATCCCGCCCGCAAGCGGACCTTCGTCCAGACGGCCCGAAACCGGACCCTGCGAACGTCTGCAGTGGGTGGAAAGGCGCCGTCAGTGCCGCGCCGCATTCGGACATTGGGAGTGCCTGGACAAGCGCCGCACAAGGCGTTTGATCGGAAAATGACATGGTGGGGGTTCCGGCTGCTTGGGCCTACAATCCCATAGGTGGTAACAGCACTTACTGAACGCATTCGCTGAATTGCGTTCTTCGAACTCGCTCCTATGGGGAATGTGCTTTCCAAGATGTAAGGACGACCCTAACCGTTCAGATGAATTTGGATGGGGGCTACGTTTCAGTACGTCCCTCCTTGTGGGAGCGAGACTATGAAACGGGCTACAAAAAATATTTTGATCGCTGCGGCCGCGGCCGGGGCTCTATTGTCAGCCGGTGGGGCAAACGCCTCGCTGAACGTCTTCAAGTCCTTCACGGGCAACCTCGGCCTCTCCACAGCGGGCTTCGGCTCAACGAGCGATGCCGGGTCGATCACCGCAAATGTGCCCTCCGGTTCGACCGTGGTCGCTGCTTACCTCTACAGCTCGCTGTTCAGCCCAACCACCGCCTCCGGCACGCTGAACGGCAACGCCCTGAACTATAGTCCCCTGGGCGTGGACAACGGCTTCCTGCAAGCCTCGCGCGCCGACGTGACGAGCATCGTCGCCCCCGTGATCAACGGCGGCGCGGGCGGCGCCTACAGCTTCAACATCCAGGAGACCTCGGGGAGCACCGATGGCGAAGCCCTCGTGGTCGTCTACTCGAACGGGACCCTCGCCACCTCGACGATCGGTATCCTGGACGGCTTCTCGGCGTCGGCGGGCGACAACAGCTCGATCAACTTCGCGGCCGGACTCGACCCGACCGCCGCCGGCTTCCATGCCGAGCTCCGGATCGGTGACGGCTTCTCCTGTGACACGAATTGCAGCAACGGCTCACAAGTCTCGTTGATCGACGTGAACGGCCTGCGGATGACCAATGTGGCCGGCGACAACGACGACAGCGTCGACGCCAACCCGTCGAACGGCAACCTGATCACCGTGGGCAGCGACAACGACCCGTTCACTTTGGCCTCGCCCGGCAATCCGCAGAACAACTACCTGCTCGACCATGAGCGCTACGACCTCTCGCCGTTCATCACCAAGGGCGACACGTCGATCAAGCTCCACACCCTGAACCCCAGCGGCGACGACAACATCTTCCTGGAAGTGTTCAGCGTCTCGGGCGCTGGCGTCGTGCACGGCAATGGCGGCGTGCCGGAGCCGGCGACTTGGGCGATGATGCTCATGGGCTTCGGCGGCCTGGGTGCTGTCATGCGCCGGCGTAGGTCGCGTCTCGTCGCCGCGTAGTTTCGCGCCGACCGGCTGTGTCACAAGCGGAAGCCCCGGCTCAAACCGGGGCTTTTTGCTATGTTGCTGCACTTGACTATCTGAGTGCGGTCCCTGGCCGAATTTGAGTGTTGCACCCCCCGCTCACCCAGGGCGAACAACGTTGCAGTGGAGCCCGGCGAGGACAAACAGACTCAAGTCCAGGACCTAGCCCGGCCAGCGAAGGGGCTTCGGTCTTTCGGCCGTCATCATGGCTTGAGTGTCGCGCCGACGTCCGCAGTGGGTCGGAACCCGCCTTCGGCGTTCTGCCCAAAAGCGGGTTTTTTGGAATGACCGCCATGGGTCGAGGCCGTGGAAAAACGCGTGTGACGCCGCGAGCGGAGCGAGCGGAGTTGTTGGGCGGTCGGTTCTGAGGCGTCGCTTTGCTGTGGCCGGAGGTCCGTGTGAGGGGCGCGATCAGGCCCTGATCGCCGCCATGA
>JBBQTP010000071.1:0-20007 GCA_038213205.1 Caulobacterales bacterium
CTGGCTGTTGAGCCGACGCGGGCGCTGACCGCCATCGACATCGATCTCGGCGCCACCAAAGGTCAGGACGCCAAGCGCGTGACCCGCCAGGCCAATCTGGCGGCGCTCGGCATGGCGGCGCGCCTGCTGCGGCTGAAGGGCCTGGGGGGCATCGTAGTGATCGACCTGGTGGGCCGGGGCCATGATGGCGCCGCGCTGCTGGCTGCCGCCCGTACGGCCTTCGCGCCGGATAACCCCGGCGTCGCGATCGGACCGGTCGGACGGTTCGGCACCATGGAGCTGTCGCTGCCGCGCCGGACCCAGCCGCTGTTCGAGCGGCTGTGCCGCGAAGACGGCGCGCTATCTGACCGGACGCTGGCCCAGACCCTCATCCGCCGCATCCAGGCCGAGGCCGCGGCGCAGCCCGGCGCGCGGCTCATTGCCCACTGCTCGCCCGCAGTGGCCGAGGCTGCTGCGCCGCTGGGCGTCTTGCTGGCGGAACGGATCGGAGCGCGGTTCTTGATCGCCGGCGAACCCGGACGGCCGCGCGAGCGGCTGGAGGTCGATGCGACATGAGCGCTGCCAAGTGCGCGATCTGCGGCAAACCCGCCGCGCCGGAGCATCGCCCGTTCTGTTCGGCGCGCTGCGCCGACGTCGATCTGAACCGCTGGCTCTCCGGGCGCTATGTCGTCCCCGCATCGGACGATGCTGACAGCATCGCGCAATCCGATGATGACGACTAATCGGCGCCTCGCTGGACTTCGCGGGGAGGCTCTTCTATAGACGCGGCTCCCCGCGCGGCGGTCCTTGCCTGGGTAGCTCAGTTGGTAGAGCAGCGGATTGAAAATCCGCGTGTCGGTGGTTCGAATCCGCCCCCAGGCACCACGCCTTTTCTTCCCCCTCAGTTCGCGCTTTTCGCCGCCGGTCCGCCGCCTACAGCCGCTCGTGACTATTGTCTGCGCGCTTCCGCCTGTTCGTCGAACATTGGGCTCCAAGGTAACGCTTGTTCGCGATTGCTGCATTGCAGCGATAATGTTCCACCGGAAGTGGAAAAATGCGCGTCACGATCCGGCGCGATATTGTGCATCGCAACAATCAAATGCATCGAAAGACTTTTCGCGCGCGATGAAAGTGGTCTGCCCCTTGACGCCTGAATGAGGGGTTGCCAAAGGTCGCCAGCCGCAGTCCTAACATTGCGGTAAGACTTTGGGCGTCCCCCGGGATGTCCACAGTCGCTTCGCGTATTCGAAGCGCCAGCCTTCCGAACGAGAAGGTACGCGTAACGGGGCGCGGCGCAGCGACAGCGGCCTGGCGTCCAGCTCCGAGTAATCGGTTCAGGATGTCGGGATTGTTTCAACTGGGTGGAGACGCTCTCGCGCGACGACCCTCCGGCCAATCGTGCTAGACCAATCAGGAACTGGCGACAGATGTTCGACAACAAACTGAAGACCCCTTTCATTGCTCTCCTCGGCGCCATGGCGTTGATGGCGAGTGCGCCGGCGCTCGCACAGAGCGCCGCTCCCGCCGCACCAGCGGCGGCCGCTGCGGCGCCTGCCGCTCCGGCTGCTGCGGCTCCGGCCGCCACCCCCGCCGCGGATCCCGCGGCTCCGCCCCAAATGCAGGGCGGTGGCAAGCTCAATATCGGCACCATGTTCCTGGCCGCCAAGCCGGTCGTGAAGGTGGTGATGGTGGGCCTGCTCCTTGCCTCAGTCTTCTCCTGGGCCCTGCTGATCACCAAGCTGCTTGAGTTCCGCTCCCTGAACCGCGTTTCGGACACCTTCCTTGAGGCGTTCCGCGGCGCGAAGTCGATCAACGACATGGGCCGTATCGCGGCCGGTGAAGAGTTCGACGGCAACCCGCTGGCCGACATGGCTGCCGCGGCGGCTCAGGAAATCGAGCTCAGCCGTCAAGCTGGTCTGCACGTCGCCGGCGAACATCGCGAGACGACGCTCAACCGGGCCGAACACGCGGTTTCCGCCGTGCAGGCCTCGCTGACGCGCCGCCTCTCCAGCGGCATGCAGTTCCTCGCTTCGGTCGGTTCCAACGGTCCGTTCATCGGCCTGTTCGGCACCGTCTACGGCATTATGGACTCGTTCATCGGGATCGCGAACACCAACACCACCAACCTCGCGGTCGTGGCGCCCGGCATCGCCGAAGCCCTGCTGGCCACGGGCCTTGGCCTGTTCGCTGCCATCCCGTCGGTTATCTTCTACAACTACTTCCAGACGCGCATCTCCGCTTACGGCGCGCGTACGGAAGGGTTCGTGGCTGAACTGATGAACGCGATCTCCCGGCAGCTCGACAAAGGAGCCTAAGCCAGATGGGAGCCAAACTCGGAGGCTCTGGCGGCGGTAAGTACGAGGAAGAAGCGAACGCCAGCATCAACGTCACGCCGTTTGTGGACGTCATGCTGGTTCTGCTGATCATCTTCATGGTGGCCGCACCTCTGGCCGCCGTGACGGTGAAGGTGCAGCTTCCTCCAGCGGTCGCCAAGCCGGGCCAAAACCCGCCGAAGCCGGTCTATATCTCTATCCAGTCCAATGGCCGGATCTTCATTCAGGATTTTCCGTCGGATCTTTCGACGCTTGGCGACGACCTCAGGAGACAGGTCGGCTCGAAGCGTGATCCGACCCACGAGCGGATTTTCATCCGCGCCGATAAGGACGTCATGTACGGCGACTTCATGGGCGTGATGAACATGTTGCAGGACAACCAGTTCTACAGCGTGGCCCTCGTCGGCGAAGACAATAACAAGTGAGGCGGGTGACCCATGGCTGATACATCACCCGCCCCCCTTGCCGGCCGGCACAATCCGTTCGACGATCCGCGGCCGAAGCAAAAGAAGGGCCTGATCATCGCGATGGTTATCGCGCTGTTCGTGCACGCTTTGCTGGCGCTCTATCTGTGGAAGAGCAAGTTCGAGCCGACCTTCAAGGAGTACTCGGACGACGTCACCGACGTGTCGATAATCAAGCCGGTGCCGCCACCCCCGCCGCCGCCGCCTCCGCCGCCTCCGCCGAACACGCCGCCGCCGCCGCCGCCCAAGCTGCAGCCCAGGCCACCGGTTGCCGCGCCGGACATTCCGTCGATCCCGCCTCTGCCGGTTCCTCCGGTCGAGCACCACATCGAGCAGCCGAAGCCGCCGGCTCCGCCGCCGCCCGAGCCGCCGCGTCCGTCGGTGATCACCAACCCTGACTGGGCGCACAAGCCCAGCGGCGAGGATATCGCCCGGTACTATCCCGAGCGGGCGCAACGCCTGAACGTGGAAGGTCGCGCGACGCTCAGTTGCACGGTCAACGCCCGTGGCGGTCTGGACGCCTGTTCGATCAGCTCCGAGGAGCCGGACAACCAGGATTTCGGCAGCGCGGCGATGAAGCTGAGCAAGCTCTTCAAAATGCGTCCGCAAACCAAAGACGGCGCACCGGTCGATGGAGGCAAGATCAACATTCCGATCCGCTTCCAACTTCCGAAGGGCTGACGCCCTTTTGAACGACCCATAATATGGAGCCCCGGCGGCGAAAGCCTCCGGGGCTTTTTCTTTGCCCGGGTGCTGGCTTCACACGACGCACACGGCGCACCATTCTCCGGCTGGGATGACAGCTTTCGACAGGGGTGCCGGCAAGGTGAGCGGGGTCGGAAGTCCAGAACCGAACTCAGGACCTCCGCAGGGCCGGCCGGGCGACGATGCGCTGTTCACCGCTATCGCGGCTGGCGCGATGGCGGTGTTCCTCAGCTTCAACGCGCTCAACGTCTATCATGAGCACCTGAGCAGCGGACACCGGCTGCGGCTCTGGGAGTCAGCCGTCTGGGAGGGCTCCAGCGGCCTCTACTTCCTGGCGGTCTCGCCGACCATCCTGGCGCTGACGCGTCGCGCCTGGCCCGGCGACCGGCCGCTATTGCCGAGACTGACCCTCCACGGGATCGCCGCCATCCTGGTTTCTATCCTGCACGTCCTGGCGATCGGCGTGATCCGCTCGGCGATCTATCATGCGCTCGGCGCCTACTACGACCCGCTCGCGCCGGCCGGCGACTGGGCCTATGAGCTGCGCAAGGATCTGATGGTCTATATCGTCATCGTCGGCGCCTATTTCGGCTGGCGCAATCTTCGCGCGGTCCAGCGGCCCACAGTCGAGGTCTCGCCGGACGTTCTCGAGGTCCGCGACGGTGCGCGCCGCCATTTCGTGCCCCTGGCCGAGGTCGTCTGGGTCGAGGCGGCGGGCAACTATGTCGAGTTGCACCGCGGCGGCGCGGGCCTGCTGCACCGCGCCTCCCTGTCGGCCATGGAAAAGCGCCTGCAACGCGCCGGCTTCGTGCGCATCCACCGATCGCGCCTGGTGAGCCGTGAGGCAGTGGCGGCGGTGGAGTCCAAACCGACCGGCGATTTCGTGGTTCGCCTGCGCGACGGGCGCGAACTGGCCGGCAGCCGCCGCTATCGCCGTCCTTTGCTCGCCGATTGACTTGATCGCGGGGCAGGGGCCGACTAAAAGCCCCCTCGCGATGGGCCGGCTTAGCTCAGTTGGTTAGAGCGCTAGATTGTGGATCTAGAGGTCCTCGGTTCGAGCCCGAGAGCTGGTACCATCGCGAATACCTCTAAGCGCCGACCGCCGCGGAGGCCGCCACCGCCCGCCCGCGTAGGAACGGCTGCGGACTCCAACGCACCAGCGACCGCCAGGCCCACTCGAACGGGCCATAGTGGAATCGCTCCAGCCACGGCTTGCTCCACACCAGGATGAACACCCACACGCCAGCCACCACCGCCAGCTCACCGAACCGCGACAGCTTGCCGTACAGTCCCAGGCCGAAACCACAGAACACCAGTGTCGTGATGATCGAGGTCATCAGGTAGTTGCTGAACGCCATGCGCCCAGCCGCCGCCAGCCGGTTCACCACCGCCGGCGCCGAGCTGGCCCGCACCAGCAGCAGAATCGCACTGGCGTGCGCCAAGCCGATCAGCGGGCGCGAGACCTGCTGCCAGGCCTCCAGGCGGTTGAGAGTCAGCGGCTCGAAGCCGGACTGCCGGATCTCCCAGGCGAGCCAGGCCGTGGCGGGGACCGCCAGCAGGTAGCCCAGCGCGATGGTCGCAAGGTAGGTCCGCGTCGACCACTTCAGGGTAAAGAACCCCACGCGGAACAGCGCCATGCCGAGGAACATCTGGCCGATCGCCTCGGGAATTTCGCCGGTCGGCATCAGGATCATCTGGATCAGGCTGGCGACCTTGGCCCGGGCGCGCAGCGCATCCATGAAGCCGCCGCCGAACCCAGCGATCTCCTGGGCCTTCATGGTCAGCGGCGGGGCCACCACCTGGGAAGCGCCCTGCCAGGTCTTCAGCGCCTCGGCCGAGGCGCCGGGCGCGACGGCCGCGGCGTGCAGGCGGGCGAGCTCGGCGGCCTCGAACAGGTTCAACCCAAGGAGCGCCGCCAGCACGACCACCCCGATCGCGACCAGCGTGCGGACGCTCAGCTTGCGGAATGGGAAGATCACCAGTCCGGCCAGCGCATAGGTCACCAGGATGTCGCCCCACCAGAGCAGGTAGGCGTGGACCATGCCGATCACCAACAGCCACAGCATCCGCCGGTAGTGGGTATGTGCCGGCCCGATCCGCTCGCCCTCCGCGCGCTGGGCGATCAGCACCGTGCTGGCTCCGAACAGCATGGTGAAGAGCGCCCGCATCTTCCCGTCGGTCAGGACGTTGTTGATCGCCCAGGTCCAGAAATCCGCGCCGGTCGCGCCGCCTGCGTAGGTCGGGTCGATGTAGGCGAAGGACGGCAGGCCCATACCGACGATATTCATCAACAGGATGCCCAGCACCGCGAAGCCGCGCACGGCGTCGATCGAGATATGGCGGTCACTGTTCGTGGCCGATCCCGCAGTAGACATTCGCACTCCCCCTTTTTTGTCCGTTGCGGCGAGCATGAGCGCGGCTCGCGGGCTGTCAACGCCGCGCCGCGACCGCGGCTGGTCCGCCGCGGCTGGTCCGAGCGCGCCGCCATGCTAAACCTGCGGCTGATTTCGGCTGCCGCGGCGGCCAGAAACCATGGAGATCACCCGGTGAAGCTGCCCTGGATTGGCCTCGTCTGCGCCCTGGCGCTCGCCGCTTGCGACCGCCCGGCCGCCCCGACCAAGCCGGCGGGGCCCGCAGCACCGATCGGCGTGGAGCGCGCCGGCCCGGTGAGCTGGAACGCGGCGACCGGCCGCTTCGAAATGGCCGGCCAGCCGCTCAAGACCTTGAAGATCTGGACCTTCGACGGCTCCACGGACGGCTACACCGCGCTGCATAGTAAAATCGAGCCGGCCGCCGGACAGGGCCTGCAGGTCACGGTCGCCGACCCGACCATCCGCTCGCCCAAGGGCTTGAACGTCCCTGGGGGCCAATATTCCATGATCCTGGTGCGGCTCACGCGGGCCGCGGCGGCTGAGGCGTGGGACGGCGCGCTTTACTACTCGACGCCGAAGCATGCGGAGGAGGTCGCCTTCTTCGGCAAGCCGACCTCGGGCGCCAATCCGGCGGTGGGCGAGACCACGACCCTGGTCTACGACATGAGCCGCCAGACCGTCGGCGGCCCCGACTGGCTGCAGTCGACCATCGACCAGATTCGCTTCGATCTTGAGGACAAGCCGGGCGGCGTGTTCGTGATCCGCCAGATCGCCATCGTGCAGAACCCCAACGCCAAGGCCGCGCCGGAGCCGAAGGCGGAACCTGCCGCGCCGGCGCCGGCTGCGGCGCCGAAACCCTGACCGCGCTGAACACGGGGGCGTCAGCGCGTGGTCTTCAGTTCGGTCATCTTCATCTTCTATTTCCTGCCGGTCTTCCTGCTCGGCTACTACGTCTCCGGCTGGCGGGCCGGCGCCCTGCTGCTGGGCAGCGCGGTGTTCTACGTCTGGGGCGAGGGCGCCTACGTCTTCCTGCTGCTGGGCCTGATCCTGCTCAACTACGGCGGTTCGCGCTGGCTCGACGCCACACCAGACAAGCGCCGAAGGCTGGCGATCCTATTCGCGATGGTGGTGGCTGACTTCGCGGTCCTGGGCTTCTTCAAATATTCCGAGTTCCTGGCCCACGGCCTGAACCAACTCGTGCCGGCCCTGCGCCTGCCTGAGCGCCACCAGGCCCTGCCGCTCGGCATCTCCTTCTTCACCTTCCAACTGGTCAGCTACGGCATTGACGTCCATCGCGGCGCCGTGAAGGTCGAACGCGATCTCACCCGCTTCGCGGCCTACATCCTGATGTTCCCGCACCTGATCGCGGGCCCGATCGTCCGCTACGCCGACATCCGCCAGGAGATGCACGCCGAGCGGCGCAAGACGTCCCACGTCGGCCTGGGCTTCCAGTATTTCATCGTCGGCCTCTGCCAGAAGGTGCTGGTCGCTAACACCTTGGCCCCGCTCGCCGACCATGCCTTTGCCGCCAAGCTCGCAGTCCTCGACGCCACCACCGCCTGGCTGGGCGTCTGGGCCTACACCCTGCAGATCTATTTCGACTTCTGCGGCTATTCCAACATGGCCATCGGCCTGGCCTTCCTGCTGGGCTTCACCTTCCCGAAGAACTTCGACTATCCCTACGCTTCCCAGTCGATCACCGAGTTCTGGCGGCGCTGGCACATGAGCCTGTCGAGCTGGTTCCGGGACTACGTCTACATCCCGCTGGGCGGCAATCGGAACGGCCAGGCTAAGACGATCCGCAACTTGCTGATCGTCTTTCTCCTCACCGGCCTTTGGCACGGGGCGGCCTGGCGGTTCATCGTGTGGGGCCTCTATCACGGAGCCTTCCTGATGCTGGAGCGGTTTGGCTTCGGGCGCTGGTTGGAGCGCATGCCCAGGCTGGTGCGCCACGCCTACGCAATCCTCGTCGTGACGGTCGGCTGGGTGTTCTTCCGCGCCGACAGCCTGCCCCAGGCCCTGGACTACCTGGGCCAGATGGCGAGCCTCGGCCGGTTCAGCGCCCCTGACGCGGCGCTGTCGATCCTGCTGAACGCCCAGACCTTCGCCGCGCTCGCCGCCGGCTCCGTGCTCGCCCTGCCGCTGCTGCCCGCTGTGATGGCCCACCTGCGCGCACCGCGCGCCGAGGCGCCCAGGCTCGATCTGCCCCCGCGCCTGGCGACCCGCAGCGTCCACGCTCTGCCGGTCCCCCTGCTGGCCGCCGGCTTTGTCTTGTCGGTCGCCATCCTGGTGGGCTCGACCCTCAACCCCTTTCTCTACTTCAGGTTCTGACCGGTGCTCGCCTCACGCCTCCACTGGCGCCTGCTGATCGGGACCATCCTGGTCCTGATGGCGGCCGCGTGGCTGGCGCCGTTGGTGATCCGCCCGCCGGACATCCAGGAGAACCGCATCCTGGCCGCGGCGCCTGCCTGGCCCCGCTCGCTCAGTGGGGTGCACGACTTCCGCAAGGGCGCGGACCCCTACGTCGCCGACCATTTCCCGGCGCGCCCGCATCTGATCGGCTTGCTCAATCGGCTGCGCATGCTGGCCGGCGTCAGTGGTTCGAACCGGGTGATCATCGGGCGCCATGGCTGGCTGTTCTTCGACGACGACACTCACCTGGGCGCCGCGCGCGGCGACCCGCCGATGGTCGGGCCGGAGATTCGTCAGTGGTTGCTGAACCTCGCGGGCCGCACCGAGATGCTGAAAACCCGCGGTGTCACCTACCTGATTATCGCCCCGCCGGCGAAGGAGACCATCTATCCGCAACACGGCCCGGCCTGGTACCACGGCCCTAGTCCAAGCCGGACCGCCATAACGCTTCCCAAGCTCGCCCAGGCCAGCGGGGCTGGCGAGGTGCTCTACCTCTATCCGGCGGTCGCTGCGGCCACAGCGGTCGGCCAGAGGACCTACACCCTGCACGACACCCACTGGGACGGCTACGGAGCCTACGCCGGCTATGCGGCCCTGCTGACCCGCCTGCACGCCATGGGGCTCACCGAGGGGCCGCGACCGCTGTCAGACTTCCTGCGGATCGATATGCCCCGCCGATCCGGACCGCGCGATCTGGCCCTGATGCTGGGCGTCTCCAGCTTCGTCGACCTTCACTACCCGAACTTCGACACCCGGCCCGGGGAGCCGCCGATCACCCGCAGCTACCTCACCGCCAAGACCGACTGGACCGCGCCCCAGGTCGTCGACACCGGCCATCCCGGCAAGCCGGTGCTGCTGCTGAACCGCGACAGCTTCTCCAACGAGATGCTGGCGTTCCTCTTCTCCCACTTCAGCCGGATCATCCTGGTGCACAACCAGGACGGTTTCTGGCGACCCGACATGATCGAGCGCTTCAAGCCGGACATCGTCGTGCTGGAGGTGATCGAGCCCGGTCTGCGGGTGGCGCTGGGCGACGCGCCCACACCCTCGAAAGAGGCCGCCGCCCGCATCGACCATGTGCTGGGAACCGTCAGACCCTCCAGCGGCGCGCCGGCCATGCCGAGCCTGGCCACCCCCGACGCGAAGACCCTGGCGGCGATCTCCACCGCCGCCCACACCGACAACTGCCATATCGAAACCGCCACGATCACGCCGGGCGCAGGCGGGGAGGCGACCTTTACGGTCTCCGGGTGGTTGTCGGAACTGGGGACCCAGGTCACCTCTGCGGACGGCGTCGTGACGATCAGCGGGCCGGCGGGCGTCTTCTCGGCTCCGATCAAGATGGACAAGCCGCGCCCCGATGTAGCGGCCTTCTACAAGAACCCCAATGCGGCCCCCAGCGGCTTCACCGGGACCTTCTTCGTCAGGAAGCTGCGCCCGGGCGCCTATAACGCGATGGCATATCGTCGCGCCGGCGGCGGCTGGATCGCCTGCGCCGGCAGGGAGAGCCTGTCAGCCCCTTGACGAACCGGCGCCTCGGGGCCGGGCATTAGAAAAATCTTCCCCGGCGCCAGCTTTCCGCCCATCGACAAGGGTGGTTCTTGCCGGGTAAATGCCGGAGATCACGGCCTTCCTCTCAATTGAGCGGTTCCGGCCGCGTTTTGGCGTGGGTTTACGAGGGTGAGGATGGGGTTCCCCCCGAAGCAAGGACTGTACGATCCGGCGAACGAGCATGACTCGTGCGGCGTGGGCTTTGTGGCCAATATCAAAGGCCGCAAATCGCACGAAGTGATCGACTGCGGCCTGCAGATCCTCGTGAACCTCGATCACCGCGGGGCCGTGGGCGCCGATCCCCTGGTCGGCGACGGCGCCGGGATTCTGATTCAGATCCCCGACGCCCTGCTGCGCGCCTGGGCCGGCAAGGAGGGCGTGACCCTGCCTGCGGCTGGCGACTACGCCGTGGCCATGTGCTTCCTGCCGCAGGACCAGTTGGCCCGCGAAATGGCCATGGCCCAGCTCGAACACTTCCTGCTGGTCGAGAAGCAGCCGCTGATCGGCTGGCGTGACGTGCCGACCGACACCACCGGCCTCGGCGAGGCGGTGCTGGCCCAGATGCCGGTGATCCGCCAGGCGATCATCGGCCGTGGCCCGAACGTCAAGGATCAGGACGCCCACGAGCGCAAGCTGCTGGCCATTCGCAAGCAGACCCAGAACCCGCTCCGCGAACTGGCCGCCAAGAAGAACCTGCCGGGCCTGGCCGAGCTCTACATCCCCTCGATGTCGACGCGCACGGTGGTCTACAAGGGCCTGCTTTTGGCTCCCCAAGTCGGCGCCTTCTACAAGGACCTGACGGACCCCTTGGCGGAGTCGGCGCTGGCGCTGGTCCACCAGCGGTTCTCGACCAACACCTTCCCGTCGTGGCGCCTCGCGCACCCCTACCGATTCATCGCCCACAACGGTGAGATCAACACCGTCCGCGGCAACGTGAACTGGATGAACGCGCGCCGCCGCTCGATGGAAAGCGACCTGTTGGGTCCCGACCTCAACAAGATGTGGCCGCTGATCCCGCACGGCCAGTCGGACACCGCCTGCCTGGACAACGCCCTCGAACTGCTGGTGGCCGGTGGCTATCCGCTGGCGCAGGCGGTGATGATGCTGATGCCCGAGGCCTGGGCCGGCAACCCGCTGATGGATGCCAAGCGGCGCGCCTTCTACGAGTACCACGCCGCGCTGATGGAGCCGTGGGACGGCCCCGCCGCGGTGGCCTTCACCGACGGCCGCCAGATCGGCGCGACCCTGGACCGCAACGGCCTGCGACCGGCCCGCTTCATCATCACCGACGAAGACCATGTGATCATGGCCTCGGAGGTGGGCGTCCTCGACATTCCCGAGGAACGCATCCTCCGCAAGTGGCGCCTGCAACCCGGCAAGATGCTGCTCATCGACATGGAAGAGGGCCGCATTATCGAGGACGAGGAGATCAAGGCCTCCCTGTCCCAGGCCGCACCCTACGAGGAGTGGCTGTCGGAGACCCAGTTCAAGCTGGAAGAACTCGCGCTGGCCGCCGAACCCGAGGCGAGCCCCCTGTCCAACGATCCGGCGACCCTGCTGGATCGCCAGCAGGCGTTTGGCTACACCCAGGAAGACGTCGCCTTCTTCCTGGAGCCGATGGCCAAGACCGGCGAAGACCCCTTGGGCTCCATGGGCTCGGACACGCCGATCGCGGTGCTCTCGCGCCGGCCCAAGCTGCTCTACGAGTACTTCAAGCAGAACTTCGCCCAGGTCACCAACCCGCCGATCGACCCGATCCGCGAGGAGCTGGTGATGAGCCTGGTGTCGATGATCGGGCCGCGTCCGAACCTGCTCGGCCGCCAGGCCGGCACCCACAAGCGCCTTGAGGTCGCCCAGCCGATCCTCACCGACGAGGACCTGGCCAAGATCCGCGCGGTCAACGAACTGCTCGACGGCGCCTTCCGCACCGCCACCCTGGACGCCACCTGGCCGGCCGGCGAGGGCGCCAACGGCCTGGATGGCGCGCTCGACAAGCTCTGCCGCGCGGCTACCGACGCGGTGCTGGCCGACATGAACATCCTGATCCTCTCGGATCGGGCGACCGGGCCGGACCGTGTGCCGATCCCAGCCGCCCTGGCCACCGCGGCCGTGCACCATCACCTGATCCGCCAGGGCCTGCGCATGCAGACCGGCCTGGTGATCGAGACCGGCGAAGCGCGCGAAGTGCACCACTTCTGCGTACTGGCGGGCTATGGCGCGGAAGCGGTGAATCCCTATCTCGCGTTCCAGACCCTGGAGCAGATTCGCATCGAGAACGGGCTCAGCCAGTCCGCCTACGACGTGCGCAAGAACTACATCAAGGCCATCGGCAAGGGCGTGCTGAAAGTGATGTCCAAGATGGGCATCTCGACCTACCAGTCCTACTGCGGCGCCCAGATCTTTGACGCCGTCGGCCTGTCGACCACCCTGATCGACAAGTACTTCACCGGCACGGCGTCCACGATCGAAGGCGTAGGCCTGGGCGAGGTGGCTGGGGAAGCCGTGCGCCGCCACCGCGACGCCTATGGTGACAACCCGATCTACCAGACCATGCTCGACGTCGGCGGCCAGTACGCCTGGCGTCTGCGCGGCGAGAGCCACGCCTGGACCCCGGAGACCATCGGCAACCTGCAGCACGCGGTGCGCGGCAACCTGCCCGACGCCTACGCGACCTTCGCCAAGTCGATCAACGAGCAGTCTGAGCGGCTACTGACGCTACGTGGCCTCATGCAGCTGAAGCCCGGCGAGAAGCCGATCCCGCTGGACGAGGTCGAACCGGCTGCTGAGATCGTCAAGCGCTTCGCCACCGGCGCCATGAGCTTCGGCTCGATCAGCCGCGAAGCCCACACCACACTGGCCGTCGCCATGAACCGCATCGGCGCCCGGTCGAACACCGGTGAAGGTGGGGAGGAGTCTGACCGCTTCGCCCCTCTGCCCAACGGCGATTCCATGCGCTCGGCGATCAAGCAGGTCGCCTCAGGCCGGTTCGGCGTGACCACCGAATATCTGGTCAACGCCGACGACATCCAGATCAAGATGGCCCAGGGCGCCAAGCCCGGGGAGGGTGGCCAGCTGCCCGGCTACAAGGTCGACGCCAACATCGCCCGCGTCCGGCACTCGACCCCGGGCGTCGGCCTGATCAGCCCGCCGCCGCACCACGACATCTATTCGATCGAGGATCTGGCGCAGCTGATCCACGACCTGAAGAACGTGAACCCCCAGGCCCGCATCTCCGTGAAGCTGGTCTCGGAAGTCGGCGTCGGCACCGTCGCCGCCGGCGTCGCCAAGGCGCGCGCCGACCACGTGACCATCTCCGGCTTCGAGGGCGGCACTGGCGCGAGCCCGCTCACCTCGCTGACCCACGCCGGCTCGCCCTGGGAAATTGGCCTGGCCGAGACCCAGCAGACGCTGCTGCTCAACGGCTTGCGCAGCCGCATCGCCGTGCAGGTCGACGGCGGTCTGCGCACGGGTCGCGACGTGGCCATCGGGGCGCTCCTGGGCGCCGACGAGTTCGGCTTCGCCACCGCACCGCTGATCGCGGCCGGCTGCATCATGATGCGCAAGTGCCACCTCAACACCTGCCCGGTCGGCGTGGCCACCCAGGATCCGGTGCTGCGCGCGCGCTTCACCGGTCAGCCCGAGCACGTGATCAACTACTTCTTCTTCGTCGCCGAGGAACTGCGCCAGATCATGGCCGACATGGGCTTCGCCACGGTCAATGAGATGATCGGTCGCGTCGACCGCCTCGACATGGCGCCGGCCCTGGAACACTGGAAGGCCCAGGGCGTCGACCTGAAGAACATCCTGCATCAGGTCCAACCCGGCTCGGCCAAGGGTCTGTGGAACGAGGACCGCCAGGACCACGGCCTCGGCAAGGCCCTGGACAACATCCTGATCGAGGACGCCAAGGCAGCCCTCGACGGCGGCAAGCCCTTCGCTGGCGAATACGCGCTGCGCAACGTCAACCGCACGGTTGGCGCCATGCTGTCCGGCGAGGTCGCCAAGCGATATGGCCACGCCGGCCTCCCGGACGGCGCCATCTCACTGAAGTTCCGCGGCAACGCCGGCCAGAGCTTCGGCGCCTTCGCCGCGCGCGGGGTCTCGCTCGAACTCACCGGCGACGCCAACGACTACGTCGGCAAGGGCCTGTCGGGCGGCCGCATCGTCGTACGCCAGCCCGCCGAGTCCAACCGCGATCCGACCCAAAACATCATCGTCGGCAACACGGTCCTCTACGGCGCCATCGCCGGCGAGGCCTACTTCCACGGCGTGGCCGGCGAACGCTTCGCTGTGCGCAACTCCGGCGCGGTGACGGTGGTCGAGGGTCTGGGCGACCACGGCTGCGAATACATGACCGGCGGCGTCGTCGTGGTGCTGGGCGACACCGGCCGCAACTTCGCCGCGGGCATGAGCGGCGGCGTGGCCTATGTCTACGACCCGGCGGGCCGCTTCACCGACCTTTGCAACACGGCCATGGTCAGCCTGGAGAAGATCGCCCCGGCGCTTCCCGAGGCGGCCAACAGCGCCGACGAGCCCGGCCGGCCGAAGACCGCGGCGGTCTCCGTCGAGGACAACGGCATGGGCGACATGCTGCGCTTCGACGCCGAGCGCCTGAAGATCCTGATCCAGCGCCACCGGGAGCACACCGGCAGCGCTCGCGCCGCCGAGATCCTGGCCAATTGGGACAAGGCTCTGGGCGCGTTCGTGAAGGTGCTGCCCACCGACTATCGCCGCGCGCTCGAAGAGCTCGCCACCGACCGCGCGACGGCCGCCGCCGTCGCCGCGGAATAGACCGCCAGAGCGCGTCAGGCTGAAATGGAAACCATTTCAGCCGTCCGACGTGCTCTAGACCTTTGAAGATAGACCCTTCTTTCCCGTTCAGATGACGCCATCTGAACGGGTCAGGGTCCAGAGTTTCCGGAGAGTACCCCGATGGGCAAGCCCACCGGCTTCCTCGAGATCGAGCGCCACGACCGCGGCTACGACAAGGTCGATGCGCGCCTGAAAACCTGGAAGGAGTTTGTGAAGCCCTTGCCGGTGGCCGAGGTCGGTCAGCAGGCGGCGCGCTGCATGGACTGCGGGATTCCGTTCTGCCACCAAGGCTGCCCCGTCAACAACCAGATCCCCGACTTCAACAATCTGGTCTACCGCGACCAGTGGAAGACGGCGCTGGAGAACCTGCAGTCGACCAACAATTTCCCGGAGTTCACCGGCCGGGTCTGCCCCGCGCCCTGCGAGGCGTCCTGCACGCTGAACATCCAGGACAACCCGGTGACCATCAAGACGATCGAATGCCAGATCGTTGATCGTGGATGGGACGAGAACTGGATCGTCCCGCAGATGTCGCCGCGCGGCACAGGCAAGCGTGTTGCGGTGGTCGGCTCCGGCCCGGCGGGCCTGGCCTGCGCCCAGCAGCTGGCCCGGGCCGGCCACGCGCCGACCGTCTTCGAGAAGTCCGACCGGATCGGCGGCCTGCTCCGCTACGGCATCCCCGACTTCAAGATGGAAAAACACCTGATCGACCGGCGCATCGCCCAGATGGAAGGCGAGGGGGTGATCTTCCGCGCCGGCTTCGAGGTCGGCGTGACAGTCTCGGTGCAACGCCTGCTCGATGACTACGACGTGCTGGTGATGGCCGGCGGCGCCGAGGCGCCGCGCGACCTGGAAGTCCCCGGCCGCGAGCTCGACGGCGTCCACTACGCCATGGACTTCCTCACTCAACAGAACAAGCGCAATGCCGGCGATGCGGAGGCCGTGGCGGCGCCGACCGGCACGCTGTCGGCCAAGGGCAAACACGTCATCGTCATCGGCGGCGGCGACACCGGATCCGACTGCATCGGCACCTCCAACCGCCAGGGCGCCGCGTCGGTGACCCAGCTGGAGATCATGCCGCAGCCTCCGGAGCGCGAGAACAAGCCGCTCACCTGGCCCGACTGGCCGCTGAAGCTGCGCACCTCCTCCTCCCAGGAAGAGGGCTGCGAGCGCGATTTCGCCGTGGCGACCAGGCAGTGCGTCGGCAACGACGGCAAGATCACCGGCCTGGAGTGCGTGCGCCTGGAGTGGGTCTCCGAAGGCGGCCGCATGCAGATGCGCGAGGTCGCCGGCTCGGCGTTCACCCTGAAGGCCGACCTCGTCCTGCTGGCCATGGGCTTCGTCGGCCCCCGTCAGGCGGGCCTGGTCGAGAGCGGCGGCGTCGAGCTCGACCCGCGCGGCAACGTCAAGGCCACGGTCGCCGACTACCAGACCTCTCAGCGCAATATCTTCTCCTGCGGCGACATGCGCCGCGGCCAGTCCCTGGTGGTTTGGGCGATCCGCGAGGGCCGCCAGTGCGCCCGCGCCGTCGACGAGCACCTGATGGGCGCCTCCAAACTGCCTCGCTAGGACGCTCCAAAAAAGTCGGCCCCGGACGGAACCCCTCGCCCATCCGCCCGTTGGGAGCACGGGAGGCATGCCCGTTGGCCAGCGGCGAGCCGCCCCGTCCCGCGCGCGAGGCGCGGTCGTTGGGGAAACTCATGGCCGGCCGCGTTTCCCCGCCCCAACCCCCCAAGCCTCAGCGGACCCGGCGCGCGTCGTCGGGCACGATGGCGAAGGCCGAGTTGCTTGCGGCGATGCGCGCGCTGCGCAATGGCGACGCGTCCGTGCGTCTGCCGCGCGGCGTGGCCGGCCCGGACGACGACCTGGCTGAGGCGTTCAACGCCATAGCCGACCAGCTGGCAGAGGAGCGCCATCGCCTGGGCGAGACGCCCATTTTCGAGGATTCGAGCGTGACCCCGCCCCGGGGTGAAGCCCAGTGGTCCACCATCCTGCAGTCCCTGCCGATCGTGATCCATTCGCGCAGCATCGACTCGCCGTTCGCCGCGCACTTCGTGTCGGACGCGGTGGTCGAGCTCACCGGCTTCCCGGCCAGCCGCTTCGTTGACGAGCCCGAGTTCGCCACCAGCCGTGTCCATCCCGACGACCTGGATGTCATCGTCCAGCGGGTGTCGGACGCGGTTCGGATGGGCCACTACTCGGTGGAGTTCCGCTGGCTGTGCGCCGACGGCCACTACAAGGTGCTTCACGATCAGGGCGTCCTGGCCCCCAGCGCTGACGGCCAGGCGCGCGAGCTCTTCGGCGTCATGACCGACGCCACCGAACGCCGCGCCATCGAGCAGCGCCTCACCCAGGCGCGCGAGATGGAGGCCGTGGGCCAACTCACCGGCGGTATCGCCCACGACTTCAACAACCTTCTCACCGTGGTGCTCGGCAATATCGACATCATGGCCCGAAAGACCGAGGACGAGGCCCGTCGCGCGCGCCGCATCGACGCCGTGCGGCAGGCCGCCGAGCGCGGCCGCGACCTGACCCGCCAGCTTTTAGCCTTCTCGCGCCGCCAGCACCTCAGCCCGATCAGCCTCAACCTCAATGACCTGATCGCCGACATCGCGCCCCTGCTGCGCCAGGCCCTGGGCGAGGCGGCAACGCTGAACCTGTTCCTGGCCGACGACGCGCTCTGCGCCCACATCGACCCCGGCCAACTGCAGACCGCCCTTCTGCACCTGGCCGAAAACGCCCGCGACGCCATGCCGGAAGGTGGGCGCCTGGCGATCGTCACCCGCCGCGAAGGCCGTCACGTGGTGATCGAGATCAGCGACACCGGCGTTGGTATGTCGCCCGAGGTGCGCGACCGGGTGTTCGAGCCGTTCTTCACCACCAAGGAGGTCGGCCGCGGATCGGGCCTTGGGCTGTCGCAGGTCTATGGCTTCGTGCGCCAGTCCGAGGGTGAGATCGATCTGCGCAGCGCGCCGGGTCAGGGGGCGATCTTCGTCCTCCGCCTACCGCACTCCGAGGAGCCCGCGGCCCAGGCCGAGCCCGACCCGTCCGCCGCCGCGGTGGTCGAGGGCGGCCACGAGCGGATTCTGCTGGTCGAGGACGACGCTACGGTCCTGGCGCTAACCCTCGATATGCTGACCGGCCTTGGCTACCAGGTCACCACGGCCACCAACGCCGCCGAGGCCATAGCGGTAATCCACGCTCAGGAGGACATCGACATCCTGTTCAGTGATGTGGTCATGCCGGGCGGGGTCAGCGGCGTCAGCCTGGCCCTCACCGCCCGCGAGCTGCGCGGCAATCTCAAGGTCCTGCTCACCTCTGGCTTCGTCGGCGACAGCGAGGGGCTGGGATCGACGCCCTTCCCAATGCTCGATAAGCCCTACGAAATCAGCCAACTGTCGTCGAAACTTCGCAAGCTCCTGGATCCGCCGCACACCGCTGGGCGCGGCGGTTCCGCCGCCGCCGGCGCCGCCGAATAGGCGTTCAGGCGACCGCGCCGGGGTGCTACCACGACCCCGTGGTCCGCCGAACTCCGCGGCGCGACCGAGCGGAGGGTGCGCCCCGGTGGACGTGCGATGCGTGGTGAAGGCTGACGACCGGCTGGGCGAGGGCCCGGTCTGGTCGGCGCGCGAGGGCCGGCTCTACTGGTTCGACATCAAGGCCAAGCGGCTGGCCTGGTTCGAGCCCGCCACTGATGCCCGCGGCGCCTTCGACCTGCCGTTCCGCGCCAGCGCCGCGGCGCCCCGCGCAAAAGGCGGCCTGATCATCGCCACCGAGAAGGGCCTCGCTGTCTGCGACCCGGACGCGGGCGAGATCGCCATTATCCAGTCGCTGGAGCTGCCGCCGGGCTTCCGCACCAACGACGGCAAGATCGACACCGTCGGCAATTTCTGGTGGTCGACCATGGACGACGACGGCGGCAAGCGGCCGGGCTCGGTCTACCGCACCAATGCCAAGTTCGAGACCGAGCGGGTGCTGACCGGCATCCACATCGCCAACACCGTCTCGGTCAGTCCCAACGGCCGGAAGATCTATGTGGCCGACTCCAAGCGTCAGACCATCTTTGCCCACGACACGCGGGACCTCTCCAAGGTCGAGCTGTTTGCCCACACGGTCGGCGAGCCCTCCTCGCCCGATGGCTCCGCGGTGGACGCCGACGGCTACCTCTGGAATGCGCAATGGGGGGGCTGGCGGTTGGTCCGCTACACCCCGGACGGTGGGATCGAACGCACCATCGAGATGCCGGTGCAACAGCCCACCAGCTGCGCCTTCGGTGGGCCGCGCCTCACCACGCTCTATGTGACCAGCGCCTGGGACGACCTCAGCCTGGCGCAGCGGCAGATCCAGCCGCTGGCCGGCGGCCTGTTCGCCATCGAGACCGGCGTCAAAGGCCTCGCGCTGCCGCTGTTTGAAGGGTGAGATAGGCCATGGCCAAGAAACCCCTGCGCAGCACCAAGAGCTACGGCAAGCCCGACCGCGACGGATTCATCCATCGCAGCTGGATCAAGGCCACGGGCCTGCCGGACCACGTCTTCGACGGCCGCCCGGTGATTGGCATCGCCAACACCTGGTCTGAGCTCGTCACTTGCCAGATCGGCCTGCGCGACCTGGCCGAATATGTGAAGCGCGGCGTCTGGGAGGCGGGCGGAGTGCCCATCGAATTCCCGGCCATGTCGCTGCCCGAGACCCAGATGCGGCCGACCGCCATGCTGTTCCGCAACCTGCTGGCCATGGAGGTCGAGGAGTCGATCCGCGCCAATCCGATCGACGGAGTGGTGCTGCTTGGCGGCTGCGACAAGACCACGCCGGGCCTCTTGATGGGCGCGGCCAGCGTCGACTTGCCGGCGATCTTCCTGTCGTCCGGCTCCATGTTGAACGGCAAGTTCCAGGGTCGCGACATCGGCTCGGGCACCGATGTCTGGCGGTTTTCGGAAGCGGTCCGCGCCGGCGAGATGAGCCTCGACGACTTTATGGCCGCCGAGTCCGGCATGAGCCGCTCGGCCGGGGTCTGCAACACCATGGGCACCGCCTCGACCATGGCCAGCCTCACCGAGGCGTTGGGCATGTCGCTGCCCAACAACGCTGCCCTGCCGGCCGTGGACTCGCGCCGTCGCGTCCTCGCCCACCTCACCGGCAACCGCATCGTCCAGCTGGTGAAGGACGATGTGAAACCGTCCGACATCCTCACCCGCCAAGCCTTCGAGAACGCCATCCTGATGCACGCCGCGATCGGCGGCTCGACCAATGCGGTGGTGCACCTGCTGGCCCTGGCCGGCCGGGTCGGCGTGCCCCTCGACCTCAAGGATTTCGACGAGATCGCGCGGGCCGCGCCCCTGCTGGTCAACCTGATGCCGTCCGGCAAATATCTTATGGAGGACT
>JBBQTP010000072.1:0-19714 GCA_038213205.1 Caulobacterales bacterium
TGGCGTCCAAGATCTCGGGGAACCGCGCCATGCTGAAATCCATCCTGCCGTTCGCGGCGCTCGCCGGCGCCGTGCTGCTGGCGACCGCCGTCCAGGCGGCCCCGTCCCCGACCGTTGTGAAGGTCGATACCGGGCGCCTCCGGGGCGCGGTCAGCGAGGGCGTGCTGGCGTTCAAGGGCGTGCCGTTCGCCGCCGCGCCGGTGGGGGCGCTGCGCTGGCGTGCGCCGCAGCCGGTGGCGCCCTGGACGGGCGTCCGGTCCGCCACCCAGATCGGCAAGGACTGCCTGCAGGGACCGATCCCCGGCGACCCGGGCCTGGGCACCGACCTTTCCGAGGACTGCCTCTACCTCAACGTCTGGCGGCCGGCCCCAAGTCCCAAGAAGGGGGCCAGCGCCACGAACCTACCGGTGATGGTCTGGATCTACGGCGGCGGCCTAGTCAACGGCGGCACCCAGCCGGCGATCTACCAGGGCGACAACTTCGCCCGCGACGGGGTGGTGTTCGTCAGTGTGAACTACCGGCTGGGGCGGTTCGGGTTCTTCGCTCACCCGGCGCTCACCGCCGAGCATCCTGGCGAGCCGAAGGGCAACTACGCCTTCCTGGACCAGATCGCCGCGCTCAAGTGGGTGCAGAAGAACATCGCCGCGTTCGGCGGCGACCCAGGCAAGGTCACGGTGTTCGGGGAGAGCGCGGGCGGGTTTTCGGTGCATGTGCTGCTGGCGACGCCGCTGGCCAAGGGCCTGTTCCAGCGGGGCATCGTGGAGTCCGGCGGCGGGCGTGACCAGTTGGGCGCCGCGCCCAAGCTGAGCGTCGACGCGCCCGGCCTGCCGTCGGGCGAAAGCATCGGCGTGGCCTTCGCCAAGTCCCAGGGGATCGAGGGCCGCGATGCCGCAGCCCTCGCCGCCCTGCGGGCCCTGCCGGCCGACAAGATCACCGGCGGGCTTTCCATGCGCACGTTCATGAGCCTGAACCCGGTGACCTATTCCGGGCCGATCACCGACGGCAAGGTGATCGCCGAGTCACCGGCCAACGCCTATCGCGGTCGGCGCAACGCCAAGGTGGCGCTGATCACCGGGGCCAACAGCGCCGATCTGGGCCTCAACTTCGCGGCCACCAAGGAGGCGCTGCTGGCGCCGTTCGGGGCGAAGAAGGCCGAAGCGAGCGCGGCCTATGACCCGCAGGGAACCGCGAGTGTCGGCGTCGTGCGCGCCAAGATCGGCATGGACCAGATGATGCTGGAGCCGGCGCGGTTCGCGGCCGGCGAGTTCGCCCGTCAGGGCCTGCCCGCCTACGAGTTCCGCTTCGACTATGTGGGCGATGCCCTGAAGGCCCGCGCGCCGAACGGGGCGCCGCATGCCTCGGAAATCCCCTTCGTCTTCGACAAGTATGGGGCCGGCTATATCGGCATGGTCTCGCCCAGCCATTCCGGTGAGGCGAGCGCGGAGGACAAGGCGGTGGCGGCGATGACCCATCGCTACTGGGTCAACTTCGCCAAGACCGGCGATCCGAACGGCGCGGGCCTGCCGCACTGGCCGAAGTACGATCCGGCGAAGGACGAACTGCTGATCATCCGCAGCCCCGGCGCGACCGCGGCCGGGCCGGACCCGCTGAAGACGCGGCTCGACCTGACGGCGGCGACCCAGAAGTAGCTAGAGGCCGCGCTCCAGCACCACGAAGCTGAGGTCGTCGCGCTGCGGCGTCCCGAAGCGGTCGTCGCCATAGGGGAATGGGCGCACCTCGCCGGTCAGCGCGTAGCCGCGGCGCTGGTACCAGGCGATCAGGGTATCGCGCACGTTGATCACGGTCATCTGCACGCGATGTGCGCCGTGCGCGCGGGCGAAATCTTCCGCGGCCATCAGCAAGGTGCGGCCGAGCTTCTGGTCCTGCCGGTCGGGGCGGACGGAGAGCAGGCCGAGGTACCAGACGCCGCCCTTCATCGGCTCCAGCCAGACGTGGCCCTGCAGCTCACCGGCCGCGTCGCGCCAGGTCAGCAGATGGGCGTCGGGATTGGCCGCGATGTCGGCGCGCAAGGCTTCAGCCGTCGTCCGTTGGCCGTGAAGATAGCTCTCCACCGTCCAGCTCGATTTCGGCCCGGTCCCGCGATAGGCCCAGTTGGTCAGCTCGACGATCTCGGCCAGATCGCCGTCGGTCGCGGATTTCAAGTCGATCATGCGGAACTAGGCGGTTTCCTTGGCGGCGGCACCCGCAGGCTGGGCCGTCGGCAGGACGTAGTCGGCCATCCGCTGGCGGATCAGCTTCTTGTCGATCTTGCCGGTGGCGCCCAGCGGGATGTCGTCGACAAAGACCACGTCGTCCGGTGTCCACCACTTGGCGATCTTGCCTTCGAGGAACGCCAGGAACTCCTCCTTGGAGGACTCCGCGCCGGGCATCAGCTTGACCAGCAGCACCGGGCGCTCGTCCCATTTGGGATGGGCCGCGCCGATCACGGCGGCCAGCTCGGCCTTCTCGTGGCCGACCGCGATGTTCTCGATCTCGATGGTGGAGATCCACTCGCCGCCGGACTTGATCACGTCCTTGGCGCGGTCGGTGATCTGCATGTAGCCGTCGCCGTCGATGGTCGCGACATCGCCGGTGTCGAAGAAGCCCGCGTCGTCGAGGATCTGGCCGCCGTCGCCCTTGAAGTAGCCCCCGGCGATGAACGGCCCCCGGACCTTCAGCCGGCCGAACGTGGTCCCGTCGTGGGGCAGTTCCTCGCCCGCATCGTTCTCCAGCTTCATCTCCACGCCGATCGGCGGGCGGCCCTGCTTCAGCTTGTAGCGCAGCTGGGTCTCCGGATCGGTAGCCGCGATCTTGGCGTTGGGCGAGCTGAGCGTGCCCATCGGCGACATCTCGGTCATGCCCCAGGCGTGGGTCACGTCGACGCCGAACTCGTCGCGGAAGCCGCGGACGATGGCCTCGGGCACCGCCGAGCCGCCGATCACCACCCGCTTCAGGGTCGACAGGACGAGCTTGTTCTCGCGCATGTGAGTGAGCAGGCCCAGCCACACCGTCGGCACTGCCGCCGAGAAGGTCACGCCCTCGGTCTCCAGCAGTTCGTAGACCGAGGCGCCGTCGAGTTTCTGGCCGGGCATCACCAGCTTGCAGCCCGCCGCCGCGCAGGAAAATGTCAGGCCCCAGGCGTTGGCGTGGAACATCGGGACCACCGGCAGGACGGTATCTCGCGCCGACAGGCACATCACGTCGACGCCGAGGGTCACCAGGGTGTGCAGGAAGTTGGAGCGATGCGAATAAAGCACGCCCTTCGGATTGCCGGTCGTGCCCGAGGTGTAGCAGAGCGAGGAGGCGGTATTTTCGTCGAAGTCGCCCCACACGAAGTCGGGCGAGCCGCCTGCGACCAGGGTCTCGTAGGCGATGGCGCCGGGATAGATCGCCGGGTCCAGGTGGGCCTCGTCGGTGAACACCACGACGTGCTTGACGGTCGGCATCAGCGCCCGGTTCTCGGCCAGGATCGGCAGGAAGGTGAGGTCGGTGAAGATCACCTTATCTTCGGCGTGAGTGATGATGTAGCAGAGCTGCTCGGCGAACAGCCGCGGGTTGAGCGTGTGGCAGACCGCGCCCATGCCCATGATCGCGTACCAGGCCTCGATGTGGCGGCCGGTGTTCCAGGCCAGGGTCGCGACCCGGTCGCCCTGCTGCACGCCCAGGCCCTTCAGCGCGTTGGACAGCTGCTTCGCCCGGGTGTGGATGGCGGCGTAGGTGGTGCGCACGATCGGCCCCTCCACCGAGCGGCTGACGACCTCGCGGTCAGTGTGCCAAGCCTTGGCGTGGTCGAGAATCTTGTCGACTGTCAACGGCCAGTTCTGCATCAAGCCAAGCATGCGAGGTCCTCCCCAGGGCCCTATTCTTATCGGCGTTCACTCTAGGCTATTTGGCCCAGCGCCCATACGCAACGTGGTGCGAGATTGGACGCGGGCCCTAGCGGCGGTTGGCGGAAAGCCATTCCGCCGCGGCCTGATCAGACGGCAAGGTGGCGTCGACCTGGGACCAAGGGACTTCGTCGGCGCCGTACCGGGCGATCTGGTCGTGAAGCACCTCCAGGGTCGCGTCGGAGGCGTCGCCGACCCTAGCCTCGACCCGCGCCTCCAGCACCGCCTGGGGCGCGGTCAGCCAGGCGCCGCGGAAGTCCGCGCCACAGTCGGCCGCGAGGCGCTCGGCCCGCGCCCGCAGCGCCGGCTGGGTGAAGGTGGCGTCCAGCACCACGCCGCGTCCGGCTCGCAGCAGGGCGCCGGCCGTGGTCAGCACCAAGTCGTAGACCCGCTCATAGAACTCCGGCGTGTAGATCGAGCGGTCCAGACGATCGACCGGGCCCGCCCCGGCGATCCGTTTGCGCGCCTCGTCGGTCCGCAGCACGACCGCGCCCGGTGACGGGCCGAGCCCTGGGGCGATGGCCCGGGCGAAGGTGGTCTTGCCGGTGCCGGAAAAGCCGCCCACCGCGGCCAGCACCGGCGGCGGCGGGGACAGGTGGGCGATGGCGGCCTCCAGATAGGCCTTGGCCAGCGTGATATCGCCGGCGTGGGTGGCGACGTGGGTGCGGACCGCCGCGCGGACCGACAGCATCAGGGGCATGGCCGCCAAGCCCGCCCACATGGCCTCCGGGAAGCTGCGCGCGGCCTCGTCGAGATAGGCCGATTGCACGCGCACGCCGGCGTCGCGGCGTTCGCGGAAGTCGAGGTCCATCAAGAGGAACGCCAGATCGTAATAGACGTCGATGTCGGACAGCAGGTCGCTGAACTCGATGCAGTCGAACAGCACCGGCGCGCCGTTCTCGATCAGGATGTTGGCCAGGTGCAGGTCGCCGTGGCAGCGCCGGGCGAAGCCCCCCGCCGTGCGCGCCTCGAGCAGCGGCCGCTGGCGCTCAAGCTCGGCGAAGGTCTTTTCGACGAGCTCCGCAACCGCGTCGCCGCCAAGGCTTGCGGCATGTTCGGCGATCAGGTTGGCGTTCGATTTGATCGTCCACTCGAGCGCCGCCAGCCCACCGTTCGGGCGCAACGGGGCGGCGACGTGGAAGCCCGCGATGGTGCGGCCCAGCGCGTCGGCCATCTCGCCGTCGATGACGCTGGGGTCGGCCGACAGCACCGCAGCATCGTCGAAACGGCGCATCTCGAGTGCGTACTCCAGGGCCTTGCCGGCCCCGTCCCAGGCCAGTCTGCCGTCGGCTTCACGGGTGATGGAGCGCACGGAGCGGTAGATGTCCGGCGCGGCGGTGCGGTTGAAGTCCAGCTCGCGGTCCAGCGCCCACTTGCGCTTCTCCCGCGTGGAGAAATCGACGTAGCCGAGGTCGACGTTGCGCTTCAGCTTCCAGGCCACTTCGCCGGCCAGGAACACCCGTGCGCAGGCCGTCTCGATGGTCCGTTCGGACTGGGTTGCAAGCCAGGCCGCGACCTCGACTTCCTGACCCCCCTTCTTAGAAAGGTTGGGGTTCAAGGGTAGAGCCGTTGGGTCGTCCAGCCGTCGGCCGTTCGGACGAACTGAAGACGCTCGTGCAGGCGAAACGGCCGGTCTCGCCAGAACTCGATGCTATCCGGAACCACGCGCCAGCCCGACCAATGCGGCGGCCGCGGCGCCTTGCCCAGGCCGAACTTCAGCCCGAACTCGGCGATCTTCTTCTCGAAGGCCAGCCGGTCGGGCAGAGGCCGCGACTGCTCCGACGCCCAGGCGCCGAGCTGCGCCGGCCGCGCGCGGGTGGCCCAATAGGCGTCGGCCTCGGTAGGGGTGACCGTCGTCACGAGCCCACGAATGCGCACCTGCCGCCGCAGGGACTTCCAGTGGAACAGCAGCGCCGCCTTTGGGTTGACCGCCAGTTCCTGGCCCTTGGCGCTGGCGATGTTGGAATAGAACACGAAGCCACGGTCGTCGGCGTCCTTCAGCAGCACCATGCGCACGTCCGGCATCCCGGTCGCGTCCGCCGTGGCCAGCGACATCGCGTTGGCGTCGTTGGGCTCTTTCGCGATGGCTTCGCGCAGCCACTCGTTAAACAGCGCTAAAGGGTCGGCCTCGCTGAGCTGCGGCAGGGCGCCGGCTGCGGCCACCTGGGCCACGTAGTCGTCCTCGCTCGGCGAGGCGGGAATGAGCGTCTTGTCGGTCATCGCTTTGGATATAGCGGCGGGCTCCCTTTTTCGCGAGGGGGCCGTCTAGCCGAACGGGCTGACGAAGCCGCGCAGCAGGGTGACGATCTCAGTCTGCCGCCGCACCCCGGTCTTCTGGAAGAGGCCGCGCATGTGGGTGCGCACAGTGGCCACCGACACGCCCAGGGCCTCGGCGATCATCGGCGTCGAGCCGACCTCGATCAAGGCCAGGGCCACGCGGCGCTCGGCCGCGGTCAGGTCATAGGTCTGGGTCAGCATTCTGAGGGCGCCGGTGAGGACCGGGTGCGACAGGCTGACGAACACCGCCATCCGGGCGCCCTGGGTATTCAGGTCGCCCTCCGCCGACGCCACGCTCAGCGGCAAGAGGTGCGCCAAATACTTGGCCTCTCCCTGCTCGCGCAGCGGGATCGAGACGCCCTTGCCGCCCAGCGCCGCGCTGCCGACGCCCGCGCTGCGCAGGGCCTCGGCGAAGACCCTGTCGGCCGCGGCGTCAGCGAACTTCAGCCGTCCGCCCGGCGGGGCCGAAAGGCTCTTGCCGGCCAGCATCGCCTCACCCGCCGCATTGCGCCGCATTGCGCCGCAGGACCTCGCCCGAACCGGCCAGCATGAAGACCCCGGCCGCCAGGCCGCCGATCACCGCCGCCAACTCACCCTCGCCGCGCCGGTGCATCTTCAACACCCGGCTGATCAGCACGCTGCGGCGCATGTGCGGGAACAGCAGCTTGATCCGCTCGATCGACTCGGCCGGGAAGACCCCCTCCGCGCGGACCCGGCTGTAGGTCAGCGTCCCGACGTGGGCGATCGAACGGTCGATCACGACCTCGGCCAGGTCGAGGATGCCCTGCGGCTTGACCCACTGCTCATACATCGGGTCGCCGTCGAAGGCGCCGATCAGGCCTCGTTCGGAGAACCACCGCACCTCGCCGACATCCTGGTTCTCTGTCGCGTTGCTGAGCGGGTTGAGCGCCGCGTACTTGGTGTGGAAGAGATCGATCCAGCCGGGCTCATAGCCGACACAGACCTGCAGGTCATATTGACGATCGCGCAGCACCAGCCCGCCAAGCACGGCCTTCGACGCGCCGACGAACCGACAGGTCGCCTCCAGCGTCCGCTCCCAGGCTGACACGTCGAGGGAGGCCTCGTAGACCTGGCCGACGACGGCCGAATACTCATCCAGGTTGACGGACATGGCCCGACCTTGCGGCGCCTCCTCTCGATGAATCCAGCCCTGAAGTGACGGCGTCCCACGATTGCCTGGCTGGTGGGCAGCTCAACCGCACGAGATTCAACTCCCCGGAGAGAAATCTCATCCGATCGGATGAGGCGGTGGGCGGCCGGGGTCCCTAGCCTTGGCTGTCCTGCGGCCGAGTGGGCCACGCAGGGTCTGATGGAGGCTCCCCATGCGCTCAGTTCTTCTCGCGACCCTTGCGGCGCCCGCCCTGGCAGGCATGCTGTGCAGCCTTCCGCTGGCCGCCAACGCCCAGGTCATCATCCTGCCTGGCATCGACGTCACTCAAGACGCCGGGGCCGGCGCATCTGGCGCCTCCAATGGCACCGTCACGACGCACAACCTGGGACCTTGGTCGCGCAGCGTTACCTCGCCCGTCGGGTCGTTCGGCGCCGGAACGGCCTCGTCGAGCGGCAGTGTCGTCGGTCTTCCATCCCCGTTGCTGTCCGGCAACCTGTTCGTGTCGATGAATCCGGCCACCGTCCCAGCGGGGTTCGAGAAGGATTTCGAGAACGGAGCCGCTTACAGCGCCACGCTTCTCTATGCCTTTGAGGTTCTGGGGCCGGGCGCCACCGCGCCGGTCCAGATCAAGTCGCTGGGGCAATTCGCCACCGGTGGCGCAACCACCTCAACGCGGTTTGACGCCTTCCTGAACATGGCGATCGAACAGCAGGACGACGCTGGCGACAATATCTTGCGGGTGCTGACGGATACATCGACGCTCAACACCTTCGGGAGCACCGTCCACTCGAGCCCCGACGTGACGGGCAGTCTCGCCACCGGCTTCACGGGTGGTATCAACGAGAATGGAATCTACACCTTGCTCACCAACACCCGATATCTGGTGGGTCTGCAGCTCGCAATCGACATGCATATCAACGGGTTCGGCGGGTCGGACACGTTCTCCGCTTCCCTCGACCCCACCTTCGCCATCGCACCGAGCACTGCCAACGCCGGAGCCTACAGCTTCATCTTCAGTGACGGGATCGGCAACACCGCGCCCGGCGGCGGGGGCGGTGGCGGGGGCGTGCCCGAGCCGTCCGCCTGGGCGCTGATGCTGATCGGCTTCGGCGGCCTGGGCGCCGCCCTGCGTCGTCGCCGCGCGCTGGCCGTGGCCGCCTGAACGCCTTAACGCGGCCTTGACCATGTCGGGGCGAATCTGCCGCCAATGGCCCAGTCGCCCCTGATTTCCGTGAAAGCCGCGCGCCAGGTGCTGGGCGTGGGCCCGCTGTCGAGCGCCAGCGACATTCGCCGCGCCTTCCGCGAGGCGGCCAAGCTGGCCCATCCCGACCGCGAGGGTGGGGGCGAGGCGGCGTTCCGTCGCGTGGTCGAGGCCTATCACCGCCTGCAGGCGCGGGCCGCCCCGCAGACCTTCGTCCAGCCGCCAGTCGTGCGGCCGTCGCACCCCGGCGTCATCGAGATCGACGCCCTGATCGCTCTCAATGGCGGGCAGATCGAGCACCGGCTGGCTGATGGCCGGCGGGTGCGGCTGACCTTGCCGCCCGGCCTGCGCTCCGGCGACACCGTGCGCGCCGGCGCCGCCAGCCTGGCAGTCACTCTGCGCGGCTCGCCGGAGGTGCTGGTGCGCGGCGACGACCTGTGGATCAACGCCCAGGTGAGCGCCCGGGTTCTGGCAGAGGGCGGCCGTGTAGCGCTGGAGACCCCGATCGGGCGGCGCATCGTGTGGCTGACCAAGAAGGCGGGCGAGCGCAAGCTGATCCGCCTGGTCGGCCATGGCCTGCCCGCCCGCGGCCGGCACAAGCAGGGCCACCTGTTCCTGCGCCTCGCGCCGAAGACCGGCGACGCGCACTCGGCCGCCGCCGCCTTGCTCCGCCGCTTTACGGCGGCCTGGGCCGCCTAGGGGCCGCCTAGCCTGTCCGCGAATTGAGCAACCCCGGTCAAACGCCGCTGCTCGTCTTCCGCTAAGGACCGGCGCGAGGAGCCCCCATGACCCGCATTCTGAACACGCTCGCCGTGGCCCTGGCCGCGACCGCCCTGGCCGGCGCCGCGGTCGCCGGCCCGGTCGGCGAGCGCCATCTGACCACCACCGACGCCACCGCCGCCCTGCGCGACAGCGAGCACAAGGCTGGCGTCCGCGTCACCGTCTGGTACCCCGCCGCCGAGGGCGCGAAGGAAGAGCGCATCGACATCGGCCAGCCCGGCAAGCCGCCGCTGTTCATGGTCGGCCAGGTCGCCCAGGACGCGGCCTTCGCCGATGCGAAGCCCCGGCCGGTGATCCTGTTCTCCCACGGCTTTGGCGGCACGGCGCGGATGATGGGCTGGTTCGGGACTGCGCTCGCCCGCGCCGGCTATGTCGTGGTGGCCGTCGACCACCCCGGCAACAACGGCCTCGACAAGATGACCGTGCCGGGGGCCATCCTGCCGTGGGACCGCGCCCAGGACCTACGCGCGGCGCTGGCCGCCGCCAAGGCCGACCCCGCGATCGGTCCGCACATCGACGCCAGGCGCCTGGGCGTTTCCGGTTTCTCGGCCGGCGGCTTCACCAGCTTGGCCAGCGCCGGCGCCCATGTCGATGTCACCCGCTTCCGGGCCTTCTGCCAGGATCATCCGACCGACGGGGTCTGCGCGCCGCAGAAAGAGTTCACGGTCACCCAGGACGTGGCACGCGCCGCGCTGGCCTCGCCCGAGCTGGCGCCGGAGGCCGCCCACGCCGGCGATGACCACATGATCCCCGGCGTGAGGGCCGCCTTCGCGATCGCGCCGGCCATCGTGCAAGCCCTGCCGCCCGAGGGTCTGGCGAAAATGCGCGTGCCGGTGGCCATCATCCTGGGCGACGCCGACCCCGTGGCCCCGCCGGACACCAACGGCCTGGTCGCCGCCAAGGCGATCCCGCATGCGGAGCTGAAGGTGCTGCCCGGCGTCGGGCACTACGACTTCCTGTCCACCTGCACGCCAGCCGGCAAGGCCGTGGTCCCGGTCTGCACCGCCAAGGTCGACCAGGACCAGACCCACCAGGCGGCCATCGAGATGGCGCTGGCGTTTTTCGCGAAGACGCTGGGCGCGCCTTAAGCAAAATGTCCGTCATCCCGGCCGCAGCGAAGCGGAGAGCCGGGACCCAGGAGTTCAGGCTGTGCGGTCGCTCCTGGGTCCCGGGTCGGCTCTTCGGCCGCCCGGGATGACGGAGGTTTGGAGCGAACCACCGAACCCGCTACAAGCCCGGCCATGTCGCACAATACGTTCGGCCACCTGTTGCGCGTGACCACCTGGGGCGAGAGCCACGGGCCGGCGCTCGGTTGCGTGGTCGACGGTTGCCCGCCCGGCATCGAACTCACCGAGGCCGACGTGCAGGCCTGGCTGGAAAAGCGCCGCCCGGGCCAGGGCAAGTTCGTGACGCAACGCCAGGAACCGGACGCCGTTCGCATCCTCTCCGGCGTATTCTCCGACGAGCGGCACCCGCAGCAGGTGACCACCGGCACGCCGATCTCGCTGATCATCGAGAACGTCGACCAGCGCAGCCGCGACTATTCCGAGATCGCCACCGCCTTCCGCCCCGGCCACGCCGACTACAGCTACTGGGCCAAATACGGCGTGCGCGACTATCGCGGCGGCGGCCGTCAATCGGCCCGCGAGACCGCCGCGCGCGTCGCCGCCGGCGCCATCGCGCGCAAGATCATCCCCAGCGTCACGATACGAGGCGCCGTCGTGCAGATCGGTCCGCATGCCGTGGCCCCCGACCGCATCGACTTCAGCCAGACCGAGACCAACCCCTTCTGGTGTCCCGACCCGGAGATGGTTCCGGTGTGGGAAGAGCACCTGGAAAAGATCCGCAAGGCCGGCTCGTCGACCGGCGCCATCGTCGCCGTCGAGGCGGTGGGCGCCCCGGCCGGCTGGGGCGCGCCGATCTACGGCAAGCTCGACGCCGAACTGGCCGCCGCCTGCATGTCGATCAACGCCGCCAAGGGCGTGGAGATCGGCGCGGGCTTCGCGGCCGCCGCCCTCACCGGCGAAGAGAACGCCGACGAGATGAGAGCCGGCAATGATGGGCCGCTGTTCCTGTCCAACTCGGCGGGCGGCATCCTGGGCGGCATCTCCACCGGCCAGCCGGTGACCGCGCGGGTGGCGTTTAAGCCCACCTCCTCGATCCTCACTCCACGCCGGTCGATCAACGAGGCCGGCGAGGAGATTGAGCTTCGCACCAAGGGCCGCCACGATCCCTGCGTCGGCCTGCGCGCCGTGCCGGTTGTCGAGGCCATGGTCGCCTGCGTGCTGGCCGACGCGTTCCTGCGGCATCGCGGCCAGGTCGGGTGAGGTCGTTCTCGCAGGGCTGAGATGTAGGCCTGGATTCAGCGAACACGATACGCGATGTTCGAATCCCAACATCGTTCGCCGAACAACGCTCGGGTAGAGTTGATCCTGCCTCTACACGCCTAGTTTGTACAGCTGAATATCGATCACTGTCAGCGGTTTAGCTTGCGTCGCCGAACGGCGTGATTTGTCGTTGACCGCTACATTGCAGCACCGTAATCAGCCTCCGCCCAGGTCGCTCCGAATCAGGTCGCGGCGGGGGTGTGTGCTGGCCGGAAACGACAACGGAATCGCCCTTGCGCTACGACCTGCTTAAAATCCTTCTGGTCGACGACAACCACCACATGCGGGTGTTGCTGGGCGAGATTCTGCGGGCGATCGGCGTACGCGACATCTTCGAGGCCAGCGACGGCGCGGCCGGCCTGCAGACCATGAAGACCAACCGTGTCGACATCATCATGACCGATCTGTCGATGCAGCCGTTGGACGGCATCGATTTCGTCCGCCTGTTGCGGCGCTCGCCTGACAGCCCCAACCAGATGTGCCCGGTGATCATGATCACCGGGCATTCCACCCTGCAGCGGGTGCACGAGGCCCGCGACGCCGGGGTCAATGAGTTCCTCGCCAAGCCGCTGACCGCCAAGGGCGTGATCGAGCGGATCGGCACGGTGGTCGACCACCCGCGTTGCTTCGTGAAGCACGAGGCCTACTTCGGTCCCGACCGGCGCCGCCGCGCCGATCCGAACTTCCGCGGACCCTGGCGGCGGCACTCCGACGTCGACCAGCGCCGCATGGCCACCGCCGTCGAGCTTTGAAGCGGCGTTTGGCCGCCTTTATCCGGCGCTAATTCTCAGGCCCCATGCTCCCGATGCGCCGGGGGAACAGGCAGATGTCTCTTCAATCGTTTTTGCTGCGCGCAGCGGTTCTGGCCGCCATCGCGAGCCTGCTCTCGGGCTGCCTCGTCATGGCGGTTGGCGGCGCCGCGGTGGGCGTGGCGGGAGCCGCCGTCGGCCTGACCGGCAAGGCTGTGGTCATGACCGCCAAGGGCGCCGGCGCCGTGGTCGGCGCGGTCATCCCCGGCGGCGAGAAGAAGAAGGACGCCGACAATTAGCTGAGGCTAAGCGCGCAGCTTTCGCCCACGGTCGGGCGGGAGACCACCACGCGAGACAATCCGGGGAACTCCGGCCTCAGCTGGGCGGCGAACCACAGGCACAGATGCTCCAGCGTCGGGCTCTCGAGGCCGGGCTTCTCGTTGAGCATGGAGTGGTCGAGCTCACCGGCCGCGGCGCGGAGCGCCCGGTCGAGGTCGCCGAGGTCCGCCACCCAGCCGATCGCGCTCACTTCCTCGCCGCGCACCGTGGCCTCGACGCGGAAGGAATGGCCGTGCAGGCGCGTATAGGGTCCTTGCGGCCCCGCCGGGAGATGATGCGCCGCGTCAAAGGTCGCGGCCTTGGTGATCTCGAAAATCGCAGATTTCATAGGGTCTTGAAGGTTGGGGCTGGCCGGGTTGCAGGAGGAATGGAGGCTGACGCCTCAGGCGATCCCGAGGTACTTGTGGGTCTGGACGCTTAAACGCCAGCGGGGATGGGCAAGGCAATAGGCGATGGCTGCCTTGGTGTTCTCTGCCCGCCGCGGCCCGTCCATCGGCTGCAGCAGGAAGCGCTCGAATTGCAGGCCCTCGAAGCGGGCCGGATCGACGTCGGCTTGAGGGTAGACCAGCTTCAATTCGTGGCCGGCGGTCTGCACCACCGGAGCCTGCGCCTTGGGGCTGACGCAGATCCAGTCGACGCCCTCTGGCACAACCAGGGTGCCGTTGGTCTCCAGCGCCAAGGAAAAGCCGCGCCCGTGCAGGGCGTCGATCAGCGCCGCGTCCAGCTGCAGCAGGGGCTCGCCGCCGGTCAGCACCACCAGCCGGTCGGCCGGTCCGCCCTCCCAGGCGGCCTCGACGGCGGCGGCAAGAGCCTCGGCGTCGGCAAACCGCCCACCGCCGGGCCCGTCCAGTCCGACGAAGTCCGTATCGCAGAAGTTGCACACAGCGCCCGCTCGGTCCTGTTCGCGACCCGACCACAGGTTACAGCCGGCGAAACGGCAGAATACCGCGGGGCGCCCAGCCTGGCCGCCCTCGCCCTGCAAGGTCAGGAAAATCTCTTTGACCGCGTAGCTCATGACCGCAGCGTCGGGCGGTCCTGGGCCAGCCATCCCTCCCAGCCGCGGGCCCGCAGTTCGCAGGCCGGGCAGGTCCCGCAGCCGTAGCCCCACGGGTGGCGCACGTCGCGGACGCCCAGGTAGCAGGTGTGGCTGTCCTCCAGGATCAGCTTGACCAGCGCCTCGCCGCCCAGCCCCTGGGCGAGCGCCCAGGTTTCAGCCTTGGTGATGTGCATCAGCGGCGTCTCGACGCGGAAGTCCTGCGCCATGCCAAGGTTCAGCGCGGTCTGCATGGCGTCCAGGGTGTTGCGCCGGCAGTCCGGATAGCCCGAGAAGTCGGTCTCGCACATGCCGCCGACCAGGGATTGCAACCCCCGCCGGTCGGCCAGCGCCGCCGCGTAGGCCAGGAACACCAGGTTCCGCCCCGGCACGAAGGTGGACGGCAGGCCCTTTGCGGTCATCTCGATCGCCCGGTCGGCGGTCAGCGCCGAGGCGGCCACCGCCCCGAAGCCGCGCATCTCCAGGACATGGTCGTCACCGAGGCGCGGCGCCCAGTCCGGGAATCGCTCGACGATCCGTGCGCGGACGGCAACGCGGGCCTCCAGCTCCACCGCATGACGCTGGCCATAGTCGAAACCCACCGTCTCGACGCGCGCGTAGCGGTCAAGCGCCCAGGCCAGGCAGACCGTGGAGTCCTGCCCGCCGGAAAACAGCACGATTGCGCCAGCCGGGTCGGTCATCGACCCCATATGCGCAATCGGAAGCCCAAGGGGAAGCGTGGCGGCCCCTCAATCCCCCTTTGACGGCCCGGTATGTCAGCGGTGTCACTTAACCTCTCCGCAAGCGCTTGGCGCCATTGTGCGTGCAACGTCGCGTTCGCAACCTGTGGCTGTTCATGTCCCTGCCCACGTTTTTCTTCGGCCGCGTCTCGGAAGAGATCCGTCAGCAGATGGATGGAATCCTTGCCCTGACCGAGCAGCTTTCGCGACAGCGGCTGACGCCGGACGCCGAGGCGTGCGTGAGCGGCGTGGCCGAGGCCGCCAGCGCGGTCGCCCGCCTGATGGCCGCCGCCACTGACCTGCGCAACGTGACCAGCGGCGGCGTGACCCTCGATCCGACCCCCCTGCGCCTGCGTGAACTGGTCGACGACGTGCACGCACGCTGGCAGCCGGCCGCGGCGCTGAGCGGCGTGACTATCCTGGTCTCCTATGACGGCGATCCCGACGCCTGCGCGCTCGGCGACCGCACCCGACTGCTGCAGGTGTTCGACGGCTTTGTCGGCGAGGCGATCGCCTCCATGCGCCGCGGCGCCGTCGAGGCCAGCGTCCGCGCCATCCCCGAGGCCGACGGCATCCGGCTGGAAGGCCGCGTGCGCGGGGCCCGGGTCGCGGCCTGGGAAGCCCAGGATATCGAGGCCAGCGTCCGCGAGGTCGACAGCCGCTTCGGCATCGAAGTCGCCATCGGCGTCGTGCTGGCCCGCCAGATCATCGACGGCCTGGACGGAACCCTGCGCAGCGAAGGCGGCGGCGGGACCTCCGAGACCGTGATCTTCGACATCAAGCTGCCTGCGGCGTCAGAACACCCCGTCGAGGAGCCGCACCCTGCCGAACGCTCGGCCCACGTGCTGGTGGTCGATGACAACGCCACCAACCGCATAGTCGCCCAGGCGCTGTGCGAAATGTTCGACTGCACCTGCGAGAGCGCCAACGACGGGGCCGAGGCCGTGGAAGCCGTCAAGGGCGGCCGCTTCGACCTGGTGCTCATGGACATCAAAATGCCGGTGATGGACGGCGTCGCCGCCACGCGGGCGATCCGCGCGCTCCCCGGCCCCGCCGGCCGGGTGCCGATCATCGCGCTAACCGCCAACGCCGAGCCCGAGGACGCCGATGGCTACCTCGCCGCCGGCATGAACGGCGTCGTCGAAAAGCCGATGAAGCCCGAGCACCTGCTGGCTGCCCTGCAGGAAGCCCTGGGCGAAAACGACGCCGCCGCGGCGGCCTGAGCCTCGATCACCCAAGCCCGCGCCGTCATTGCCAGGGAGACCGCGACTGCGCCGGGGTCCTGAGCCGTGGGTGGGTCGTTTCCCCAGCAACTTTATTGCCGCCGCCGCGCCTATTGCGCCAGCCGCCGCAATGACTTAGGTCGCGGACCTCGAATTTGGGGGAGATTGTCGCCGTGACGTCGCCGGTTCTATCGCTGGAAGAGGTCCGCGCGCGGATCGACGCCATCGACGCCGAGCTGCTGGGCCTGGTCGCCGAGCGCGCGGGCCTGGCCAAGGACGTCGCTGCCGCCAAGGCCGCAGAGGCTAAGCAAGGGGGGGGCACCGCCGGCAAGTTCGGTCTGCGGCCGGCCCGCGAGGCCCAGCTCCTGCGCAAGCTGCTCACCAAGCGCGGCGGGGCCTCGGCCTCGCTGATTGTGCGCATCTGGCGCGAGTTGATCGGCGACAGCCTGGCGCAACAGGGCCCGTTCCGCATCGCCGTCTGGGGCGGGCGTGATCCCGGCCGCACCGTCGAGCTGGCGCGCCTGCGCTTCGGCACCGCGCCGCCGCTGGTCCAGGTCGCCAAGCCGGAGGAGGCGATCGCCGCGGCCAAGCTGGTCGGCGGGGTGGGCGTCTTCGCACTCGCCGCCGACACGCCCTGGTGGGGCCGCCTGCTGGCCGAGCCGAAGCTCAGGGTGTTCGCCGCCCTGCCCTGCCTGGCCGCCTGGGGTCCGATGGGCGCCCTGGCCGTCGCCGAGATCGAGGTCGAGCCGACCGGCGCGGACTGCACCTTCTGGGTCACCGACGCGCCGGGAACGGCCGGCGCCATCGAAGACGCCATGAGCCGCGACGGCGCAGCGGCCACCCTGCTGGCCGAGGCCGGGGGGCTCAAGCTGTTCAAGCTGGCCGGCTTCTATCAGGCCAACGACGCGCGTCTGGCCCGCGCGCCCGGGCGGCTTTCCGGCGTGATCGGGGCTGCGCCCGCGCCCCTGGACGTGTAAGAGGCGGGCTCCCCGCCGCCAGGCGTTCACGTCCCAAGGTCATGTCCGAGTCCGCTCCGCCCGCCCCTCTTGAGTTTGGCGATCGCTCACCTCCGTCGCGCGGGGGGGCGTCCAAGCCGTTGCCCAAACCGGGCATCATGGACATCCACGCCTATGTCCCGGGCAAGGCCATGGCGCCGGGCATCGAACAGCCGGTGAAGCTGTCGGCCAACGAGAACCCGCTGGGTTCAAGCCCCAAGGCGCGCGAGGCCTATGCCGAGGCGGCCCAGAGCCTGCACGTCTATCCCGACCCGCGCTGTTCCATCGTGCGCGCCGCCATCGCCGAGAAGCACCGCATTGAGCCCGAGCGGCTGATCTTCGGCTGCGGCTCCGATGAGGTCTTCCAGCTCCTCAACTCCACCTTCCTGGAGCCCGGCGACAACATCGTGCAGGGCGAGTTCGGTTTCGCCGCCTTCGCGATCGGCGCCTACGCCATGCAGGCTGAAGTGCGCTTCGCCAAGGAGCCCGGCTACACCATCGACGTCGACGAACTCCTGAAGTGCGTCGATGACCGCACGCGGCTGATCTTCCTGGCCAACCCCGGCAATCCGACCGGCACTTGGATCCCGTTCTCCGAGGTGCGCCGGCTGCACGATGCGCTCCCGCCCAGCGTGGTGCTGGTGCTCGACGGGGCCTATGGGGAGTTCTGCGGCGACGCCTCGTTCGACGACGGCATCGACCTGGCGCGGACCTCGTCCAACGTCGTGGTCACCCACACCTTCTCAAAGCTGCACGGCCTGGCGGGCCTGCGCCTCGGCTGGGGCTATGCGCCGCTGGAGATCACCCAGGCGATCGACCGCATCCGACTGCCGTTCAACACCTCGATCCCCGCCCAGCGCGCCGCCGTCGCGGCCCTGCACGACGAAGAGTTCCAGCGCGCCTCGATCGCGCTCACCGACCAGTGGCGGCCGTGGCTGACCCAGCAGCTCGGCGGGCTGGGCCTCGAGGTCGTCGGCCCCTCGGCAGCCAACTTCGTGCTGATCGGCTTCCCCAAGACGCCGGGCAAGACGGCGCTGGAGGCCGACGCCTTTCTGGCCGCCCGCGGCCTGCTGGTCCGCCCGGTCGGCAACTACGGCCTGCCCGACCACATCCGCATCACCATCGGCCAGGAGGCGCACAACCGCGCCCTGGTCGACGCGCTCGAGGAATTCCTGCGCGGCTAGACCCTGGCGGGAGGTGTTCGCGCGACCTGATCCAGCAGACTGCGGGCCTGGCTGACGAAGGCCTCGGCGACCTCCGCGGCGTAGGGGTTCTGGGTCTGGATGGCGGTGAACAGCTCGAAGGTGTCGGCGCCGATCAGCGAACACAGCTCCAACAGGTGCTGGTAGGACGGCGTCTTGAGCTGCTCGTCGGGGATGTCGAGGTTGACCAGAGACCGACCGATCAGGTGGGTCAGGGCCTGGACGTAGGCCATCTCCCGGTCGTGTTCTTCGGGGCTCGTGACCGTGACAGAGAGGCCCAGCGACCGGCCGAAGGCGGCGACCCGTTCATGGCGATCGCCGCGGATCGGGCAGACCACGAAGCGCAGGCCATCGAGGCCCGTCTTGGCGCTTTGCGGACCGAACAGCGGATGGGTGGCGACGAGATCGACATTGGCGGGCAGCAGCTCTGCCATCCACTGGGCGGGCAGCGTCTTCACCGAGCCCACGTCGATCACCAGAGCGCCGGGGCGCAGATGCGGGGCGATCGCGGCGAACATCTCGCGCATGACGATCACCGGCACGGCGACCACCACGACCTCGCGTGCGGCGGCCTGTTCCAGCGTCCCGAACGCCACGCCGGCGCTCCGCGCGGCCGCCTCGGCGTCCGCCGCCACGTCGGTCGCCAGGACCTCGAAGTGGTCCTTCAGGACGCTCGCCGCGAGCCGGCCGAACTGCCCGAAACCGATGAGGCCCAAACTTTTCATCGGCGCTCACTAGCCTGGAGAGCGCTGGTCGGCAAACGGCCGCGCCGGAAAGCGCCGAACCGGTTTTGAGCGCGATCATCGTCAACCCTGACCTGTGCACGCCGGTTCGCGAAATAAACCCGCAATAGTTGTCCCGCTCCATCATCCGATAATCGACTCTCTCGGGAATCGAGTCTCTGGTCGGAGGATCATGAGCGGAAACCACGATCACGCGGGCTTCGAGGCCCTGGCCCAGGCGGGCGCCGAGGACGATGCGGCGCGCGCGCTGGCCGCGCGGCTGAAGGCCGGCCTGCAGCCGGCGGACCTGAAGGCGCTGGCGGCGCTCTGGCTGCATGGCGCGGCCGCCGCCCCCGAGCGCATCCCGGGCATCTATGACGCAGCGTGCGAAGGCTGGCTGGGCGAGCCGCTGGGTGTGCCGCCGATCAAGACGCCGTCGGGCGCGCCGGAGCTGATCCCGGCGACCTTCTGGACCGGGCTGTGGGCGCTGCTGGAGGAGCCGCGCGGTGGCCTGGACGCGGTGAACCTGACCACCAAGACCGCCGCCCTGACCGGCCTCGCGGCGCCACAGATCCCCGGCCGGGTCGGCCGCTCGGCCATGGCCTATCCCGGCGTCCCGCAAGCCGTAGGCCAGGGCTATCCGAAGCCGTTCAGCCGCGACGTCCTGGCGCGTTGCCCGGAGGGTTCGCTGGGCAACGACTTCCATTCGCTGATCGTCGACAACGGCTTCGACCTGGAGGTGCTCGACCGCAAGGCGCTGGGCGTCGACAAGCTGCCGCCGCCGCTCGACTACCTGAACGCGCGGATCCTGCAGTGCCACGACCTGTGGCATATCGTGGGGGGCTACCAGACCACCGCCCTGCACGAGGTGGCGATCTCCGGCTTCCAGCTCGCCCAGTTCGGCCACCACTATTCGTCGATGTTCCTCGGCATGGTGCTGGCGCGCCTGGCCTTCGAGCAGCCGCAGGGCGGGCCGATCCTGTTGCAGACCATCCTCACCGCCTGGGCGCACGGCCGGCGCACCCCGCCGCTCTTGCCCGTAAGCTG
>JBBQTP010000073.1:0-19169 GCA_038213205.1 Caulobacterales bacterium
AGTCGATGGCCACGCACCCCTGCACCACCACCCACCGCTCGATGCCCGAGGCCGAGCGGCTGGAGATCGGCCTGACCGAGGGCTGGGTGCGGATGAGCGTCGGCCTGGAAGGCGCCGGCGACCTGACCCGCGACGTCAGCCGCGCGCTGGACGCCGCCTGACGCCTTCGCCGCGGGGCGAATGCGTGGCATGGTGAGGCCCATGGGACGCATGCGGACAGCAATCCTGGGCGTAGCGCTTGCGGCGGGGCTTGCCGGCCTCAGCGCGCAGGCTGCGCCGTCCAAATCTGCCATCATTGATCCGCCGCCGCCGGCCAGCCTCGACAACAGCGACGTCGAGGCCTGGGCTTCGGCATATGTGCACAGTGAACCCTGGACGCTGATCACCCACGACGCCGAAGGGGCTCATTTCACGCGGCCTGACCAGGCCACAGCCAAGTCGCCATCACGGGTCGAGGCCGACGTGCGCACCGAGCTGTTCAGGCCGGTGAAGCTGGGACCCGGCTGGGCGCGCTCGGGGGTCGCCCGCTGGGCGATGGACTGCTCGACCGGGCGCTACGCGGTGCTCAGCATGACCGTGTTCAGCCACAACAACCTGAAGGGCGAACTTGCCCGAAAGCCCGCCGCGGACACCGACTGGATCGTGCCGAACGAATTCCAGACGACGACGATCAGCGTGATCTGCAAGGCGGTTCTGAGCGGCAAACCCCTCGAGCGGTCCCTGGCTGTCGCGCCGGCAGCGCCCTCTTAGGTTGCGATAATCCGCGATAATCTTAGCTCGGCAGTAACCATAAAGTCGTCTCTCACTATGTAACGGCATGGCCGATCTCGGAGGCGACCCCCGCATGACCCCGCAAGCGAAGCTGCGCCCGGAGGAGCTAGACGGCCGGCTCGAGGCGCCGGCCCAGGAAACCGCCGAAGTCACCGAGCTGATGCGGCTGGGCATCCAGCGCTATCAGGCCGACGATTTCGAAGGCGCGGTGCGGGTCTTCAAGATGCTGGTCGGCGCCACGCCCGACCGCGCGCTCTCGTGGAACCACCTGTCGCTGGCCCTGATCAGCCTCGACCGGCGCCAGGAGGCGGTCGCCGCGCTGCGCCGTTCCCTGAAGATCGACCCGCGCCAGGCGCAGACCTGGAACAGCCTGGCCAGCGCCCTCACCCACCTTGGCCTCTATGCCGAGGCCGACGCCGCCTGCGGCGCAGCCCTCACCTACGACCTGGAAAGCGCCGCGGGCTGGGAGATCCGCGCGATCGCGCGAACTGGCCTGAACGATTTCCCCGCCGCCACCGAAGCCTTCCTGAAGGTCCTCGAACTGGACGGCCCGAGCGCCCCGCTCTGCGCCAACCTCGGCGCCGCCATGCTGAAGTGCGGCCGCTTCGAGGACGCCGCCATCGCGCTCAGCGCCGCCGCCCGGCTCGATCCCGCCGGCGAGGCGATCGGCGAGGCCCAACGCCTCAGCGCCTTCATCCTGTCGGCCATCGCCGGCGAGCTGGCCGAACCGGCCGCCGGCACCGACGCCGAGACCGACCGTCTCTACAAGACCGCGCTCCTGTTGCTCGACCAGACCGACCGGGCCGAGGCCGCCGCGCGCGTCGCCGAAGCCTGGGCCGCGCGCCGGCCCGACAATATCGAAGCCCTGCACCTGCGAGACTCCGTCACCGCCCGGCCCGTCGACCGCCAGCCGGCCGAGCTGGTCGCCCAGCGCTTCGACGAGATGGCCGAGGACTTTGACGCCACCCTGATCGGCCGCCTGGGTTACGACGGCCCAGGCCGCCTGGCCGCCCTGCTCACGCCCCAGGCCCTGCCGGCCGGCGGCCTCGACGTGCTCGACCTCGGCTGCGGCACCGGGCTCTGCGCCGGCGTGCTGAAGCCCTACGCCCGCCAGCTGGTCGGCGTGGACCTTTCCGGCAAGATGCTGGCGAAGGCGCAAGAGCGCGGCCTCTACGACCGCCTGGACCTCGCCGACCTGGTCGAGGCCCTGGCCGGCCCGCCCGGCCAGTGGGACCTGATCTGCGCCTTCGACACCTTCCCCTACCTGGGCGCGCTCGGCGAGGTGTTCGCCGCGACCGCGCTGGCGCTGCGTCCCGGCGGCTGGTTCGCCTTCTCCACCGAGCACGGCCAGGGCGACGACTATCTGCTGCGCGGCAACGGCCGCTACGCCCACGGCGCGGCCTATATCGAGGCGGTGGCCGGCGACCGCTTCGACATCGTCCTGCGGGAGGAAGCCATGCTGCGCCGCGAGGGCGGCCGCGTCGTCGAGGGCGGCTACTACCTGCTCAGGCTGCGCCCTTAGGACGCGATCTCAAGAGTCTGCGGCGCGACGGCATAGGTCTTCGAGCAATATTCGCAGGTCACGTGGATCTTGCCGTCTGGCTCGACCATGTCGGCGCGCTCGGCCGCGTCGAAGGATTTCAACACGCTTTCGATCCGCTCCTGGCTGCAGCGGCAGAAAGCGCGCAGCGGCTGAGCCCCCAGCACGCGCACGCCGTCCTCATGGAACAGGCGGAACAGGAGCTGATTGGCCGACAGGCTGGGGTCGATCAGCTCGTCTTCGCCCAGGGTCTCGAAGAACGCCTGGGTGCGGACCCAGGCCTCGACGGTGGAGCCGCGCGTATCGTCGGCGGCGATGTACTGGATCAGGAAGCCGCCGGCCCGCCACGTCAGCTCGTCTCCGGTGTCAGCCCGGCCGACCGCCAGCCGCACCCGGGTCGGCGTCTGCTCCGACTGGGCGAAGTACTGCTCGGCGCAGAGCGCCAGGGTCTCGCCCTCGATGGCGGTGACGCCCTGGTAGCGGTCCATGTCCGGGCCCTGGTCCACGGTCATCATGAAGTGGCCGTCGCCCAGCAGGGTCCGCGCGCCCGGCCGCAGGAAGCCTTTGCCGGCCTCGGCCACCGCGTCAGCGTCAAAGCCGCAATAGCCGCGCAGGCCGCCGGATGTGTCGTAGTCGGCGACCACGAACCGCACCGGGCCGTTGCCGCGCGCCTCGATGATCAGTCGCCCGTCGAACTTCAGGTTGGAGCCCACCAGGGCGGCCAGCGCGCAGGCCTCGCCCAGCAGGTTGGCGACCGGCTCGGGATAGTCATGCGCGCGCAGGATCTCATCGACCGCCGGGCCCAGCCGCGCCAGGCGCCCGCGCACGGGCTCGCCCTCGATCTGGAAGGCGGCGGCGAGATCGTCGGGAATGGGGCCGTCGGGGACGGTTGCTGCGGGCATCGGCGCCATATAGGAGGCCGCGCCCGGCGACGCCAGCTTGGGCTTCAAAGCGGCGTCAGATCGCCCCGAAGCACCACGCCAGGATCGACTTCTGGGCGTGCAGGCGGTTTTCCGCCTCGTCCCAAACCAGGCTCTTGGGGCCGTCGATCACCTCGTCGGTGACCTCCTCGCCGCGGTGCGCCGGCAGGCAGTGCAGGAACACCGCGTCGCCCTTGGCCAGGTCCATCAGCGTCTCGTCCACCTGGAACGGCTCCAGCGCGTCCAGCCGCTCGTCGTGATCGGTGTCGCCCATCGAGACCCAGGTGTCGGTGATCACCACGTCGGCGCCCTCGACCGCCTCGCGCGGGTCATGGGTGGTGCGCACCTGGCCCTGCTCGGCCTGGGCGCGGGCGAGGTCCACGAGGTCCGGGTGATAGATCGCAGGCGCGGCGATGTTCAGCCGGTAGCCCAGCTTCGACGCCGCGTGGATGAAGCTGGCGCAGACGTTGTTGCCGTCGCCGACGTAGGCCAGCGTCTTGCCCGTCACCGGCCCGCGATGCTCCTCGATGGTCAGCAGGTCGGCCATGATCTGGCACGGGTGGCTCTTGTCCGACAGGCCGTTGATCACCGGCACGGACGACGACATCGCCAGGCGCTCGACATCCTGGTGGTTGTTCGAGCGGATCATCACCGCATCGACCATCCGCGAGAGCACGCGCGCGGTGTCCTCGATCGGCTCGCCGCGGCCGAGCTGCATGTCGACGGCGTTGGAGATGATCACGCTGCCGCCGAGCTGGCGCATGGCCGCGTCGAACGAGAAGCGGGTCCGCGTCGAGTTCTTCTCGAAGATCATCGCCAGGGTTCGGCCGTCGGCCACGGCGTCAGCGTCCGGCTTGCCCTTCGGCCAGCCGACACGCGCGGCCTTGCGCCGCTTGGCGTCCTCCAGGATGGCCCGCAGGTCGGACCCTTCGAGCTTCCAAAGGTCGAGGAAGTGACGGACGGCCAGACTCACGCCGCGGCCTTAGCGCGCGCCCGTTCGCAGGCGCGTTCCAGCTTGCCCATCGCCTCGCTGGCCTCCTCGATGGTCAGGTTGAGCGGCGGCAGCAGGCGCACGCAGTTGTCGCCGCCGCCGGCGATCAGCAGGTGCTCTTCGCGGGCGTGCTGCATGAACTCGCGGTTGGGCGTCTTCAGCTTGACGCCGATCAACAGGCCCTTGCCGCGGATGTCCTCGACCACGTCGGGGAAGCGCTGCATCAGGCCAGAAAGCTGCTGGGTGAAATAGCCGGCCACCTCGCGCACGTGGGCCTGCAGTTCTGGTTTCACCAGCTCTTCGAGGGCCGCGCCGCCGACCGCCATGGCCAGCGGATTGCCGCCGTAGGTCGAGCCGTGGGAGCCGACCACCATGCCCTTGGCCGCTTCCGCGGTGGCCAGGCAGGCGCCCACCGGGAAGCCGCCGCCCAGGGCCTTGGCGATGGCCATGATGTCGGGCTGAGCGCCCTCGATCCATTCGTAGGCGAACAGCTTGCCGGAACGGGCGAGGCCGCACTGGATCTCGTCGTAGATCAACAGCGTCCCGGTCTCGTCGCAGAGGTCGCGGATGGCCTTGAGCATGGCGTCGGGCCAGGCGCGCGCGCCGCCTTCGCCCTGCACCGGCTCCAGGATGATCGCCGCGGTGGTCGGACCGACCGCGGCCTTGATGGCGTCGAAGTCGCCGAATCCCAGGTGGACGAAGTTGGGCAGCGGCGGGCCGAAGCCTTCAAGGTAGCTGGGATTGCCGGACGCGTTGATGGCGCCCAGCGTCCGGCCGTGGAACGAGCCGTCGAAGCCGATGATGTCCAGCCGCTCCGGCTGGCCGTTCTTCCAGTGGTACTTGCGCGCCGTCTTGATGGCGCACTCGATCGCCTCGGAGCCCGAATTTCCGAAGAACACCACGTCGGCGAAGGTCGCGTCGGTCAGCGCCTTGGCCAGCGCCTCCTGCCCCGGGATCGTGAAAATATTGGAGACGTGCCAGAGCTTCTCGGCCTGATCTTTCAGGACATGCACCAGCTTGGGGTTGGCGTGGCCCAGCGCATTGACCGCGATGCCGGCCATGCAGTCCAGGTAGACGTCCCCATCGGTGGCGTACAGGCGCGCGCCCTCGCCTCGCTCGAACGCCAGCGGGGTGCGGCTGTAGACACCCATGATGTGGTCGGCGGGAACAGGGGCGCCCTCTTTTTGAGAACCCCGGGGCGCGGTCTTGTCGGTCACCGAAATGGCCCTCCAAAACGGAAGCGTCCCCGCCGCATGGCGACGGGGACTGGAAGGCTTGGCGTTTTCTTCCTCTCGGGGCGGCGTGTCAATGTCGCTCCGCGAGCCCTTCCCGCTGGCGTTTTCGACGCCAGCGGAGAAGAAGGGCTCTCAAGATTGGACACCGACGACCCTGTCACACTGCCTTGCCTCAAGTCAGTGTGACAGGGTCGAGGGATGCTTCCGTGACGTTCTAGAAGTCGGCGGTCAGGCCCACGAAGAAGAACCGGCCGGTGGCGTCGTACATCTGGGCGTAGACATTCTGGTTGCAGGGGCCGGCGGGGCAGTTGTTGGCGCCGGTCAGCGGCGGATCCTGGTCCAGGACGTTGTTCACGCCGACGCGGAACGAGTAGTTGTCCTTGATCTTGAACGTCGCCAGCAGGTCCAGGTAGCTGCGCGCGCCCAACTTGGCGTCGGTCGCGAAGACCGGGCCCGGGAGCAGCGGGTCGCCCTTGCTGGCGTCAAGGTCGACCGACGCGAAGTAGCGCCACTGGGCCGAGAGCCCGATATTGCCGAACCAGCCGTATTCGAACGGCGTGTTCCAGGTGACGCGCAGCTTGTGGCGCCACTGGGGGTTCGGGCTGCCGGACGCCCCGCCGGCCAGGCCGGCGCAGGTGGCGCCGTAGAGGCCGGCGCAGTCGGTGGTCGCGCCGCCCTTCTGGGAAGTGACCTCTAGCTTGTCGAGCCATGTGCCGACCAGGTTCGCCGAGATCGAGCCCATGTTGTTGAGGCCGAAGGTGTCCAGGCCCGTGCGATAGCCGACGGAGACGTCGACCCCGGAGGTGTGCAGGCCGCCGGTGTTCTGGGTCGTGTCGATCACGAAGCCCTGGGTCGAGCGGATCGAGCCGATAGCGTCGCGGACCACCAGGGGGCAGAAGCTCGGGTTGGCGCCGCTGACGCAGCCGTTGATGATCGTGTTGGCGCCGATGCCGGCGATGAAGTCTTCCACCTTAATGTCGAAGTAGTCGGCGGTGATGTTGAGGCCGGAAATGAAGCTCGGCGACCAGACGATTCCAGCGGTGTAGGTGTCGGACTTCTCCGGCTTCAGGTTCGGATTGCCGCCGGTGCGGCCGTTGTACTGCTTGGCCGGATCGGGCTCGAGCGCCAGAACCTGGGCGGTGGTCAGGTTGAACAGGGTCGAGCAGCGCGCGACCAGCGGGTCGCCTGGCTTGAGGCCCGCGCAGGGATCGACGGTGCCGTCGAGCACGACGTTCTGCGGCGAGAACAGTTCGACCACGTTCGGGGCGCGGACGGCGCGGTTGTAGCCGCCGCGCAGGCGCAGGCCGTCGATGATCGTCCAGTCACCGCTGACCTTGTAGGTGCTGGTGGTCCCGGCGCTCGAGTAGTCCGAGTAGCGGTACGCCAGCTCGGCGGTGATGTCCTTGGCCCAGGGCTGGTCCTGGATCAGGGGCACGCGGGCCTCGCCGTAGAGTTCGTAGACGTCGTAACCGCCGTTCACCGGCGGGTTGGCCGCGCCGTTGCCGTTCACGTCGCCGGAGGACTGCGGCAGGTCGGAGTGGGTGTCGAGGTGCTCGCGGCGATACTCGGCGCCGACGCTGATGCCGATCTTGTCGTTGGCCATCGGGCTTTTGATGGCGTCCGGCAGGGACCCCACGATGTTGAAGCTGGCGACCTGCTCGATGATGTTGCCGCCGGTGAATGTGGGCGCCGACAGGTAGCGCAGGGCCGCCGCCGTGACGCCGCCGAGGACGAAGGAGTTGTAAGGCACGCAGGTCGGGTCGGTGCCGTCGATAACCGACTGGCAGACGATCTGGCCGGCGGCGTTGCGCCGCGCGATCAAGGCGCGGTTGATCCGGCTGGTGAGGAAGTTGTTGTCCTGCTCGGTCTGCAGCGAGGTCTTGCCGTACTGCATGTAGGCGTCATAGCTCCAGTCGCCGCCAAGCTCGCCCTTTAGGCCCGTGACGATGCGGAAGTCCTGGTGCTCGAAGATCGTCAGGCGGCCACCGCCTTCGATGTTGCGGCGGGCCACAGCGACGTTGACGTTGGTTGGCGTGCCGGCCGCCGCGTTGCAGAGTTGGCCCTGCTGGACGGTGGTCATCAGCGGGTTGTCGCAGTTGACCGCGAAGGTTCCGCCCGGACCCGGCCCCGACGAGTTGAAGATCCCGCCCGGCGCGATCTGGGCGGTGGAATTGTCGTCCATGAACATCAGGTCCATGTACGCCTGGAAGTGCGGGTTGATCTCGTAGTGCGCGAAGGCGCCCAGAGTGTAGCGTTGGTCCGGACGCATCAGGAAATTGGTCGGGGCGAAGTTGTAGACATCGTTCGCCCCGACCCGCGGGCGGAAGGTGTTGCCCGGGCCCGAGGGGTCGACGATGAAGCTGCCGAAGCGGGTCGGATAGGCGGTGCCCGAACCGCCGCAGCCGGCGGCGGTGAAGCTGGCACCGGAGTTGAGCGAACAGGCCGAGAAGTCGAAGTGGTTGGCGGTGACCGCGTTGATGGTCATGTGCGTGGCGTAGGCGGTGATGTTGCCCTTGCCGTCCGGCGCATTGACGCCAAGGATGATGGATTCCTGATCGCCCTCGCCGCCCTTGAAGTCGCCGGGGACGGTGTAGTTCGACGGCACCGCGGCGACCGCGCGCTTGGCGTTGATCGTCTGCTGGACGCTGTCGGGGTTCTGCTGGCTGTGCTGGTAGATCGAGTACTGCGCGTCGAGGCGCACACCTTCGAAGTTCTTGTTCATGATGAAGTTGATGACCCCGGCCACGGCGTCGGCGCCGTACACAGCCGAGGCGCCGCCCGTCAGCACGTCGACCCGTTCCACCAGCGAGGACGGAATGAAGTTGAGGTCGGAAGAGAGCGGCGTGGCGAGCCCGGAAGTCGGGTTGCCGGGCTGCACGCGGCGGCCGTCAATCAGCACCAGCGTGCGCTGAGCGCCGAGGCCGCGCAGGTTGGCTGACGCGGTGCCGTTGGAGCCGTTCGAGACCATCGAGCCCTGGGCGGCGAAGGCTTGCGGCAGGCTGTTGATCAGGTCCTCGATGCGGGTGACGCCCTGCGCCTTGATATCGGCGGCGCTGACCGAGGTCACCGGGGCGACGCTGGTCAGGTTCGGCGTCGGGATGCGCGTGCCCGTGACGACGATTTCCGAAACCTCGGCGCTGGCGCCCGCGGCGGCGGCGGCGCTGGCCTGGGTGGCGGATAGGCCCGCGACCGCGGCCCCGCACATCATCGACGTCGCCAGAAGGCGCGTCCGCATAGTCGTCTTGTTCAAGATCAAAACCCTCCACGGCCGCCTGGAGTTGCATCCGGCGAGACCGATCCCCAAAAGATAAAGTCAGCCGTGGTTACGGCATGGCTGGGGCGAGTTACGGATTTGAGACAACTAGGGTCAATCGACGCTCAGGCATCGGGCGATGCTGCCTCAGCAACACCGAGACCAAGACACCAGGAAATCTCTGGATTCTCTCAGCTTTGATCGATCTGTTGTTTCAATTTTTGCCGTTCTGTGCCGCAAATGCCACGGCCATCTGCGCTAGAACCTGTCCGGGTTAGTCAGCCGGGATGAACGGGGTCGTCGCTTATGTCTGGAGCCCTTCTTCTCCACTCACGATGATCGTGGGTGGGAAGGGCTCTGGCTCTGTGCAGGAAAAATTAGCGCGGCAGCGTCGAGATCGCCGCGGCCGTCAGCGCCAGGTCGAAATAGCGCCGCAGAGTCTCCAGGCACTCGGGCCGCACGAAGGCGTGGCGCCGCTGGAACTGCACGAGGCCCGCGCGGCGCAGCACCCCAAGATGATGCACAACGAGCGTGCGCGGGATGTCACAGCGGCGGCTGAGCTCGCCTACCTCCTGCACGCCCGACACCAGCGTCTCGAGTAACTGCCGCCGCCGCGGTTCGGCCAGCGCCTGGAACAGCTCAGGACCGGCCGGCGGAGGGGACTCCGTAGATGCCAAGCGCGACATCAGGCAGACTTGGAGCGCGGGGCCGCCACGCCGATCTCGGCGCCGCGCCAGTGCATGCGGCGCGACACGGCGAAGCGCTCGCGCATCCAGCTCTCGCCTACCGAGGCCTCGAACCACAGCCGGTCGAAATAGACCCGAATGGCCGGCAGCACGTCGGTGGTGGCGATCAGCAGGCCATCCTCCTCGCGCACCAGGCCAGCCTCCTTCAGAACACGGACATGATGTGACACCGCCGGCCGCGAGACCGGCGCGCTCTCAGCAAGGAAGACAATGCGTGAGGGCCTCGCGAGAATGCGCTCGAAGATGTCGCGCCGCGTCGCGTCGCCCAGCGCCTGCAGGGCGGCGGCCACCAGATCGGTCGTTTCCCCGCGTACTGGGTCCCCGCGTACTGGGTCCCCGCTCATTGGGCGCCCGCCCCAAGCACCAGGCGCGGCGTGACCCGCTCGCCCTCATAGAATGGCGTGGCGCGCATCAGGCTGAGGAAGCGGCGCAGCGTCGGATTGTCGTTGTCGTTCAGCCATGCGGCGCAAAGGCGCAGCGACGCCGGCCGGCCCGGCAGGGGCGAGAACCGCACCGCCGCGCGGGTGGCGTCGGCCACCGACTTCGGCACGATCGCCCAGCCGGCGCCGGTGGCCACCAGGCTCAGCACGCCGTCGCGCGAGGTGTGCTGCACGCGCACGGCGTGCGGCGGGCCGCCGCGTTCGATCACCAGCCGCTGGATGCGGCTCCAGTCGTCGCTGGCGCAGCACAGCATCGACGGGATGGTGATGTCGCGCCAGCAGTCCGTGGGCGCGGGCGCGTCGGCGGGTGTCGCCAGCAGCCACGGCTCCGACCACAGCAGCAATCTGTCCAGCGCCGGCGGCGCGTCGTCGGCGTCCATCAGCGCCATGTCGAGGTCACGTTCCAAAAGCGCGGCGGCCAGGTCGGGGGCGCGGGCCTCGTGCAGGTCGATCTCCACGTCGCCAGCCCCACGGCGATAGACGCGCAGCAACCCCTCGGCGGGTCCGGCGGAAACCGGCCAGACGTGCCCCAGCTTCAGGCGACCCACCTCGCCGCGCCCGGCGGCGCCGGCCTGGGCGGCGGCCTGCTGCAACAGCATCAAGGCTTCGGCCACTTCGCGCAGGAAACGCTCGCCCGCGCCGGTCGGCCGTGCGCCACCCGCGTGCCGCTGGAACAGCGAGACGCCGAGTGCGTCTTCCAGCGCCAGCACCCGGCGCGACAGCACCGACTGGTTGACGCCCAGCACTTCGGACGCGCGGCGAAAGCCCAGATGCTCGCGCACCAGCAGAGCGCTGCGCAGCGCGGTGATGTCCTGGGCGGGCGAGGCGTCGACGCCACGTTTCATTGGCCGAACAAGTGGGGGACGAACGATTGGGTTCACGGGGCCTCCTGAGACCCCTGGAGGCTGGACCCTGGCCAAGTCAACGGTCGCGCACGAACGGAGGCGGCTGAGCACATTCCGACGATGACGTGCGAGGATCGAGCCGATTTACCTTTGACTCTGCACGCAATTCGCCGCCGGCATGGGCCCACGCACCAGAGCCACCTGGCCCGCTGGAGAAGCGGTTGATGAGCGACACCCCCTCGGAACGGCTGTGCGACGCGTGATAGGCTTCGCCGCGTGACCGCCATCCTCGACCGCCGCCACATCCTTGCACTTGCCGCCTCGGGCCTGGCCGTCCCGGCATTCGCCGCGCCGTCGGCCGGTGGGCGTCTTGCCAAGGCCGCCCGCGCCCAGGTCGGCGTCACTACCCACTACGACGGTGGCTATCGCAAGCTGCCCTATCCCGGCGGCGACCCGCCGCGAGACACCGGGGTCTGCGCCGACGTCATTGTCCGCGCCGGCCGCGACGGCCTCAGCCTCGACCTGCAGAAGCTGGTGCACGAGGACATGGCCCGCGCCTTCAAGGCCTATCCGCAGGCCTGGAAGCTGAAAGGCCCCGACGCCAACATTGACCATCGCCGGGTGCGGAACCTGGAGGTTTTCTTCCAGCGCGCGAGCGCGGAGGTCTGGAAAGCCGAGGGCTACACCGCGGGCTTCGCGTTCCCCGGGACGCTTCAGCCCGGCGACATCCTGACCTGGGTGCTGCTGGGCCAGGGGCCGCACGTGGGCATGGTGGTCGAGGCCGGCGCGCACCCGCGGATCGTTCAGAACATCGGCTCCGGCGCCGAGGAAATCCCATTGGCGATGATGTGGCCGCATCGGGCCCGGGCGCGCTTCCGCTGGCCGGTGGTTTAGGGCCGGCTCAGGTCTTGATCTTATAGCCGCTCTCGAACATCCAGAAGCAGACCCAGCCGAAGATCAGCACGAGCGCGCCGGTCATCCCGGCCCCTACCGCCAGCGAGCCCTCGGCGCGGCCGATGAAGCCGTAGCGGAAGCCGTCGATCAGATAGAAGAACGGGTTGAACTTCGAGAAGCTGCGGAACGGCTCGGGCAGTTTCTCGATCAGATAGAAGGTGCCCGAGAGGAAGGTCATCGGCATGATTACGAAGTTGGTCACCGCGGCCATGTGGTCGAACTTCTCGGCCCACAGCCCGGCCATGATGCCGATGAAGGCCATGATCAGCGCCGCGGCGAGACCGAAATAGATCACCGCCCACGGCGCGGCCACCGGCAGGCGCGCAAAGGGCAGGATCGCCGCCAGGCTGACCACGCCCACGAACAGTCCGCGCGTCGCCGCCCCGGCCCCAAAACCGATCAGCAGTTCCAGCGGCGACAGCGGCGGGGTGATGAAATCGCCCATCATGCCGTTGAACTTGGCCTGCAGCAGCGACGAGGAGGAGTTGGCGAAGGCGTTGTTGAGGATCTGCATCATGACCAGGCCCGGCGCCACGAAGGCCCCGTAGGCGATGCCGTTCACGCCCCGCCCGCCGCCGACCGCGACCACGAACACCAGCATATAGAGAAGCGCGGTGATCACCGGCGCGGCCAGGGTCTGCAGGCCCACCTTGAAGAACCGGCGGACCTCGCGGACGTAGAGGGTCTGCAGGCCCACCCAGTTGACGCCGTGATAGTCGCGCGGCTGCGGCGGCAGAACGGTGTCGGAGGAGGCCATATCCTTCATGGCCCTCATGTGCGCCTGACGCGGGCCGCCCGCAAGAGTGCGGCAAAAGCCCTTTTTCAAGCGGCGCAGCGCCAGGCGCTGCGAGGAGAGGTGCGTGACAAACGCGCGCACCGGGGACGCTATATGTAGTTCCTGTGGACGAAAGGTGGGGCGCCTATTGTGGCTCTTAAGGAGTTGTTTACTACTGGTGGTGGTTGGTGGGCGGTGAGATTGCCAAGCGCCACAAGATGTAGATTCCGCAGCGGACGCAGGGGGCGCCCGCGGGATCTCGAGGGAGGCGAAGATGGGCTGGACTGACGAACGCGTCGAACTCCTCAAGAAGCTCTGGCAGGACGGCTTGTCCGCCAGTCAGATCGCCAAACAACTAGGCGGGGTCACCCGCAACGCGGTGATCGGCAAGGTCCACCGGCTGGGCCTGTCGGGCCGCGCCACGCCGTCGAAGCCCGCGCGCACGGTCTTCAAGGCCCCGCGTCCGGCGCGTCCAGTCACCAGCGCGCCGTCGGCGCCGCGCCGCATCTCGTCGGAACCCGTGTCGTTGCATGCGCCCACCGCGCCGGTGCGCTACGTGGAAGAAGCGCCCGGGACGGCCACCGTGCTCACGCTCGGCGCCCACATGTGCAAGTGGCCGATCGGCGACCCGTCGATGGACAACTTCACCTTCTGCGGCCGCGGCGCTGGGGACGGTCCCTACTGTCACGAACATAGCCAGGTTGCCTACCAGCCGGCCCAGGCGAAGAAGCGCTCCGGCGCCGCCGAGCTGGCCCGGTCGCTGCGCCGCTACATCTGATCCGTTGGGGATGGGGGCGCGTTCAGCCCGCGGCGCAAAAGCGCCCGCCGGGCTGGGCGCGTCCTTTTTCCTCGCGTGAGCCCGGGAGGGCAAGGTTGGGAAATTCCTCTCCCGTCGCTACCATCGCCTCATGACCGACGTCGCGCCAGACGGCCCCTTCCCTGAAACCGAAGACGGCAACGCCAATCCCTATTCGGTGTCGGAGCTGGCGTTCGCGCTGAAGCGCACGCTGGAGGACCGCTACGGCTTCGTGCGTCTGCGCGGCGAGATTTCCAAGACCACCTTCCACTCCAACGGCCACGTCTATCTGACGCTGAAGGACGAGCGCGCGAGCATCGATGGGGTGGTCTGGAAGGGCCAGGTGCGCGGCCTCGGTATCCGGCCCGAGCAGGGGCTGGAGGTGATCGTCACCGGCAAGATCACCACCTATCCGGCCGGCTCGCGCTACCAGATCGTCATCGAGACCATGGAGGCCGCCGGCATCGGCGCCCTGCTGGCCCAGCTCGAACGGCTGAAGGCCAAGCTCGCCGAGGAGGGCCTGTTCGCCGCTGAGCGGAAGCAGGCGCTGCCCTCGATGCCGAGCGTGGTCGGGGTGATCACCAGCCCGACCGGGGCGGTGATCCGCGACATCCTGCACCGCATCCGCGACCGCTGGCCCTGCCGGGTGATCGTCTGGCCGGTGGTGGTGCAGGGCGAGGCCGCCGCGGGCCAGGTCATCGCCGCCATCAAGGGCTTCTCCGAGCTCGAGCCGGCCGGACTGCTCCCGCGACCCGACGTCATCATCGTCGCGCGTGGCGGCGGCTCGGTGGAGGACCTCTGGGCCTTCAACGATGAGGCCCTGGCTCGCGCGGCGGCCGCCTGTCCGATCCCGCTGATCAGCGCCGTCGGCCACGAGACCGACACCACGCTCATCGACTTCGTCTCCGATCGCCGGGCGCCCACCCCGACGGCCGCCGCCGAAATGGCGACGCCGGTGCTGGCCGAGCTGAAGGCCCTGACAGCCGACCTCGGCGCGCGGATGCACCGCACGGGCGGCCGCGCGGTGGAAGACCGCCGGGGCCGCGTGCAAGCCGCCGGGCGCGGCCTCAGCCGGGTGCAAGACCTCGTCGAACTGATCGCCCAGCGTTTCGGCGTGGTCTCCGGCCGGCTCGCGGCGGGCTTGGCGAAGAACGCCGCCGCCCACGAACTCGCGTTGAAGGGAATCTCTTCACGGCTCTCGCCCCTGCTGCTGCAACGCCCCCAGGCCGTTCAGCGCCAACGGCTGGACGGCGTAACCGCGCGCCTGCGGCCCGGCGTCACCCGCGGCCTGGAGCGGGCCCACGAGCGGTTGGAGGCGCTGTCCAAGCTCTACGTCTCGGTCGATCCCGACCGGCCCCTGCAGCGCGGCTTCGCCCGCGTGGCCCGCGCTGACGGCGCCCTGGTCCGCGAAGGCGCGAGCCTGATCGCCGGCGAGGCGGTGGCCATCACCTTCGGCGACAAGATCACCCGCGGCGCGGTGATCGACGGGTCGGCTTCGGAGGCAGCGCCCACGCCCAAACCGGCCAAGGCAAAGCCGAAAGCGACGCCTCCGCCGCAAGGCGACCTGTTCTGAGCGCTCCGCACGCGCTAAATAGAGCGTCATGAACGCCCACGACCCCGATTTCACCGGCGCGGATCTCGCCAAGCTGCACTACGGCGACGGCGACTTCGCCGTGCTCAAACCCGGCCGCTATGTGGTCTGCGCGGTCACCGGCAAGACGGTGCCTCTGGAGCAACTGCGCTATTGGAGCGCGGCCCTGCAGGAGGCTTACGCCGGCCCCGCCGAGGCCCTGCAGCGCTGGCAAGAGACCAACCGCTAGTTTCCCTTCGCGGGCGGCTTGTAGGTCTCGTTCGGCCAGCGCTTGTGCACCCAGAACCATTCGTGCGGCCGCTCGCGCACACGGTCTTCGATGAAGGCGTTGATGCGCCGCACGCCGGTCTCGATATCGGCCGCGCGGTCGCCAGTGTCGACGAGAGGCATCGGCGCGTGGACGATCACCTGGTAGCGGGCGGCTTGGCCCGCCTTGCGCCGCACGCTCATTGGCTGCAACGGGATGTCAAACCTCAGCGCGAAACTCGCCGCGCCGGGGGCGGTGTAGGCCGTGACCCCGAAGAAGGGCGCCGCGATCCCCCCGTTGAACTTCTGATCGTTCATCAGCGCCACGGATTCGCCACGGCCCAGGCCGCGCAACAGGTCGCGGGTGCCCCTGGCGCCCTTCGGCGCGAACAGCCGCGTGCCGTAGCGCCGGCGGCTTTTGCGGATGCTGGCGTCGACATAGGGGTTGTTGGTCGCGCGGCCGGTCATCCAGCAGGTGATCCCGGCGTGCAGGATCGCCGCCGACATAAGCTCGAAGCTTGAGAAGTGGCCGGAGAAGAACACCACCGGCTTTCCCCCGTCGCGGATTTCCGCCAGGCGTTCGGCCCCGATCACCTCGACGCGGCTCGGATCGGCGACGATCCGGTCGAGCACCGGGAATTCGACGGCCCAGCGGCCGAATTCACCCCATTGGGCGTCGAGCAGGCGATCGATCTCGGCCTGGGACGCGTCCGGGAAAGCGATCCTCAAGTTGGTTAAGGCCACGCGATGCGGGCTGGTCAGCGGACCAAGCCTGCGACACAACCAAGCGCCAAAATCCGACACCGGGTCGATCGGAAAGAGGCGGCACAAAAATTGTGCAAGATCAAATGCGAAAGCTTCAATACGCCACAGGAAGACCTGTCGCATCTTTGGGCGAGATTCAGTCATGCATCTTACTACCGCCGCCCCCGTAACCTTAACAACGCGCAGTTTGGCGCGCGGCTTGCGGCGGACCCTGCGATCCGTCCCGCAACGGGACACGGGGTTTGAGGAGATGGGCGTCGCGTCATGATGGACTTGATCGACATTCACCTAGGCCGCCGACTGCGTCGTCGGCGTCGGATCCTGGGTCTTACCCAGCAGCAGCTCGCCGGCGCTTGCGGCGTACGCTTCCAGCAGATTCAGAAATACGAGTGCGCCGCCAACCGCATGTCGGCGGCTCGCCTCTGGCAGCTGTCCGAGGTTCTCGAGGTTCCGGTGAGCTATTTCTACGAAGGCCTGTCGCAGGACGGCGCCACCATGGACCGCGAACTTGAACCGCCGGAACCCCTGGCCCGCAAGGAAACCCACGACCTCATCCAGGCCTTCTACAGCCTGAGCGAGCGTCCGCGGCAACGCCTGCTGGACCTGGCCAAGTCTCTCAACGAGACCGAGCCGGACGTCGTGTCAGGGCACGCGTTTCCCTAAACCGCGAGCGGGGGTAAAGCGGTCGGATGACCGCTGACACCCCCGACCGTCCCGCTTCAGAACAGATCGCCGCCGCCCAGATGGGCGAGCTCGACGACTTCCTGGTCGAGCTCAACCGCGCGGCGGCCGCGGCGATCCTGCCGCTCTTCCGCGCCGACCACGGCCTGATCGACAAGGGCGGGGACTCCAAGGATGGCGGGGGGGGCTTCGACCCGGTCACCGAGGCCGACAAGGGCGCCGAGCGCGCCATCCGCGCCCTGATCTCCCAGCGCTACCCCGGTCACGGCGTGATCGGCGAGGAATATGGCGAAGACCGCCCCGATGCCGAGTTTGTCTGGGTGCTGGACCCCATCGACGGGACGCGAGCCTTCATCGCCGGCCTACCGGTCTGGACCACGCTCATCGGCCTGCGCTTCCACGGCAAGCCTGTGCTGGGCTCGATCGCGCAGTCGTTCATCGACGAGCTCTATATCGGCCACGCCGGCGGCTCGCGGCTGATCAGTCGCGGCGAGACCCGGCCGCTCAAGGTCCGTCCCTGTCCCGACATCGGCGGTGCGGTGATCGCCACGACCGATCCGGCGATCTTCCAGGGCAGGGAGCGTGAGCAGTGGGCTGCGGTGCGCCAGGCGGTGCGGCTGGCGCGGCTCGGCTGCGACGCCTACGCCTACGCCATGGTGGCGGCGGGCACGATGGATCTCGTGCTCGAGGCCGGCCTCAAGTCATGGGATATCGACGCGGCGATCCCCGTGGTGACCGGGGCCGGGGGGCACGTCACCGACTGGCAAGGCCAGCCGGTGGGCGCACACGGTGGTCAGGTCGCCATCGCGGGCGACCGCGCCCTGTTGGACGCGGCGCTCGCGCTGCTGTTGGCGGCCTAGTTACTTCTTCTTCGCAGCAGGCTTCTTGGCTGCGGGCTTCTTGATGACCGCAGGCTTCCTGGCAGCCGCCGCTTTCGCAGCAGGCTTCTTGGCGGCCGACTTCTTGGCAGCCGGTTTCTTGGCGGCGACCTTCTTGGCCGGAGTCTTTTTGGCGGCGACCTTTTTGGCTGGAGCCTTCTTGGCGGCAACCTTTTTGGCCGGAGCCCTTTTGGCCGCTACCTTTTTGGCCGGAGCCTTCTTGGCGGCGGGCTTCTTGGCGACCGCGGGCTTCTTGGCGGCGGCGGGTTTCGCAGCAGCCTTTTTGGCCGGGGCTTTCTTCTTCGCAGCCGGCTTCTTGGCGGCAGCGGGCTTCTTCGCGGCGGCTGGCTTGGCAGCCGCTTTCTTGGCAGCAGGTTTCTTCATTGCAGGTTTCCTCGTTTCAGTAGGTTTAGTCGCCTCGGGCGCAGCAGGCGCCGTTGGCGGGGCAGTCGCGGCCGAGGCGGCGGCGGGTGCGGGGGAAGGCGCGGCGGCAGGCGCCGGCGCCGAAACGGGTCTGGGGGCGGGCTTCGGGGGCTCGGCGGGCTTTGGCGCCGTCCGGCCCAGCAGCGTATCGAGCGCCCTCAGGAAAATGTTACGCATAGGATCGGTCTCCATCAGGATTTCGTGGTTGGCGCCGGGCACGGTTATGAATTTGCCCTGCGGCAGATGACGCGCGGCTGCGGCCTGCGCAGCGGCGTCGACGAGTTTGTCATCCCCGGCCGAGACGATCACGACAGGCACAGTCACGTGGCGCAGCGTGTCGGGGCGGGCGAGGAAGGCGGTGGCGCGCAGCGCGAAATCGATCCAGCCCCAGGTCGGGGCGCCGAGCGCGAGCTTGGGCTCCGCGGCGACCAGGCCGACGTTGCGCTCGAAGCGCTTGCGGTCGTGGGTCAGCGCATTGCCTTCGAAGGTGGCGTCGAACGGCTTGCCGCCGCCCAGCGTATATTGCGCGCCGCGGCCGGCCAGCATGTTGAGACCGGTGAGGGCGCGCGACAGCGCGACCGGGAAAGGCGTCCTGACGCCGAGCATCGGCGCACTGAGAATCGCGGCGGCGAAACGATCCTCGCCGTTCGCCATCGCCAGTAGCGTCAGACATCCGCCCATCGAATGACCGAACGCGATCCACGGCTTCGGCATCCGCGCCTCGTAGGCGCCGAGCAGCGCGCGGAAGTCGTCGAGGAAAGCCCTGTGACCGCGCGCGTGACCCTTCAGCGGATCTGTGAGCTCGCGATGGGAAAGTCCCTGGCCGCGCCAGTCGTGCGCCAGCACGACGAAGCCGCGATCGAGACATTCGCCGATCACCTCGTAGTATTTTTCGATCGGCTCGGTGCGGCCTCCGGACAGAACGATCGTGCCGCGCGCGCGTCCGGTCTTCGCAGGCGGCGTGAAGATCGCCGCGCGCAGTTTCGCGCCGCCGGCGCCGGTGAACCAGCCGCATTCGCCGCCGGGCGGAGCCTTGGCGTCGGGCGTTTCGATCAGCGGTGCGCGCTCGATCATGCCCTGCCTTTACGCGGCGTTGGAAAACAGAGACTGAATTTTTGGCTGAAGCTTCATCGCCAACTTCATGTCGGAAAGCTTCAGTCGCCCGCTCATCATCGCGCGCGTCGGATCGAGTTCACCCTTGCCCAACGCGGTGAGATCTTTCAGTGCAATCGTCACGACGAGATCCGCAGGCGCATCGTCATTCGTGACGACGGAGCCCGCGATATGGATGATGCCGTCGCCCTTCAGATCGAGCTTGA
>JBBQTP010000074.1:0-19164 GCA_038213205.1 Caulobacterales bacterium
TCCTTGAGCATTCGCGCCTGTCGCAACTTAAGCTTGCCGTCTATCGTGCTGTGCTTCGAATCCCTTCTGACGGGATTTCGGGCGCAAGAGGAAGGGTATCTATGACGCTGGCCGTCCAGGCGCGCATTCTGATCGTCGCGCGGGACGACTCTCTGGCGGGACCGCTCGCCGAGGGTCTCGATCGGCTTGGCTGGCGCACCATCACCGCTCGTGGCCGCTTCGCCGCCGTGGCCGCCCTGACCGACCTGAAAATCGAAGGCGTGATCATCGACCTGCGTGGTGTTGGCGAGGAGGCGCTCGGTCTCGCGCGTCGCCTGAAAGCCGCCTGCGCGCCGCGCCGCCTGCCGGTGATCGCCATCGGCGATCCTGACCCGATCCTGGAAACCTACGGCTTCGATATCTGCCTGGCCGCCCCGCTGCATCCGGCCCAGGCCGCCATGCGCCTGGAGACCCTGGTCCGCACCGCCGTGGCCGAGGAGGAGTTCGATCTGCGCACCGAGACCTTCGCCGAGGTCGGCCGCACGCTCGAGCCACCGGAGACCGACGTCAGCCCTTATCGCGTGCTGGCGATCGGCGAGCCGGCCCCGCAGTTTCTGGCGCTGTCCAACGCGCTGCTGCGCAACGGCGCCGACGTGGTCGGCGCGTTCACCGCCTACACCGCCTTCGACTACCTGCATGAACGGATCTTCGACGCCGTGGTCCTGTGGGCCGGCGACAATCCGCAGGAGGCGCTGTCGATCGCAGCCGGCCTCCGGCGCAACACGCGCCTCTATCACACGCCCGCGCTGCTCTACATGAAGAAGGAAACCTACGTCACCACGTCGGAAGCCTTCCATCGCGGCCTCTCGGACGTGGCCTCGCCAGAGACACCGGAGAGCGAAACCGCGCGCCGCGTCGTCGAACTCGCCCGCAGCTATCGCCGCCAGATGCGCGTGCGCGCCGCGCTGGAACAGGCGCGCTCATCGGGCCTGATGGACGCCGCCACCGGCCTCTTTACCCGCGAGTTGTTCGCCTCGCACCTTTCCCGCCTCGCCCGGGCCGCCAAGGTCCGCAACCGCTCGCTCAGCGTCTGCGTGCTGAAGGTCGCCGAGAAACCCGAACTGGCCGGAGCCCGGGCCGGTGGGTGGCTCGACCGGGCCGTCCCGCAGATCGGCTCGATGATCGGCCGCCTGGTCCGGGTCGAGGACACCGCCGCGCGGCTAGGTCCCGAGGTCTTTGCGCTGGCCCTTCCCAACACGCCCGCTCCCAATGGCCGCCTCGCCGGCGAGCGGATCGCCGCGGTGATTGGCTGCACCGCTTTTGAAGCCGGTGACGGAAACGCTCCGTTTGTGGTGGAATTCGACCTTGGCGTGGCTGCGGTCACCTCCGAAGATGATGCTAGCAGCGCGCTGGAGGCGGCGGCAGCCCGCGCTCACGGCCTGAAAGCTGGTTGATGCCTCACACGGCCGTGAATCCCCCGGCGGTGACCCTCCTCATCCCGCTGGTCGTCCTTGCCCTGGTGATCCTGCGCAACGGCCGCGCGCGGCGGCTGCGCGTCGAGAGCCTGTGGATCATGCCAGCGATCGTCGTGGTCCTGATCGGCCTGGCGCTATGGCAGCAAGGCGCGCCAAGCTCGCAATCCCTGGGCGTCGACGCCGCCGCCCTGGTGCTGGGCTCGCTGATCGGCTGGTGGCGCGCGCGCTTCACCAACATCAGCGTCGACCCGCAGACCCACGAGCTCACCAGCCGCGCTTCTCCAATCGGCATGCTGGTGATCCTGGGGGTCTTCTCGATCCGCTACGGCATCCGCTTCTACACCGCCGCGAACACCGGCCCGGACCACAACCTGATCAACACCATCGCCGACGCTTCGCTGGTGATGAGCGTCGGGCTGGTCTGCGCGCAACGCCTGGAGATCGCGCTGCGCGCCACGCGGATGCTCAACGAGACCCGCGCTCAGACGCCCGTAACCTAGGCTGCGAGTCTCGCCAGTTCCGTCAAAACCCGCTCGGCCGCAGCCAGCCGCTGCTCCGGCGTTTCCCACTCACCCCGGACCACCACCTTGTGGTCGGGCCGCAGACGCCAGGCGACCTGGTTCTTCTGCACGAACTGGATGAGCGCCAGCGGGTCGCCCTTGAACTGGTCGTTGCGGAACGAGACGACCGCGCCCTTCGGCCCCACGTCGATCTTCGACACGTTGGCTTCGCGGCACAGGCCCTTGATGGCCACGACCTTGAGCAGCTGCCCGGCCTCCGGCGGCAGGGGCCCGAAGCGGTCGATGAGCTCGGCGGCCAGGGCTTCGCGGTCGGCCGACCGCTCCGCATCGGACAGCCGCCTGTACAGCGACAGCCGCACGTTCAGGTCCGGCACGTACTCTTCCGGGATTAGCACGGCAGCGCCGGTGTTGATCTGCGGCGACCAGCCCCGGTCGTGCTCCAGGCCCTCGGCGCCGGCGCGGGTCTTCAGCTCGTCGACCGCGTCCTCCAGCATCTGCTGGTAGAGCTCGACCCCGATCTCCTTGATGTGGCCCGACTGCTCCTCGCCCAGCAGGTTGCCGCCGCCGCGGATGTCCAGGTCGTGACTGGCCAGCTGGAAGCCGGCGCCCAGGCTGTCCAGCGACTGCAGCACCTTCAGCCGTTTCTCGGCCGAGAGCGTGATCTGCTTCTCCGCCGGCGTGGTCAGGTAGGCGTAGGCGCGGCTTTTGGCCCGCCCGACCCGGCCGCGCAGCTGATAGAGCTGCGACAGCCCGAACATGTCGGCGCGATGGATCACCATCGTATTGGCCGTCGGGATATCCAGCCCGCTCTCCACGATCGTGGTCGAGAGCAGCAGGTCGTATTGTCCGTCGTAAAAGGCGCTCATCACCTCCTCGAGCTGGGTTGGCGCCATCTGGCCGTGCCCGACCACGAATTTCACCTCGGGGACCTGTTCGCGCAGGAACCGCTCCAGCTCCGGCAGGTCGGAGATCCGCGGAGCGACGTAGTAGACCTGCCCACCGCGGTACTTCTCGCGCAGCAAGGCCTCGCGCACGACGACCGGGTCCCACGGCGTGATGTAGGTGCGCACCGCCAGCCGGTCGACCGGCGGCGTGGCGATGATCGACATTTCCCTGATGCCGCTAAGCGACATTTGGAGGGTTCGAGGGATCGGCGTCGCGGTGAGCGTCAGCATATGCACGTCGGCGCGAAGCTCCTTGAGCTTCTCCTTGTGCTTGACCCCGAAGTGCTGCTCCTCGTCGACGATCACCAGGCCGAGATTGCGGAAGCCGACCTGCTTGGACAGCACCGCATGGGTGCCGATCACGATCTCGACCTCGCCGTTCTTCAGCGCCTCGCGGCTCTCCGCGGCCTCTTTGGCCGGGACCATGCGCGAGAGCCTGCGGATCCGCACCGGCCAGCCCTCGAACCGCTCGGTGAAGGACTTGTAGTGCTGCCGCGCCAGCAGCGTGGTCGGCGCCACGACCGCCACCTGCTGGCCGCTCATGGCCACCACGAAGGCGGCGCGCAGCGCCACCTCGGTCTTGCCGAAGCCCACGTCGCCGCAGATCAGCCGGTCCATCGGCTTGCCGGCGCCAAGGTCCTCCAGCACGTCGCCGATCGCCGACAGCTGGTCCTCTGTCTCCTCGTAGGGGAAGCGCGCGCAGAATTCGTCGAACAGCCCGTGCGGCGGCTCGACCGGATCGGTGGACTTGGTGGCCCGCTCGGCGGCGATGCGGATCAGGCCCTCGGCCATCTCGCGCAGGCGTTCCTTGGCGCGGGCCTTGCGCGCCTGCCAGGCCGCCCCACCCAGCCGGTCGAGGATCACCCCTTCGGACTCCGCGCCGTAGCGGGTCAGCAGGTCGATGTTCTCCACCGGCAGGTAGAGCTTGGCGTCGGCCCCGTAGTGCAGTTCCAGGGTGTCGTGCGGCGCGCCCTGCACGTCGAGCGTCTTCAGGCCGGCGTAGCGGCCAATGCCGTGGTCGATGTGGACGACGATGTCGCCGGGCGTCAGCGCCGAGGCCTCGGCAAGGAAGTTCGACGCGCGTCGGCGCCGCCGCGGCCGCGCCAGCCGGTCGCCCAGGATGTCGGTCTCGGAGATGACGGCGAGCGCGTCGGTCTCAAACCCGGCCTCCAGCGGCAGGACCACGCGCTGCGGGGTCTTCGGATTGGCCGCCTTTGCCGCATCCCAGTAGGCCGCGTAAGGCACATCGGTCAGGCCATGGTCGGCCAGCATCGAGCCCAGCCGGTCCGACGAGCCTTCCGACCAGGAGGCGAACAGCACGCGTTTTCCCTGGGCGCTCAGCGCCTGCCCGTGGGCTGCAGTGGCCTCGAATAGGTTGACGCTGTCGCGATGCCGCTCCGGCGCGAAGCTGCGTCCGGCCCGCGCGCCCATGTCGATGACGATCTCGCCCTCAACCTCGTTAAAGGCGGAGAAGCGCCGCGTGGCGCGGCGGCCGAGCTGGTCGGCCCATTCCTCGGCGGTCAGGTAGAGCCGGCTAGGCTCCAGGGGATGGTAGTGGTTGCGCCGGTCGATCTGGGCCCGGGCCTCATACGCATCGGTGATCAGCGCCAGCCGCTCCTCGCGCGCCTCGCGGGCCAGGTGATCGAGCGCGATCAGCGCACCGCCCGGCAGGTAGTCGAACACCGTCGCCAGGCTCGGGTAGTAGAGCGGCAGCCAGTGCTCCATGCCCGCGCGACGGCCGCCCTCGGTCACGGTGGCATAGAGCGGGTCGTCGCCCGGCGCGCCGAAGGTCTCCAGGTAGCCGGTTCGGAAACGGGCGACCGCATCCTTGTCGAGCAACACCTCGCTGACCGCCAGCAGGCTGACGTCCTTGAGCTGTTTGGTGGACCGCTGGGTCTCCGGGTCGAATGCGCGGATCGATTCCAGGGTGTCGCCGAACAGGTCCAGCCGGACCGGCTCCTCGGCAGTCGGAGGGAAGACGTCGATCACCCCGCCACGGATCGCGAACTCGCCGCGCTCGGACACCGTCGAGGCGCGCTGGTAGCCATTGACCGCGAAGTAGGCCTCCAGGTCGGCGATCTCGACCTGATTGCCGGTCCGCGCCGAATAGCTGGCGCGCTGCACCAGGGCCTGGGGCGGCGTCCGCTGGATCATCGCCGGGACCGAGGTGACCAGCAGGCGCGGCGTGGCGTCCAGGCCGCCAGCCAGCCGCGCCAGGGTGGTCATCCGCTGGGCGGCGACCCCCGCGGAGGGACCGATGCGGTCATAGGGCAGGCAGTCCCAGGCCGGCAGGGTGATCACCTCAACCTGCGGCGCAAAGAACTTGAAGGCGTCGGTGAAGGCCGACATCCGCGCCGCGTCCCGCGCCACGAACACCGACAGGCCTTTGCGCGCGCGGACCAAGTCGGCCATCACCAGGGCGTCGAAACCCTCCGGCGCGCCCACCAGGTCGAGCCGCCCGGGATCCTCGGCGACCCGGCGCATTTCCGCCTGGGTCACCGGCCGCGAACCGTTGGCCGCCCCATCAGCCCCCACGCGCGCCACCTTGGTGAATTTCCAGCCGGAAGGCTTTGATCCGGTTCAGGAGCTCGCAATCATAGGCGGCGGGCGTATCGACCGTGCCGATGATCCAGCCGTAAACGTCATGGTCCGCCTCATCGAGCAGCGCTTCGAAGATATCCAGATCCTCAGCGCTCATGCTCGGGACATGCTTGTCCGCGAACGGCCCCAGAATGAGGTCCGCTTCCCTGAAGCCCCGGCGCCAGGCCCGGAGCCGCAGCTTCTTCAGCCGGGCGTCGTCAACGATTGTCATAAAGAGCGGCGGATATAGAGCGGGCGGCCCCCCAATACCAGTCAGTAACGGGCGCCAGTCGGCTATGCTGTCGCCATGCGGCCGGAGATTCTGTTCCCCTTGTTCGCGCCGGTCACCTCGCTGAGGGGTGTGGGACCTCGCGTGGCTCCGCTGCTGCAGCGGCTGGCCGGGCCGATCGTGCGCGACGTGGCGTTTCTGAAGCCGCATTCGTTGGTGCGCCGCACCCCGGCCTCGCTGTCGGCAGGGCTCGACGGCCAGATCATGACCTTCGAGGTCACCGTCGATGAGATCCAGAAGCCGCGCACCTCGGCCCAGCCGCTCAGGATGCGGGTCAGCGACGAGACCGGCTTCCTGACCCTGGTGTTCTTCGGCCGGTTCGGCGACCAGATCCCCCCGCGCCACCCGATCGGCGCGAAGCGAATCATCTCCGGCAAGGTCGAGGACGACAAGTTCGGGCGCCAGATGGTCCATCCCGACTACATGGTCGCCGCCGAAAAGCGCGCCGAGATCCCTGAGTTGGAAGCCATCTACCCGGCCACCGACGGCCTGCCCGCCCGGCGCGTCCGCACCTTCGCCCTGGAGGCTCTGGAACGGGCGCCGGAGCTGCCGGAATGGCAGGACGCCGCCTGGCTGAAGCAGGAGCGGTTCCCGACCTGGCATGAGGCGCTGGCCCGCCTGCACGCTCCGCAGACCGAGACTGATCTGTCACCTGCCAGCCCGCACTACCGCCGGCTGGCCTACGACGAACTGCTCGCCCAGCAATTGGCCATGGCGCAGCGCAAGGCCGAGCGGCGGCGCGAGCCGGCCGCCAAGGTCGCCCCCAGCGACACCGTGCAGAAAATCCGCACCGACCTGCCCTTCGCCTTCACCGGCGCCCAGGACCGGGCGCTGGCCGAAATCCGCGCCGACCTCGCGGCCGGCGAGCGGATGAGCCGGCTGATCCAGGGTGACGTCGGCTCGGGCAAAACCGTGGTCGCCATGTGCGTCATGGCCGATGTCGCTGCCGGTGGCGGGCAGAGCGCGCTGATGGCCCCCACCGAGATCCTGGCGCGCCAGCACTACGAGACCATCTCCGCTCCGCTCACCGAGCGCGGGGTCGGCGTGATCCTGCTCACCGGCCGCGACAAGGGCGCCGCGCGCGCCGAGAAACTGCGGGCCCTGGCTTCCGGCGCGGTGAAGGTCGCGGTCGGCACCCATGCCCTCTTCCAGGACGACGTCGCCTTCCACCAGTTGCAGCTGGCTGTGGTGGACGAGCAGCACCGCTTCGGCGTCGCGGAGCGCCAGCGGCTGCAGGCCAAGGGCTGGGCCACCCATTTCCTGGCCATGTCGGCGACACCGATCCCGCGGACACTGGAGCTCACAGTCTACGGCGACCTCGACGTCTCAAAGATCGACGAGAAGCCCCCCGGCCGCACTCCGGTCGCCACCCGCGCCGCGCCCATGACCCGGATCGCCGAGGTCGAGAACCGCCTGCGCGAAGCCGTGGCGGGCGGCGCCCAGGCCTTCTGGATCTGCCCGCTGGTCTCGGAGTCGGAGCTGATCGACCTGAAGGCCGCCGAGACCCGCGCCGCCGAGCTGAAGGAAACCATCGGCCCGAGCGTTGGCCTGATCCACGGCAAACTAACGCCCGCCGCCAAGGATGCGGTGATGGCCGAGTTCGCCGACGGCCGGCTCTCCGTGCTGGTCGCCACCACGGTGGTCGAGGTGGGCGTCAATGTGCCCAACGCTACCATCATGATCGTCGAACAGGCCGAACGGTTCGGCCTGGCGCAGCTTCACCAGTTGCGCGGCCGGGTGGGCCGCGGCCGACGGGAAAGCAGCTGCGTCCTGCTCTACGACCCGCCTCTGTCGGAGACCGCCCAGAAGCGCCTCGACATCCTGCGGCGCACCGATAACGGCTTCCTGATCGCCGAGACCGACCTGGAACTGAGGGGCGGCGGCGATGCGCTCGGCCTCAAACAGTCTGGCTTCCCCGATTACGTGTTCGCCGACCCTTTCACCCACCGCGACCTGATCGCCGCGGCCGGCGACGACGCGCGCCTGATCGTCAACCGCGACCCCGACCTCAAGTCCGAGCGCGGCAAGGCTCTGCTGGTGCTGCAAGAACTGTTCGACTGGAAGGCGGGCCTCGGCCTGCGCGACGCGGGTTAGTCGATGATGTGGGCGCTCGGCTCGGCGTGCTCGCCTTCAAGCCAGATCCAGATCAGCTCCCGCTCGGTCGCGCGGACTTCGTAGTCGCCGTACCAGGCCAGGTCCGATGACGGATCATCGTCCAGCCGGATGGCCTCGTCCCCGCCCTCGGCGAACAGCGCCACCATCTGCGGCTCGGCGATCTCGATATGCTGGATGCGGTAGCCCGCCACCGCCAGCTCCACGAGCTTGGCGTTCAGCCGCTCGGTGAGGGTCGAGACGGCCGGTTCCGTCGGGCCGGCTTCGATCTCGTCTGGGGCATAGGCGTGGGCGACACTCATCACCGCGAAATCGACGCCGATTCTGACTCTTAGGCTAGCGAACCTTCACCATCCGCTTGCCGCGGTTGTCGCCGGCCAGCAGGCCGATCAGCGCGGCCGGCGTGTTCTCCAGCCCGTCCACGATGTCCTCCTGCACCTTCAGCTGCCCCGACGCGACCCAGGCCTGCAGGTCGGCCAGGGCCTTCGCCCGCTGGTCGTCGAAGTCCATCACGACAAAGCCGCGCAAGGTCAGCCGCTTGGTGACAATCAGGCCTGGGATGCCGCGCGGCCCGTGCGCCGGCGGCGCGCCGTCATACTGCGACAGCGCTCCGCAGCAAGCGATCCGCCCGAAGTTCTTCATGGCGAACAGTACAGCCTCGAAGACGGCTCCGCCTGTGTTGTCGAAGTAGACGTCGACCCCGTCCGGGACCTCGGCGCGCAGCAGCCGTTTGAACTCCGGGCTCTTGTAGTCGACCGCCGCGTCGAACCCGAGTTCGTCGACCAGCCAGCGGCCCTTATCGGCCCCGCCGGCGATGCCCACCACCCGGCAGCCCTTGAGCTTGGCGATCTGCCCGACGATCGAGCCCACCGCGCCCGCCGCCGCCGAGACCACGACGGTCTCCCCGGCCTTCGGCCGGCCGCATTCCAGCAGGCCGAAATAAGCGGTCAGGCCGGCAATCCCGTAGACGCTCATCAGGTGCGTCACCGGTTCCCCCTCTGCCAGATTGGCGGCCGGCAGCTTCGCCAACCGCTTGCCGGGCAGCACCGCATAGTCCTGCCAGCCGGTGTCGGCGAAAATCATGTCGCCAGGCTTCAGGTGACCGACGTTGGATTCCATTACCTCGGCCAGCGCCCCGCCGGCCATCACCTGGCCACCCTCCAGCGCGGAGCGATAGGTCGCCCCCTGCATCCAGGCTCGGTTGGCGGCGTCCAACGAGATGTAGCGGGTGCGCAGCAGCACTTCGCCCTCGCCCGGCGACGGCGCAGGCGTCTCGATCAGCTTGAAATGGTCGGGCGCCAGCTTGTCGCCCTGCGGCAGCCGATCGAGCACGATCTGACGGTTGGCCTCGGCCATGGCGGTTCCCCTTTATCGTTGAACCTACGAGGACCCAGGCTCAGCGCGGGGTCAAGGCCGCCAGGCGGGCGCGGGCGTCGCTTTCCAGGTCGGCGTAGAACAGGTTGAAGCCCGGCTGGCGGCGTGCCTCGAGCCAGTCGCCGGAGGGCTTCAGCGACGCCGAGCGAGGCGTCGAGACCCGCAGCACCCCGCCATCGCAGCGCGCCGAAACCTGCCGCGCCAGGAACGCCGGCCGCGCGCCCCACTCCAGCCCCGTCGCATTGGCCGCGCCCTGATGCAGCCGCGCGTCGGCCAGCGCACTGCTCGTCGCGCCGAGGATCGGATTGAAGCACAGCGCCTGGCCCTGCAGGTTCTCCAGTTCGCCCTGCCCGTTCCAGACCAGCGCCCGGTCGAGCACCGTCTGGCCCCGGCCGGGATCGTCCTGCGGCGCGCTGGCCCAGGCCGCCAGGCAGCCCGCCTGGCCACGGCTGAGGCACGGCGGCAGCGGCGGTCGGCCCGCCGGGACCACGGTCTCGATCAGATAGGCCGCCGCCAGCCGGGCGTTGAGTTGCGGGTTGGGCGCCACCTCCTCGGCCAGCAGCCGTGCGGCCAGGGTTCCGCCCTGCTCGACGCCGACGATCACGAACGGCCGGCCCTGGTTGTCGTGGTCGCGCCAGTAGCGGAAGGCGGCGGCGACGTCGGCGTAGGCGAACTTGCGCGCCTCCCTTGCGTCTTCTCGGAGCGTCATCAGACTGTAGAGCCCGGCCTGGCGATATCGCGGCGCGAAGATCCGCCCGACCTTCACGAACGGCCCGGCGTAGTTGGGCGCCATCACGCGCCGGAAGATGCGGTCGGCGTCGCCGTCGCCGATCGCCGCGTTCCACGCCTTGCCGCCGTCGAAGGTGGTCGGCGAGACGAAGAACACGTCCGCCGCCGGCCCGGCGGCATCGGGCGCCCCAGCCGGCCGCAGCGCCCAGGCCGCCGTGCTCGCGTAGTCCGGCGCCGGCGGCGGCTTGTAGGTTTGGAATGGGATCCGGGGGTCGAGGGAATAGCGGATCAGGTCGCCGCGGAAGACCGCGAAGGCCGCAGCCAGCACTCCCACGGCGGCCAGCAGGCTGAGCGCCAGCCACCGCCGGCGGTGCGGGCGGGCGGGCTTACTCATGACTAGCGGTAGGGGTCCGGCTGGCTGAGGTAGGAACGGACGTAGTCGCCGATCCCCTCCTCGAGCGGCGTCAGCGGCTTGGCGTAGCCCGCGGTCTTCAGCCGATCCATGCTCGCCTGAGTGAAGTACTGGTACTTGTCGCGGATCTGCGGCGGCATCGGCGTGTAGTCGATCTGGGCATTCTTGCCGGCCGCGGCGAACACCGCGCGCGCCATGTCCTCAAAGCTGCGCGCCTCGCCCGAGCCCAGGTTGAAGACCCCGTTCACCTGCGGGCTTTGCATCAGCCACTCGGTGACGTCGGCCACGTCGCGCACGTAGACGAAGTCGCGCTTCTGCCCGCCGTCCGGCACGTCGTCGCGGTAGCTTTTGAAGAGCTGCACGCCATGGCCGTCGCGAACGTGAGGCCAGATCTGCGAGGCCACCGACTTCATCGAGTGTTTGTGCTCTTCGTTCGGCCCGTAGACGTTGAAGAACTTCAGGCCCACCCACTGCGGCGGCGCATAGTCGCGCAGCGCCTGGCGCACCGCGAAGAGGTCGAACAGCGCCTTGGACCAGCCGTAGGTGTTGAGAGGCCGCAGCGCGGCCAGCGCCTCATAGTCGTTGTCGTCGACGAACCCCGCCGTCCCTTCTCCATAGGTCGCCGCCGAGGAGGCGTAGACGAACCGGCGCTGCCGGTCGGCGCACCAGCGGAACAGGTCGCGCGAGAGCGTGAAGTTCGAATGGACGATCTTGTCGGCGTCGGGCTCCATGGTCGTGGAGACGGCGGCCATGTGGACGACCACCTCGACGTCGCGCCAGCGCTTCTCCAGCCAGTCGAACATGTTTTCCGGCGACACGAAGTCGCCGATCGGATGCTTGGTGATGTTCTTCCACTTGCCGAGGTCAGCCCCGCGCAAGCGGTCGCAGACAACCACGTCCAGGCTGCGGTCTTCGGCCAGCTTGGCGACGATGTTGGAGCCGATGAACCCGGCTCCGCCGGTGACGAAAGCAATGCGGCGCGGTGCGGTCATCAGGAGGCTTTCCCCGCCACTTTGCTTCCCGACATCTTGGCGATGGCGGCGGTGGTCGAGTAGCCCTCGACGATGGGCGCCAGCTTCACCTCGCCGCCCCAGCCCTTGACCAGCTCGTGGCCCACAACCTCGCTCTCGGAATAGTCCGCGCCCTTGACCAGCACGTCGGGCCGCGCGGCTTCGATAAGCTTCAGCGGCGTGTCTTCCTCGAACGGCACGACAAGGTCCACCGAGCCCAGACCCGCCAGCACCAAGGCGCGGCTCTCCAGGTCGTTGACCGGCCGCCCGTCGCCCTTCAGCGCGCGCACGCTTTCGTCGGAATTCAGGCCGACGATCAGCCGATCGCACCAGGACCGCGCCTGGGCGAGGTAGGCCACATGGCCCTTATGCAGGATGTCGAAGCAGCCGTTGGTGAAGCCGACCTTCAGCCCTTTGGCGCGCCAGCGGGCGACCTCGTCGACCATCCGCTGCAAGGTGGCCACCTTGGCCTCGGCGGGGGCCATGTGGGCCGACAGCGCCGCCTCGACCAGTTCGTCCGGCGTCACCGTCGCCGTACCGACCTTGCCCACCGCAACGCCCGACGCGAGCTGGGCGAAGGCCACGGCGTCCTCGATCGATGCATTGGCCGCCAGCGCCAGGCCGAGCGCCGCTAGGGTCGTGTCGCCCGCGCCGGAGGAGTCGAATACCTCTCGCGCTACCGTCGGGAAGTGCCGCACCGGCTGTCCGCGCACCGCCAGGGAAATGCCCTTCGACGCCCGCGTGACCAGGATCGAGAGCGCTTCCCAGAGCTCCAGCGCCTTGGCCAGCGCCACCTCGACCTGGGCGTCGGTCTCGGTCGGCAGGTCGGTGGCGTGGGCCAGTTCGGCGGCGTTCGGCTTGATCATATCCACCGCCCCATAGTGAGCGAATGACTTGGCCTTGGAATCCACCACCAGCTTCGCGCCGGTCTCCGCCGCCGCCTCGCGGCAAACCGCGATCACCGCCTCGGTGACGACGCCCTTGCCGTAGTCGGAGAGCAGGATCGCACCTGCGCCCTTTGCGGCGTCGCGAATGGTGCGCACCAGCCGCTCCTCGACGGCGCCGGTCACCGGCGTGGTGGTTTCCAGATCGACCCGCAACATCTGCTGGCTGCCGGCCACGAAGCGGGTCTTCAGCGTGGTGGGCCGGTCCGCGTCGGTGACCAGATACCCTTCGACACCGGCCTCCTCGCCCACCAGACGCAAAGCTTCCTTGCCCTCGGAGTCGCCGCCGATCAGGCCCACCAGCGAGACCTCGCCGCCCAGGGCCGCCACGTTGCGCGCCACATTGCCTGCCGCGCCCAGCATCATCAGCTCATGCGACCTGGCTAGCACCGGCACCGGCGCCTCGGCCGAAACCCGGCTCACCGACCCATAGACGAAGCGATCAACCATCAGGTCGCCGACACAGGCGACGCGCCGGCCAGGCGCCAGGCCCAGGAGGTGCTGGAGCGCGGATAAGTCCATGGGGCTCAGGGTGTGCGGCGCGTTGGCGGTGCGGTCAAGACGGCTGAACCGCGGCGTGCACCGCCGTCAAGGTGGTCAGCAGCGCCTTGGCCCCGTCCAGCGGCAGGCAGCTCGGCCCGTCGCACAGCGCCTTGTCCGGATCGGTATGGAATTCCAGGAACACCCCGTTCGCCCCGGCCGCCACCGCCGACTTGGCCAGCAGCGGCACCCCGAACCGCCGACCGCCAGTCGAGGCGCTTTTGCTGCGCGGATCTGCGCCGGGGAGCTGCACGGCGTGCGTCGCATCGATGGTTACCGGCGCGCCCAGCTCCTTCATGTCCTGGATGCCCAGCATGTCGACCACCAGGTTGTTGTAGCCGAACGAGACGCCGCGCTCGCACAGGATGGTGAAGTCCCGGCCGGTCGCCTCGCGGATCTTGTCGAGGATGTTCTTGCAGTCCCAGGGCGCCAGGAACTGCCCCTTCTTCACATGCAGCAGCCCGCCGGCCGCGAGCGTCGCCTTGGCCGTGGCGATCACCAGATCGGTCTGGCGGCTGAGGAAGGCCGGGATCTGCACGATGTCGGCCACCGCGGCGACCGCGTGCGCCTGGTCGATCTCGTGGACGTCGGTGACGATTGGCGCCCCGAGCTCACCCTTCACCTTCTCGAGGATCTTCAGGCCCTTCTCGAGGCCCGGTCCCCGGTAGCTGTGAATCGAGGAGCGGTTGGCCTTGTCGAAACTCGCCTTGAACACATAGGGCAGGCCAAGGTCGGCGCAGACTCCCTGCAGATGCCGCCCGATCTCCAACGCCAGGCCCTGGTCCTCCAGGACGTTCATGCCGGCCATCACCATCAGCGGCTCGCCGTCGCCGATGGCCATGTTCCAGCGATCCAGCTTCAAGACGGCCATGAGGCTCCCTTAAGGATGCGGTTTCAGACGCTTGGCCGCTAAGTGGCGTGGGTGGCGGGCCTTCACAAGCATCTATTCCGCGGCCTTGCGCGTCCAGCTACCCGCCGGCCCCGTATGGTCAGTCAGGGCGGGGGCTCGTGTGCGTAATTTGTGGTGTTATGTTTTGTCGGTAAGCGTTTGGGGAAAGCGACCATGAGTTTGGCCCAGAGCAGTTCGCTCATTGCGATCGCGAGGGATCGCAGGGCGTTCCGCCGCCTGCCCGAATTGAAGGGTGCTCCAGCCGTATTCCGGGCCGCCGTCCGGCTGATCGCCCGCAACTGGGCCATCGGCTCGGTCACCTTCACCATGCCGTCCGGCCACCAACTGCACGTGGAAGGCCATGAGCCTGGCCCCGACGCCCAACTGACCATCTACGACTACCGCTTCATCCGCCGCGCGCTCTCGGCCGGGGATATCGGCTTCGCCGAGGCCTATCTGGCCGGCGAGTTCGACACGCCCAACCTGCCCGACCTGCTCTACGTCTTCGCCGCGAATTGGGACCGGGTCCATCACGTGACCATGGGCAACCCCCTGGCCTGGACCGTGAATCGGATCCGCCACGCGCTGCGCCCCAACAGCCGCGAGGGTGCGAAGAAGAACATCCACGCGCACTACGACCTAGGGAACAGCTTCTACGAGCAGTGGCTGGACCCGACGATGACCTACTCCTCGGCCAAGTACGACAAGCCCGGCCAACCGCTCAGCGAGGCGCAGACCGCCAAGTACAAAGCGCTCGCCGAAGGCATGGACCTGCAGAGCGGCCAAAGCGTCCTGGAGATCGGCTGCGGCTGGGGCGGGTTCGCCGAGTTCGCCGCCCGCGAGGTCGGCGCCAAGGTCACCGCCATCACCATCTCCGAAGAGCAGTACGCCTTCGCCAGGCAGCGGATGTTCGCCGCCGGGCTCAACGAACGCGCCGAGATCAAGATGGTCGACTACCGCGACGTCCAGGGCCGCTTCGACCGCGTGGCGTCCATCGAGATGTTCGAGGCGGTGGGCGAGCGCTACTGGCCGTCCTACTTCGGCAAGATCAATGAGACCCTGGCCCCCGGCGGCCGCGCAGGTCTGCAAATCATCACCATCGACGACAAATATTTCGAGGAGTACCGCAGCCGCGCGGACTTCATTCAGAAGTACATTTTCCCCGGCGGCATGCTGCCCTCCGAGGAGCGGCTGCGGAAGGTCACCGACAAGGCGGGCTTTACGTGGACCGCCATATCGCGCTTCGGCGAGGACTACGCCGACACGCTCGCCGAATGGCACCGCAGCTTCGACGCCGCCTGGTCGGACATCCGCCCACTGGGCTTCGACGAGCGGTTCCGCAGGCTGTGGAAGTTCTACCTCAGCTACTGCGAGGCGGGCTTTCGGACCCAGCGCACCAACGTCGTCCAGCTCAGCCTCGCCAAGGCCTGAGATTTTCTATCGGCCCGAGAGCGATCGGCGGTTCGTTTGAATCGCCGATCGCTCAAGACTCTTGGCAAAAGATGGACCCTTCGTCGTGCCGGGCATGAACCAACCTACTCGACGAAGGGTCTGGCCTCTGTTGTTGAGGCGCGGCGGCGCTTAAGTAGCTGCCCATGAGCAGCGCCACATGAGCATCGCCTCCAGCGTCCTGGACGCCATCGGCAATACGCCCCTGATCCGCCTGAACCGCGCCAGCGAGCTCACCGGCTGTGAGATTCTCGGCAAGGCGGAGTTCATGAACCCCGGCGCCTCGGTCAAGGACCGCGCGGCGCTGTGGATGGTGCGGGACGCCGAGGCCAAGGGCCTGCTGCGACCCGGCGGCCGGATCGTCGAGGGCACGGCGGGCAACACCGGCATCGGCCTGGCCATGGTCGCCAAGGCCCTAGGCTATACTTGCACCATCGTCATCCCCCGGACCCAGAGCCAGGAAAAGAAGGACGCCATACGGCTGCTGGGCGCCGAGCTGGTCGAGGTGGACGCCGTCCCCTACTCCAACCCCGACAACTATGTCCGCTATTCCGGCCGACTCGCCGAGGAGCTGGCGGCCAAGGAGCCAAACGGCGCCATCTGGGCGAACCAGTTCGACAATGTCGCCAATCGCCAGGCCCATGTGGAAACGACCGGCCCCGAAATCTGGACCCAGACCGATGGTGGAATCGACGGCTTCATCTGCGCCGTCGGTTCCGGGGGCACCCTGGCAGGGGTCGCCGAAGCTCTGCGGGCTCAAAACCCCAAGGTGCAGATCGGGCTGGCCGACCCTCACGGCGCCTCGCTCTATAGCTGGTATGCTGACGGCGAACTGAAGTCCGAGGGAACCTCAATCAGCGAAGGCATAGGCCAGGGCCGGATCACGGCCAATCTGGAGGGCCTACGCATCGACCGCCCCTATCGGATCGATGACCACGAGATGCTGAAGGTCATCTACGACCTGGTGGAGCACGAGGGCCTGGTGATGGGCGGCTCCACCGGCATCAATGTCGCCGGCGCCATCCGCATGGCGCGGGACCTGGGACCCGGCCACACGATCGTGACGATCCTGTGTGACCAGGGATCGCGCTACCAGAGCAAGATCTTCAACCCGTCTTTCCTGAAAGAACGTGGCCTGCCGACGCCAGGATGGCTTTGATGGCCCCCGTCGTCTCAACAGAGTGGCTGGCCGCCCGCCTGGGCGCGGCGGATCTGCGCGTCGTCGACGGAAGCTGGTTCATGCCGGCCGAAAGCAGGTCCGGTCGCGACGAGTTCCGGCAGGTCCACATACCAGGCGCGGCCTTCTTCGACATCGACGCCATTGCCGACAAGACGACCGACCTTCCCCATATGCTTCCGACGCCGGAGGCTTTTGCAGAGGCCGTCGGGCGCCTGGGTTTGAGCCGCGACGTCGACATCGTCGCCTATGACAGCTTCGGAATCCGCGCCGCTGCACGGGTCTGGTGGAGCTTGCGCGCCATGGGCTTCACCCGGGTTTTCGTCCTGGACGGCGGATTGAAGAAGTGGCTAGCCGAGGCGAGGCCCGTTGAGACCGGCGAGGCGCGGCCTCGCGAAGCCGTCGTCGGCCCTGCGTTCGAGGCTGACCTCGTCCGCAGCGCTGACCAGGTTCGGGCGATCCTGAGGAATGGCTTGGTGCAATTGGTCGACGCTCGCGGCGCGGCGCGCTTCCGAGGCGAGGCGCCTGAACCCCGCGCAGGGTTGAGGTCGGGACACATGCCTGGCGCGGTCAACGTCCCCTTCGATCAGGTTGTTGCTCCCGATGGGACGCTGCTGCCCGCGGAGAAACTCAGGTCGGTCTTCGAAACCGCCGGCGTCGATCTCGCCCGTCCGATTGTCACCACCTGCGGTTCGGGCGTGACCGCCTCGGTGCTGGCGCTCGCCCTGGCGCGGATCGGTCTCGATCAGGCAGCCGTTTATGACGGCTCATGGAGCGAGTGGGGCGCTCTGCCCGACGCCCCGTTGGTCGTCGGTCCCTAGCGGATCGGCGGGGCGTAGAGCAGGCCAGGCTTGGCGGCGTTCCACAAGGCGTTGTGGCCGCGCTCCAACTGCAGCGGCGAGTCCGGCCCCACGTTCCGCGCGAAGATCTCATCATAGGCGCCCACCTGGAGGATGGCTCGGTAGGCCCAGTCGCCCGACAGTCCCAGCATGGGCCCGAACGAATCCTGAGCGCCCAGCAGCCTCCGGACCCGGACGTCAGTGGAGGTGGCGAGCGCCTCCGCCGCCGTCTCGGAGTTGACGCCGTACTCCTCGGCGAGAATCAGGGCGTAGACGGTCCAGCGCACGATGTCGGTCCATGCCGCGTCGTCCTGGCGCACCACGGGGCCCAGCGGCTCCTTGGAGATCACGGTGGGCAGGATCGCATGTGCGCCGGGGCTATTCATGACCGAACGCGCCGAGGCCAGGGCGGCGACGTCGGCGCTGAAGGCGTCGCAGGTCTCATCCTGATAAGCGTTGCGCGCCTCGGCCTCGGAGGCGACGACGACCGGGGTGAACTTCAGCTCCCGCGCCCGAAAATAGTCAGCGAGGTTCGCCTCGCTGGCCGTGCCGGCCTGTACGCAGATCCTGGCGCCGGTCAGCTCGTCAGCGCTTGACAGAGCCAGGGCCTTGGGCACGAGGAAGCCCTGGCCGTCGTAGTAGGTGATCGCGGGAAAATCGAGGCCGAGGCTCGCGTCCCGGCTGAGGCTCCAGGACGTATTGCGTGAGAGGATGTCGACCTGCCCCTTTTGCAGGGCCGAGAAGCGATCCTGGGCGGTGATCGCAGAGTAACGCACAGCCTTGGCGTCCCCCAGGGCCACGGCGGCCACCGCGCGACAGATGTCGACGTCGAAGCCACGCCAGGTCCCCTTGTCATCGCGGAAGGCGAAGCCCGACAAGCCGGGGTGGACCCCGCAACGCAGGTAGCCGCGAGCCCTCGCCGCCAGGAGGGTCGGGCTGGGCTTGGCCACATAGGCGGTCTCGGGCGCAGGCGCCTTGGCGGCCGGCGCCACGGGGGTCGGCGCCTTCTGCCGCCCCTCGCCGCAGCCCCCAAGGGCCAATAGAAGTCCAATCGCCGCCGCGAGGCGCTTCCACATACCGCGCTCCTTGATCGCCAAGCCCGCGGAGGCTCTAAGTGCGAGACCGATTTTGGCTCCTGTTCGTTCCGGCGCGTCAACCCGCATGGCAGAAGAAACCCGATTGATCCACGCAGGAGCGACGCCTTCGAGGCTCGCCAAGACCGTCGGGCCACCCATTCAGAAGGGCTCGACGGTCCTGCTCCCTAATGCGGCGGCGCTCTATGATGACGCGGCGTTCGTGACCTATGGCCGCGCGGGCCTCGCCGCCCATGAGAGCCTCAAGTCCGCCCTGGCGGAGATGGAGGGCGCCCGGGAGATCCAGCTCTATCCTTCCGGTCTGGCGGCCTTCACCGGCGCCATGCTGGCGGTTCTCAAGGCCGGTGACGAGGTGCTGGTCACCGACAATATCTACAAGCCCAGCCGCCGGTTCTGCGATCAAGTCCTCGCCAGATATGGCGTTGGCGTCCGCTACTTCGACCCGCGGACGCCGCCCGATGACCTGCTGGCCATGGCCGGCGACGCCACGCGGCTAATCGCGCTTGAGTCACCCGGATCACTGACCTTCGAAATGCAGGACGTCGCCGCCATCGCGACGTTGGCGCGCGCGCGGGGCGTGCTGACCCTGGCCGACAACACCTGGGGCGCGGGCTTCCTCTACAAGCCCCTGGCGCACGGGGTCGACATCAGCGTCCAAGCCCTGACCAAATATGTGGGCGGCCACTCCGACGTCTTCATGGGGTCGGCCGCGGTGGTTGATCCAAAGCTGGCTCGCCTGCTTGAGGATGGAATCCACAACATGGGCTGGGCCGTCTCGCCAGAGGACGCCTATCAGATGCTGCGCGG
>JBBQTP010000075.1:0-18787 GCA_038213205.1 Caulobacterales bacterium
CTTCACCGCGCCGATGCCCTGGCCGCAGCCCCAGATATCGCGCCAGGCCTTGGCCTTGGAGTTGCCGCCCGAGCCGAAATTCATGGCTGAGGCGTCCGACTTCGGCAGGTCGTCAGGATCCAGGCCCGCGGCGAGGATCGACGGCGTCAGGTAGTTGCCGTGAACGCCGGTGAACAGGTTCGTGTAGGTGATGTCCTCGCCGCTCGAGGCCACGATCATCGCCTGATAGTCGGGGTTGGCGTTGGCTTCCTGGGTGGCAATGAAGGCAGAGCCCACATAGGCCAGATCCGCGCCCATCGCCTGGGCCCCCAGGATCGACCGGCCATGGGCGATGGAGCCCGACAGCGCGATCGGCCCGTCGAACCATTCGCGCAGGCCCTGGACCAAGGCGAAGGGCGACAGGTGCCCCGCATGACCCCCAGCCCCGGCCGCGACCGGGATCAGGCCGTCGGCCCCCTTCTCGATGGCCTTGCGGGCGAAACGGTCGTTGATCACGTCGTGCAGCACCACCCCGCCGTAGGAGTGGACCGCATCGTTCACCGGCGTCTGCGCGCCCAGCGAGGTGATCACGATCGGCGCCTTCCACTTGGTGGAGAGCTCGACGTCCTGCTCCAGCCGGTCGTTGGACTTGTGCACGATGTGGTTGACCGCGAACGGCGCCGATGGCGCCTCGGGGTGGTCACGGTCCCAGGCGGCGAGCTCCTCGGTGATCCGGTGCAGCCACTCGTCCAGCATCGAGATCGGCCGCGCGTTCAGCGCCGGGAACGAGCCGACGATGCCGGCCTTGCACTGGGCGATCACCAGGTCCGGGTTGGAGATGATGAACAGCGGCGAGCCGATAACCGGCAGGCGCAGGCGATCACGCAGAACGGGCGGCAGAGCCATGAAATCGTGTCCTCAAGAATGATAATTTACGTAGTACGGATAAAATACAGGATCGGCAAGTAAGCCTAGGACGCCGGCGGGAAGATCGGAAAGCGCTCCATAACCAGCAGGATGTCGCAGGCGATGTCCCCCTCGCCCATCGCCGGGTTCGGAGCACCGCCCAGCGAGCACCAGGCCCGCCGCACGTCCCCAGCACCGGGCGCCCGAACCAGGGCCGCGCCCTCGATGGGGTTCATCCGCTCCAAGATGTGATCGGGCACGTCGGCCGCCACGACGATCTCTCCCGCCCCCAGTTGGTTGCACTCCACGAACGCCGTCTCGATGGCCGCCAGCCGCGCGATGTCGTCGTGATCGACCCCGATCGCCGGCAACAGGTCGTAGGCGTGCAAACGCCGCAGGATCTGGTAGGCGTTCGACCAGTTCCTCGCATGCGCCTGCAGCTTGGCGGCCACCACCATTCGCTCGAAGACGAAGGACAGAATCGCGTCGCCCACCGAGGCCGCGTCCGGCAAGGCGCCCGGATTGAACTGCCGCGCATAGGAGGCCAGCAGCTCTAGGCCGCCGCGGTAGACGTCCCAGGACTCCATCGCCTCGGTATTGCCCACCTGGGCGCTCTGGCCCGCCGAAACCGCCGTCGCCATCAGGTACGGCTCCGGGCAGAACAGCACGTCGCCCTTGGCCAGGGCGTGGGCCAGGATGGCGAAGAAGCTGTAGGTGAACCTGGGCGTCGGCCCGACGATGCTCGGCAGGGCGGCTCGGCGCATCACCCAGCACTCGGGAAACACGTGCTTCTGGATGACGAAGGCCAGGCACTGCGCGAACTGGCCCTTCTCGAAATGCTGCTCGCCGTCGAAGTCATAGAACTTGCCGGTGACCGCGCCGTCCTTGGTCTCGTCCATCAGTAGCCACGGCGACTGGATCATCACCAGCGCCGGGTCGGCCGCCATCCGCCGCACGTAGCCCAAAAGCGTCTCCGGGATCATCAGGTCGTCGTCGGCGATGCTCACCACCACCTCGCCGCGCGCCTGGCGCAGGGTGGTCAGGATGTTCGGATAGGCCCCCACGTTGCGCGGCTGGCGGCTGACGCGCATCCGCGAGTGATCCTTCGCCCACCGCGCCAAGATCTGCGGCGTCTCGTCGGTGGAGCAGTTGTCCGAGACCACCAGCTCATAGTCGATGCCCGCCGCGTCCAGCGCGCCAAGGTGATGGCTCAGGTAGCGGTCAAGGTAGCGGGCGCGGTTGTAGGTCGCCAGGCACAGGCTCAGGAGCGGTGTGCCCTCAGTTGGCGTAGATGGCGAGCCCGGCATGACCAACGGTCCGGCATGGCCGTCGAGTCGTCAACGCCGCAGCCCCCCTCTGACCCAGCGTGAACTTGACGCCTGCGGGCGGCGGGGGGCAATTCCCGCCCATGGCCGACGTTTCTCTCACCGGCGACTTCCCCGCCGCCACGCCAGCGGACTGGCGCAAGCTGGTCGACAAGACCCTGGGCGAGGCTCCGTTCGCGAGTCTGGAAAAGACCACCGTCGAGGGCTTGCCGATCGAGCCCCTCTATCCGCAGGCGCCCAGCCCCAACGCGCCGGCCCGCACGGTCGCCGCTGACCGCGCCTGGGAAGCCGCCACCTTGACCGCCCATCCGGACCCGGCCCGAGCCAATCGCGAAGTGCTCGCCGACCTGAACGGCGGGGCGGCCAGCCTGGTCGTCCGCCTCGACCCGACCGGCAAGACCGGCGTCGCCGTGGGGTCAGACGCCGCCCTGGCCCGCGTCCTCGATGGCGTGATCCTGGAGCTGGCGCCAGTCGCGCTCGACGCCGGCTTCCTGGGCCCGCAGGCCGCCGACTGGCTGTCCGCCGCCGCCAAGGCTTCGCCGGGCGCCCTGCTGCGCTTCCACCTCGATCCGCTCAGCGCCTATGCCGCGACCGGCGCCAGCCCCGGTCCCATGGAGGCTCACCTGGCCGTGGCCGCCGACACCGCCGCCCGCCTGGCAGACATCTACCCGCAGGCCCAGCTGTTCCTGGCCTCCGGCCGTGTGGTCCACGAGGCCGGCGGCGGCGAGGCCCTCGATGTCGCCTTCGCTGCCAGCGCCGCCGTGGCCTACGCCAGGGCCCTGGTCGAGGCCGGCTTGCCGGTGGCCGAGGCTTTCGGCCGCATCACGCTCGGCCTTTCGGCCGACGCCGACCACTTCCTGACCATTGCCAAGCTGCGCGCCGCCCGCGCCGTGTGGGCCCGCATCGCCTTGGCCTGCGGCGCGGAACCCACCGCGCGCATCGAGGCCCGCTCCTCGCGGCGCATGCTCACCGCAAAGGACGCCTGGACCAACATGATCCGGCTCACCGCCGCCGGCTTCGGCGCGGCGGTCGGCGGCGCCGACACCGTCCTGCTCGGCAATTTCACCGATGCGCTCGGCCTGCCCACCGCGTTCGGCCGCCGCCAGAGCCGCAACACCCAGCTCGTCCTGATGGAAGAGGCCCACATCGGCCGCGTCGCCGACCCCGCCGCCGGCTCCGGCTACGTCGAGGCCCTCACCGACGAGATCGCGCGCAAGGCCTGGTCAGATTTCCAGGCCTTCGAGGCAGCCGGCGGCATCCTCGCCGCGCTCGCCTCCGGCCACATCGCCACACAGGTCGCGGCCGCCAACGCCGCGCGGCCCGCGCCGAAGATCATCGGCGTCACCGCCTTCCCGCCCACCAAGGACACGCCCGTCGAGGTCGAGATCGCCGCCGCCAAGGCCGTGACCGCCCCGCCGGTCCGCCTGCCCGGCGCGGACAGCATATGCGGGCCGCTGACGCCCATGCGCATCTCGGAGGCGTTCGAGTGAGCAAGTTCCCCGACTTCGCCAAACTGCCCTTCGACGCCCTGCCCGCCCAGGCGCTACAGGCCGGCGCGCCCTGGCAGACCCCCGAAGGCATCGCCGTGCGCCCCGCCTACGGCCCCGCCGACACCACCGGCCTCGACACTCTCTCGGGCTACCCCGGCCTCGCCCCGTTCCTGCGCGGCCCATACCCGACCATGTACCTGACCAACCCGTGGACCATCCGCCAGTACGCGGGCTTCTCCACGGCCGAGGACTCCAACGCCTTCTACCGCCGCAACCTGGCGGCCGGGCAGATGGGCCTCTCCATCGCCTTCGACCTGGCCACCCACCGCGGCTACGACAGCGATCATCCGCGCGTAAAGGGCGACGTCGGCATGGCTGGCGTGGCGATCGATTCGATCTACGACATGCGCACGCTGTTCGACGGCATCCCGCTCGACAAGATGAGCGTGTCGATGACCATGAACGGCGCCGTCCTGCCGATCCTGGCGCTCTACATCGTGGCGGGCGAGGAACAGGGCGTAGACCACGCCAAGCTTTCCGGCACCATCCAGAACGACATCCTCAAGGAGTTCCTGACCCGGAACACCTACATCTACCCGCCGACCCCCTCGATGCGGATCGTCTCGGACATCTTTGCCTACACGAGCAAGGAGATGCCGCGCTTCAACTCGATCTCGATCAGCGGCTATCACATGCAGGAAGCCGGGGCGACGCTCGACCTGGAGCTCGCCTACACCCTGGCCGACGGCGTCGAATACGTCCGCGCGGGCGTCGCCGCCGGCATGACCGTCGACCAGTTCGCGCCGCGCCTGTCGTTCTTCTGGAACGCCGGCATGAACGTCTTCATGGAGATCGCCAAGCAGCGCGCCGCGCGCCTGCTCTGGGCCAAGCTGATCAAGGACGAGTTCGCGCCGAACGACCTGCGCAGCCTGTCCTTGCGCGCCCACACCCAGACCTCCGGCTGGAGCCTGGCAGCGCAGGATGTGTTCAACAACGTTGCGCGGACCACCGCCGAGGCCCTGGGCGCCACCGGCGGCCAGACCCAAAGCCTGCACACCAATTCGCTCGACGAGGCGCTCGCGCTGCCGACCGACTTCTCGGCCCGGATCGCGCGCAACACCCAACTCTTCCTGCAGGCCGAGAGCGGCCAGACCCGGGTGATCGATCCCTGGGGCGGCTCCTACTACATCGAGCGCCTAACCGCCGACCTGGCGGCCCGCGCCCTGCAGCACATCGCCGAGGTCGAGGCGCTAGGCGGCATGGCCAGGGCCATCGAGGAGGGCCTGCCCAAGCGGCGCATCGAGGAAGCCTCGGCGCGCACCCAGGCGCGCATCGACGCCGGCATTCAGAGCGTGGTTGGCGTCAACCGCTACCTGTCCGACAGCCCTGACGAGATTCCGATGCTGAAGGTCGACAACACCGCCGTGCGCGAGCAGCAGCTCGCGAAGCTCGCGCGGCTGAAAGCCGAGCGCGACCCGGCCGCTACCGCTGCCGCGCTTGAGGCGCTCACCGCCGGCGCCGCGGGGAACGGCAACCTGCTGGAGCTCTCGGTCAACGCCGCGCGCGCCAAGGCCACGGTCGGCGAGATCTCCGATGCGCTGGAGAAGGTGTTCAGCCGCCACAAGGCCCACGCCAGCGCGGTGCAGGGCGTCTATCTGCGCGAGAGCGGCGTCACCGCTGCCGCCGCCCAGGCCAAGGCCATGGCCGAAGCCTTCGCCCAGGCCGATGGCCGCAAACCCCGTATCCTGGTCGCCAAGATGGGCCAGGACGGCCACGACCGCGGCCAGAAGGTGATCGCGTCCGGCTTCGCCGACCTCGGCTTCGACGTGGAGATCGGCGACCTCTTCCAGACCCCGGCCGAGACCGCCGCCCAGGCTGTCGCCGACGGGGTGCATGCGGTGGGCGCCAGCTCGCTGGCCGCCGGCCACCTGACGCTGGTGCCGGAACTCAAGGCCGAACTCGCCAAGCGCGGCCGCAAGGACATCATGGTCGTGGTCGGCGGCGTGATCCCGCCGGAAGACTTCGCCGCGCTGAAGGACATGGGCGTCGCGGCGATCTTCACCCCTGGCACCACCGTGCCGCAGGCGGCGATCAGCGTCATCGAGCGGCTCAACGAACTGCTAGGCTACGCCCAGGAACGAGCCGCCGAGTGAAACTCGCGCGCGGGCTCGCCGTGGCCCTGGCCGCCGCGCCGCTGGCGGCCTGCGTCTCGGTCACCGCCTCCAGGGGCGACCTGTCCTGTCCCGCGGGCGAAGACCACCGCCAGGTCGCCGAGCTCATCTTCGGCCGCAACATCGGCCAGACCCTCGGTGTCAGCGAGGCCGACTTCAACCGCTTCCTCGACGAAGATGTCAGCCCGCGCTTTCCTGACGGTCTCACGGTCTCCGACAGCCAGGGCCGCTGGCTCTCCAAGGGCGAGGTCTTCAAGGAGCCCGGCAAGCGCCTAACGCTGATCCTCACCGGCCAATCGGACGACCGCCGCAAGATCGGCGAAATCGCCGCGGCCTATGAGGCGAGGTTCCACCAGGACGCTGTCCTGACCATGATCCACCATGCTTGCGTCTCGTTCTGGCTGCCGAAGGACCGCGCGAAGTAGGGACGCGGGGCGGGCTCGACCGCGGACACAAGCTGTGACCTCCTGGGCCTCGCCAGCCGGGGGCCTGAATGTCTGAACAAGAACTCGAGCGCAGCACGCTGCGCGCCATCTCGTGGCGGCTGCTGCCGCTGATCCTGCTGGCCTATCTCGTCGCCTACATGGACCGGGTGAACATCGGCTTCGCCGCGCCCACGATGAACGCGCAGCTGGGCTTCACCGCCTCGATCTTCGGTTTCGGCGGGGGCCTGTTCTTCATCAGCTATGCCCTGCTGGAGGTGCCCTCCAACCTGGTGCTGGCCCGGGTCGGCGCGCGGCGCTGGCTGGCGCGGATCATGATCACCTGGGGCTTGGTGGCGATGAGCATGGCCCTGGTCCGCACGCCCTGGGAATTCTACCTCGTGCGTTTCCTGCTGGGCGCGGCGGAGGCGGGCTTCTTCCCGGGCGTGATCTACTACCTCGGCCTCTGGTTCCCGCAGGCCTATCGCGGCCGGGCGATCTCGCGGTTCTATATCGCCGCGCCCCTGGCCTCCGTGGTGATGGGCGCCGTGGCGGGATCCCTCCTGGGTCTCGACGGCCGTCTGGGTCTGCACGGCTGGCAATGGCTCTTGATCGCCGAGGGCGCGCCGGCGGTGATCCTGGCCTTCGCCTTCCTGCGATTCCTGCCGGACCGGCCGGCCGACGCGGCCTGGCTGAAGCCCGACCAGCGCGCCTGGCTGGACACCGCGATCGCCGCCGGCAACGCCGCCGTCGGCGCGCCGGACCATAGCCAGTGGCGCGCCCTGCTGCGCCCGGAGGTGATCGCCCTGGTGCTGGTGAACTTCCTTTACCTCGGCCCCTACTACGCCTTCACCCTTTCCGCCCCGGCCGTCCTGAAGGAGACCACGGGGCTCGACGCCGCTCACGTGGGCTACCTGGTGGCCGCCGCCGGGGTTCTCGGGGCGATCGGCATGACGTTCTCCGGCTGGAACTCGGACCGGACGCGCGAGCGCTACCTGCATCTGGCGATCCCTCTCGTGCTGGTCGCCGCCTGCTTCGGCCTGATGGCGTCACACCCGCCGCCCTGGGTGATGATGGCAGGCTATCTCGGCATGATGTCGGCCTACACCTCGGTGATGATCATCTTCTGGTTGGCCCCTGGCGAGATCATCCACCCGCGGGCCGCGGCGGTCACCGTGGCCGCTATCAACGGCCTGGGCCAGCTGGGCTCATTCCTGTTCCCCTGGCTCTGGGGCCTGGCGAAGGATTCGACGGGCGGCTTCCACCTGGGCCTCAGCCTGCTACCGGTGGCGTACCTGGCGTCGGCGGCCATCGTCATAGGCCTGCGTCAGGCCCGTCGACGGGCCTGACGCCCAAAGGAAAAACGCCGGAGCGTGGGCCCCGGCGCTTTCCTCACAGGTTCGGCTGTGAAGTCCTACTTCCCGCCGGCGATCGGCGAGGCCGAGGTCTTCGGCGCCGCGCTCGGCGGCGCCGCCGCGGAACCCCGGCGACCGCCACCCACCTGGGCCGCAGCCAGTTCGTCGGCGTCCAGCGCCCCGTCGTGGTTCTTGTCGAGCACGTCGAAGTACTTGCCCAGCTGCTGGCCGATCTGGCCACGCAACTCGGCCTTCTGAAGCTTGCCGTCGATGTTGTCGTCCATCATGCCGAGCAGGCGGGTCTTGCCCATCTCCTCCTCATAGCTGACCCGGTGCGAGGCCGTCTCATCCACCCAGCGGTAGCTGAGCGAGGTGAACAGCATCTCCTGGAACGACTGCTCGCCCCAGCTGACGTTGATCTTCGGGTCGGGGTTCGAGGGATTACGCTTGGAGTTGTCGTAGACGTAGTGGGCGATCAGCTTGGAGCCCGCCGGCACGGTGACCGGCTTGTCGAAGGTATAGGACCGCTGCCAGTTGAAGTCGTAGCGCGGCAGGCTCAGCAGCAGCTTCTGCTTGCCGTCCGGATACTGGATCCACAGGTCCGACGAATAGGCCCGGTAGTGGGCGTGCGGGAAGGCCGAATAGAGCAGCGCATCGTGGGGGAACTGCACATAGGCCACTTCCTGGTGCCGGGCCTCGCCCGCCGGAATCTCGATGGTCGGGTCCAGGACCACCACCGAGTGCATGATCAGCTCCGGCGGCTTGTCGTAGAAGTAGAGCGCGATCTGGCTCTTATCGACCGCCTCCTTGCCGAACGGAGTGTAGTGGGCCTGGAAGCCGATGGCGCCGCCGGCCGGCAGATAAACCCCGGCGTTGGTCGGCTCGATGGAGCTTTCCGCGCCGACGGCGTAGCCGGCGCCCAGCGAGGCCGCCCACTTGGTCTCCGACGACCTGCCGTTGGCCGGCATCTCGGCCATCCAGCCGGTCAGCAGATGGTGCACGCCCTGGCGCGAGCCAGGCTTCACCGTCGAGGCGCGGACCCATTTGCCTTCGGTCAGCGTGCCGGCCACCGCCGGGCGCTGGTAGTCGACCACGCCCGAGGCGGGGATGGTGTAGGCGGGCACATTGATGATCAGGTCGGGCTTGCCCAGCGGCCACTCGGCGGCCACACGCTTCACCGCGCCCAGCGGATCAACGCCCTCGCCGCGCGGCGCGCCGGCTTCCACCCAGTGGACGATGGTCTTGGTTTCTTCCGGCGTCAGCCGCTTGTCGTCGCTGAATTTCCCGACGTGCGGATCGGCGTGATAGGGCGGCATCCGGTCGGTGCGGATCACCTCGCGGATCATCGGGGCGAAGCCCTTGACCGTCGTATAGTTGGTCATGGCGAAGGGGCCGATGCCGCCTTCCTCGTGGCAGGCCACGCACTTCCTATCGAGGATCGGCGCCACGTCCTTGGCGTAGGAGATCTTGGTCTCGCCGCGCTCGGGGAAGGCGATCGCCGCGCCGCCCCCTACGCCGTTCGAAGCGACCATCGTCGACTGGCCGGACACCAGGGCGTCGAGCGCCTTGCTGGTGTCGCCGCCCTTCAGCGCGCCGTGGTAGGCGACCGCCCAGGTCTTCGGATTGACCACATAGACCTCGCCCGAGCGGGTCACGCCGAGGCTCTCGCCGACCAGCTGATATGAGTCCATCAGGATCGGGGTGTTGTAGCCGGCCTTGGCGGCCTCGGCCTGGATCGCCTCGCGGCTGTCCTTTAGGTTGGAGTTCAGCATCACGAACTCGACGCCCTTCTGGGCATAGGCCGCCTTCAGCGCTTTCAAGTCGCCGGCCTGGCCGCGCATCACCGTGTCGCCGTTCGACTGGGTGACGATCACCACCGCCTTGGCGTCGGCCAGGCGATAAAGCTCGTGCGCTTCCATGTTGGCGTCCACCAGCATGAAGTTGCCGACCACCGGGGGTGTGGCCGAGGCGGTCGCCGCGATGCCGACACCGTGTGCAAGAGCATTGGGCGCCGTCGCATCGCTGGTGCAGCCACCGATCACCGCCGCGCTGGCCAACAGGGCCATCAGGCCAAGACGTGTGCCGTTCATCGAGTTGGGCTCCCAGATCCGTCCAAATGCCGCCGTGCGCCGACGCACGCCTTACGGCGTATATGGCCCACCCACGTTACACGAATGTTGCCACGCTCTCATGCGCCCCCGTGTCGGCCCTAGTCGCCGCCGCGCCCCCGGGATTGGATGCGGGCGCCCTAGCGCAATTCCTCGCCGATCACCTTGAAGCCCGCCAGCAGGTTGGGGCCGAAGCTGGTGGTGATCGCCGCGTCGGTGGCGTCACGGCCCCGCGCCATCAGGATCCGCCCGATCCGGGGCTTGTTGTGCCGCGCATCGAGGATCCGCCATTTGCCGCCCAGATAGACCTCGAACCAGGCCGAGAAATCCATCTCGCCCACCAGCGGCACCCCGATGTCGGGCAGGTAACCGGTGCAGTAGCGCGCCGGGATATTCATGCAGCGGCACAGGGTGATCGCCAGGTGGGCGTAGTCGCGGCAGACGCCGAGTTGTTCCTCGTGCGCCTCGAACGCGGTCTTGGTGGGCCGCGCATGTTCGTAGCCGAAGGTGATGCGGTTGTGGGTGTACTCGACGATCGCCTGGGCCCGGGCCCAGCCGGGCGTCACATCCCCGAACAGCTTCCAGGCCAGGTCGCTCAGATGCTCGGTCTCGCAGTAGCGGCTGGCCAGCAGGAAGACGATCACCTCGTGCGGCAGGTCCTGCACGGGATGCTGGATCGCGTCGGGCGTCACCGGATCGGGCTCGCCCGAATCGCGCACTACGAAGTCCGCCGAGATCACCGTGCGCCCCGGCGGGCAGACGATGCGGCTGCACAGATTGCCGAACCCGTCGTGGTACTGCTCGACCGGGATGAACGGGTTGGTGCGCACCACGTCCGGCGTCTCCAGGTCCTGGTAGCGCGAGGCGTGGACGTTCAGCAGCAGCAGCATCGGCGTGGGCTGCGGACACTCATAGGTGATCTCGTAGCCGGCTCTGATGCGCATGAACTGTTCCTGTGTGGCTTAGCGTCCCTGCGCAATTCGCAGACGCGGCGCCGGTTGCGCCATGGGCTCGCTTTCCGCGCCCACGTCCACTTCCACCTCCATACCGAGGTAGTCGTTGGCCAGGCCTGCCCAGGTTCCGTGCAGCGGGATGGTCTGACGCGGATCGCAGGCCACCGCCACGCGGACCAGGCCGCGAGAGCCGATGATGCCGTTGGTCGGGTCGAAGTCGATCCAGCCGCAGTGCGGTGTGAACACCCGCACCCAGGCGTGGGTGTGGCCGCCGCCGAGCCGCCGCCCGCCTCCTGAGGTTGAATAGACATAGCCGGACACGAACCGCGCCGCGAGACCGAGGCTGCGGGCGGCCTCCATCATCAGCATCGCGAAGTCGCGGCAGCTGCCCGAGCGGCGGGCCAGGGTCTCCAGCGGCGACTGCGGCGGGCCTTCCAGGCGCACCCCGTAGGAGAACTCCCGATGGATCGCCGTGGTCATGTCGCCCAGCAGGCTGCGCAGGCCCGTGACCCCAATCGGGCGCACAAAGCGCCGCGCCCAGGCCTCTACCTCCCCCGCCGGATCCTCGAACCGCCGCGCCACCGAAGTCGCCAGGTCGGCCATGTCCAGCGGGTCGTAGAGGAACCGCCCGCCTGGCCCCAGCCCCTCGGCCTCGTCGTCGAAGGCCGGCTGCGTCGGCGTGTGGTCGAGGGTGACGAAGCTTTCGAAGGTCACCTGGCTCGCCCGGCCCTTGAAGCTTACCGCCTCCACCAGGTTGCCGGCCACGTCAGCAAGGTAGCGCCGCGCCGAAGGATCGGGCGTGATCGCCGTCTCGGCGCTCAATATGCGCTGATCCGGCCCTTCCAGCGGCCGGGCCAGGATCCGGTGCTCGCCGAACGCCACCGGGTTGCGGTAGCGGTAGGTCGTCCGGTGGCGGATGGAGACGATAGGCATTGGCTCAGAGTTCAATCGATTCCGCGGGTGGGTCCACGCGGCCGGTGGCCGCTGACGAGGCGTCGCCGTGGATTGCGCTGAATCCGGGCGCCGATTCGCCGTTTCTGTTGCTGGGCGATCATGCCGGGCGATTGATCCCGCAAAGATTAACAGAGCTTGGCCTTAATGACGCAGAGCGCGCGCGCCATATTGCCTGGGACATCGGCGTGGCGGGGCTGGGCGAGCGGCTGTCGGCCCTGCTGGGCGCAACCTTCATTCGCCAGCGCTATTCGCGCCTGGTGATCGACTGCAACCGCGACCCGGCCCGTGCTGACGCCATCCCCGAAGTCAGCGACGGCACGCAGATCCCCGGCAACCTGGACCTTGCGCCGCCCGAACGCCTGGCGCGGATCACCGAGATCGCCGCCCCCTACCACGGCGCCATCGCCGACGAGCTCGACGCCCGCGCCGCGCGCGGCCTGCCCACCACCCTGATCAGCCTGCATTCCTTCACGCCCTCCATGGACGGCTTCGACCGGCCTTGGCAGTTCGGCGTGCTGCACGCCGACAACTCGCCCTACTCCCGCACCGCGTTGGCGCACCTCCGTAAAGACTTTGGCGAGGCCCTCGTCGGCGACAATCAGCCCTACAAGATGGACGAGGTCGACTTTACCATTCCGCACCACGCGGGCGGACGCGGGCTGGACTACCTGGAGCTGGAGGTCCGCCAGGACCTGCTCGCCGACCCGGCCGGCCAGGACGCGATCGCCGCCATCGTCGCGCGCCTGCTGCCGGGTGCGCTGGCCGATCTGCCCTAGCCGCCGCGCCGCTTCCCGCGCAGGATGGGGCCAAGCGCCGGCCCCCGAGAGCCCGCAGGAGAACCCCAATGACCGACACCGCCACCGCGCAAGCCCCCACCACGCCGATCTCGGTCCGCATGGGCTTCGTGAAGTTCGTCGTGCAAGATCTTGAAAAGATGCGCGGCTTCTACGAACGCGCGTTCGGCCTCGTGGTCGCCCAGACCATCGACCTGCCGGACATTCTCGAGCTGGTCATGCGCCGCCCGGGCGAGGAGTCCGGCTTCAGCCTGATCCTCTATTGGCCCAAGGCTGGCGGCAGCGTCACGGTCGGCACCGCCCACGGCCCGCTCGGCCTCTATGTCCGCGACGTCGACGTCGCTTTCGCGCACGCGGTTGCGCAAGGCGCCACGCCGCACCGCGAGCCCTGGGACGCCACCGGCATGCGCGTCGCCTTCGTCCTCGACCCGGAAGGCCGCGAGCTCGAACTGATCTCGATGCGTCGTTAGGGGCGCCGCCAAACCGGGCGACGCTGATATCTGAGGAACCCCTCGCTGGCGGGGGCGGTTTGGGGGGCAACCGGAGACCTCCCATGTTCATCCTGCCCAAGCTGCCCTACGACTACGCCGCCCTGGAGCCGATGCTGTCGGCCGACACGCTGCACACCCACCACGACAAGCATCACAGAGCCTATGTCGAGAAGACTAACGAGCTAGCCGCCAAGGCGGGGCTCGAGGGCCGCGCCCTGGAAGACGTGGTCCGCGAGGCGCACCGCAAGGGCGACCTCAAGCTGTTCCACAACGCCGCCCAGGCCTGGAACCACGCCTTCTTCTGGGAGAGCATGACGCACAAGCCTCCGGCGCCGGCCGGTGCGCTCAAGGCCGCGCTGACCCGGGCCTTCGGCAGTCTCGCCGCCTTCGAGGACGCCTTCATCACCGAAGGCGTCGACCACTTCGGCTCCGGCTGGATCTGGCTGGTCGCCGGCTCGGACGGGCTGAAGGTGGTCTCCACCCACGACGCCGATGACCTGCTGATCCGCGACGGCCTGTTCCCGCTGCTGGCCTGCGACCTGTGGGAGCACGCCTACTACCTGGACTACAAGAACGACCGGAAGGGCTTCCTGGGCCGCTGGCTGTCGAGCGGCGCCAACTGGGCCTTCGCCGAGCGTCAGCTCGCCGCCGCGTCCGGCGACGGCCAGGCCTTCGGCTACCCCGCCCCGGTCCCCGCCGAGGACGACCGCGACGCGTCCAAGGATCAGCCGCGCACCCTCGCCTAGAGATCGAGAGGGTCGGTCGCGTCGGCGTAGAGCGGGGCGATCGGCGGCTTGGCGGTCAGGTCATAGGGCGACAACCGCCCGGTCAGGGTGACCGGCTGATGGCCCCCGTTCCTGCCTGATGCCCGCCCGCCGCCCAAGGCCGGAAAGAGCGGCCGATCGCCGTCGCTGGTGGGGACCCCGGGACTCGAACCCGGACGGATTGCTCCGAGCGATTTTAAGTCGCTTGCGTCTACCGGTTCCGCCAGGTCCCCGCCCGCCAAGGCTTAGCGGAGCAGGCCGAGGCGGTCGATACCGCGCGGCCTCAGGCCGCCTGCGACATCCCGCCGGCGTCGCCGCCCAGGCCCGCCTCGAAGTCCTGCAGGATATCCAGCAGCTCGCCGACGTGGGCTTCCAGCCGCTTGTTCTTCGGGAACCGGAACCGCCAGAACGAGGCGATGTGCGAGATGGTCCCCGCGCCCTCGCCCAACGCCACCAGCATCTCCGGTGACTTCAGCAGGAAGTCACGGAACGCCGTCGCATTCCCGTCCTTGGTCAACTCCCGATAGACCTGGTCGTAAATCCGCAGGTAGTCGGCCACCGCGCGGACCTGCCGCTCGATATTGTCGTGCAGCCGCACCTTCATGGCCCGGACCAGACCCTCGTGCTCGCTGTCGCGAGGCCCGATGATCTTGACCTTCATCAGTTCCACGAGAACCTCGCGCAGCTTCGGCCACAGGCTGTTCAGCACCCACTTGTAGTAGAGGAAGCCCTTCCAGCTGAAGATGCCCTCGCGATAGCTCTCGCCCTCCAGGCGCAGAGTCAGGCGCAACGGCTCCAGCCGCTCGTCCGGGCGGCTCGACAGTAGCGCCTGCACCAGGCGCGTCGTGTTGGCGTCGTTGCTCGAGCGGCCCTTGTACGCCAGGTCGATCAGCCGGCCGATCTCGCCGCCGACGAACTGCTGCATCTTGTCCATGTCGCCGGCCGAGATCTCGAAGTGGGTGTCGGCGATGTCGAACCCGCGCCGCCTCATATGCTCGCGCAACAGGAACGGGTCGAGCGACGGCAGCTCGTCCAGCGCCTCCAGCACGCCGGCGTCGCGGCCCAGGTCGTGCGCCACCCCGGCCAGCGCCTGCAGGTTCTCCATCCAGCCGCGCTCGCCGACGAACAGCGAGCGGCCCCCCAGGCCGAGGTCTGACCGCTCGAACGGCACCAGCAGCTTGGTGGCCGTGCGGCTGGTGGTGTGGATCGTCTCCATCTCGTTGGCGCGCAGGCGGTGCTTCAGGATCACCGCGGCATTCAGCGCCGGCGCCGTGAAGAACGGCTTGGCGATGTGCTCGGGATTGCCCTGGTTCTTCACCGACAGCGCGGCAAGGTTCAGAACACGGCTGGTCGAAGCCGTCTTCTCCAGCGCCCGCATGCTGCGATAGTTCTCGGCCAAGATGCTGTTCCCGCGGCCCCGCCCCTGGTGCCTGCGGGATCATGTTACGCAAAGAACAAAAGGACGATTAACCGCGCCCCTTGAAACTTAACCCAGGTCAGGCGTGGCGCGGCGTGAAGGTGAGCCCCGAGACGCGAGCCGAGGGCTTCTTCAGGTCGTCGTTGGCGGTGCGCACCGGAGGGCGGACCCCGCCGGTCATCACCCGCCAGACGTGGCGGAACAGGTCGCGCACCTCGGCCGACGCCTGGCCCTCGCCATCGATCTCCAGCACCGAGCGGCCCTGGGCGAAGGCGGTCTGGTAGACCAGCCGCGAGCGCAGCGCGACCGGCGTCACCGGCAGGCCGGCGAACCGCAACGCCTCAAACGCCTTCACCACCGCCGGCGGCTCGACGCCGTTGCGCGGCGGGGCGCACTGGTTCAGCACGATCAGCCCGTCCTTGCCGAGCCGCTGGATGATCGCCACCGAACGCACGGCGGCGGCCAGGTCGAGATAGGTCGGGCGCGACACCGCCAGGCAGAGGTCCGCCACCTTCACCGCCTCGGCGACGTCAGCCTCCGGCGCGGCCGGGGTGTCGATGATCAAAAGGTCCGCGCCGCCGCGTCGGCAGGCTTCGGTCAGGGCAAACAGCTTCGACGCGCTGGTTTCCATCAGGAGGCCGGCCGCCTCGTCACGGCCACGCAGGACTTCGCAGGCCGAGCGCAGCGGATCGGCGTCGCCGAGCACCGCCTTGATGCCCAGGGCGCGCGCCGCCAACGCCAGGTTGACGGAGACCGTTGTCTTGCCGGCCCCGCCTTTGCGGGACATCACCGCCAGTGTCTTCATCGCAGCCCCCAACGGCCACGAGCGTCCCTCCGGACACCCGCCACCGCAAAGATGCACAGAGTTATCCACAGGTGTGAAGACCCGGTGTGGAAACGCGCAAAACCGCCGCGACGTCGGGTCGCGGCGGCCTGGGCCGTCTCAGGCGCGGAGGGGCCGGCTACTTCGAGGAGTAGTTGTTGTCGCCCTGCATCTTGTTCAGGGCCTGCTGCGCCTCGAGCTTCTCGGCGGCGGCGTCGCCGACCGTGCGACACTTCTTCACCGGCATGCGCGAGCCGAGCACAGGCTCGCTCTTGCAGACCAGCTTGTTGTTGCTGTCGGCGGTCTTCTGGGCCGTGGCGGCGGTCTTGGCGGCCGGCGCGGCGGTGGCGGCCGGGCTAACGTCGGCCAGCAGAACGGTGGCCGCGAGCAATGCAACGATCATCTTACTCGGATGCTCCTGGTGAACATATTCAGCGGCTCCATAGCGGAATAGCCGGCGCCTGCCAAACCATCGGGGTGGAAATTCTCTACGCCGCGTCTATTTCGCGCATATTACTGACGCCTGCGCCCTCCAGTGCGGCAATTAGCTCCCCCACCGTGCTCTCCAGTTCCGCCGGATCGCGCCCGCGCAGCACCAGGTTCGAGCCGTAGCCGTCGGCGGTGTAGAACGGATAGCTGCCCAGGCTCATCGCCGGGTGCGCCTTGGCCACCGCCTCCAGGGGCGCCGCGATCAGGCTCTCGCCGAAGCCCTCCACCCGCACCGTCCGCGAGACCGTCACCGCCCCGCCCTTCAGCCGCGGCCCGACATCCTCCAGCATGGCGCGCATCACCTGCGGCACCCCGGCCAGCACGAAGACATTGCCGATCGTGAAGCCCGGCGGCGACTGGCCCGGCCCCTTCACCAGCTCACCGCCGACCGGCACGCGGGCCATCCGGCGCACCGCGGCGTTCAGGTCGGGGCCCCGGCGCGCCACCATCATGGCGATGATCTCCGGGTGCTCCTCGAGCTCCACTCCAAACGCGGCCGCCACGGCGTCCGCCGTGATGTCGTCATGCGTCGGCCCGATCCCGCCGGTGGTGATCACGTAGTCGTAGCGGCCGCGCAGGGCGTCCAGCGCGGCGATGATCTCCTCATGCACGTCCGACACGGTCCGCGCCTCGGCGAGGTCCACCCCGTGCACGCCCAGGTACTTGGCGATGTCGCGCAGATTGGTGTCCTGCGTCCGCCCCGACAGGATCTCATCGCCGATAATCAGCACCGCGGCGGTGACCCGCCCCCCAGCCTCGCCTCCCGCCTCGCTTCCGGCCTCGCCGCTCGCCATCCGTTGATCCCTCGCCTACATCCGCACGTTCCAGACCGTCGGACTAAAGCCTTCCATGGACTTCCCGCAACCGCTTAGCCGCGGAACCCTCACCGCCCGCTACAAGCGCTTCTTCGCCGACGTGGTGCTGGACGACGGCCGCGAGATCACCGCCCACTGCCCGAATCCCGGCGCCATGCTGGGCCTGAACACGCCCGGCCTCCCCGCCTGGGTCTCCCGCTCCGACGACCCCAAACGCAAGCTCGCCTACACCCTGGAACTGGTCGAGGCCGACGGCGGCCTGGTCGGCATCAACACCATGCATCCCAACCGCCTGGTCGCAGAGGCCCTGGCCGCCGACCATTTCCCCGAGTTCACCGGCTACACGTCGCACCGCCGCGAGGTCCGCTACGGAGCCAACTCCCGGGTCGACTTCCTGCTGGAAGCGCCCGGCCGCGCCCCCTGCTGGCTGGAGATCAAGAATGACCAGTCCTATTTTACACGCTCAGGCCGGTGCTGGGTCGAAGTGAAAGGTGTGACGCTCCGTAGGAGCAAGGGACTTGCTGAATGGCCGGACTGCGTCTCATCCCGCGCCGTTAGACACCTGAGAGAATTGGAATCCATGGTAGCGGCTGGCGACCGCGCCGTGGTGCTGTTCGTCGTTCAACGCACCGACTGTGAGGCATTCACGGCCTGTCACGAACTCGACCCGGTCTTTGCACGAGGGTTGGATCAAGCCGCCGACGCTGGCGTGGAAGTGTTGGTCTACGCATGCGAGGTTACAGCCCACAGAGTGACAATCTCCCACCGTATTCCTTGGGCGCGCTGACCCCGACCGTCAGGGGGTGTCCTCGCCGTCCTTCAGAAGAATCCCCGCTGAGCGGACATCTGCATCAATATATTCTGGCTCGCTAAATGCAGCCGCCAGAATCGCCGCTCTCAATTTTCCGGGCGAGCCAAGCCTCCACGATACTTGGATTCCGCCCCACTGTCGGTGAGCGGCCCGAACGTCAAAGAAGCTTATCGGCCCATCGAAACTCGGAACGCGTCCTCCGCTGGCGAGAGGAAGCTCGCTGTCGAGAAAACGCGGCGCCTGCCAAAGGCACTGATCTTGAAGCAGCGCGTCAATTTTCGCCGCCGCTTCGTGGGAAACAGTTACCGCCTTCCATTTTGTCCAAAGCCATTTTCTTTGCCGATGTCCGAGCCGCCCACTCCTCGCCGTCATGTGCCAAACGCCATCGAGTTGCTGTCCCCGAACTTCTTGGCTGACCGGGCCGTTGGGAACGAAGCTTGAGTTCGTGACCAATCTAAACTGCGGGAGTGGGCCGTCTGAAATTGGCCACGGACTTCCGTCTTGATCGTCCGCCCAGTGCTTCCAAGATTCTTGAAAGTCCACTCCGTCTGCCGACTCCCATTTCGTCGGCAGTCGATCCAAGGCAATTTGATCGAACGGAGCGCAGACCGCGACTGTCCCCTGATCGGGTGCGGCTACCGCAAATCCGGCAGTCGCAATGCCGAACATCAAACCCAAGCTGAGCAAAGCACAGCGCATCAAACCGTCACCCCCCTCCGC
>JBBQTP010000076.1:0-18771 GCA_038213205.1 Caulobacterales bacterium
CCGCCACGCCGCGACCAAGGCCCGGGTCTACGCCGCCGTGAAGACCTTGATCTGGAACGAGCACGAGGCCGCCGAGGCCGAACCCCTCGAAGACCAGCTCGCCGAACTGCTCGACGACGACGCGCTCGCCGAAGACTTCGCCACGACGCCGGTCGAACGCCACGTCGCGCGCCTCGCCGCCGACCTCAAGCTTTCGGCCAACGCTGAAGCCGAACCCCCAACCCAGGACACCGACCGGCGAAGCTCGGGCTAACTTAAATCCGCTCATCCCCGCGAAGGCGGGGACCCAGGCTTTTTTCGTTGCGGCGCTCAGCGCGGCGCTGCCGAGCCAACCCGAACTCAGAAACACAAACCACCTGGGTCCCCGCCTTCGCGGGGATGAACGGAGGTGTGCGCGGTCACAATCCGTCGCCCTTCTTGACCCCCCGAGGGGTTGACTTGGCCGCCCCCGCCTTGAAGAACGCGGCCACCTGAATTCGGAGGCTTTCGTCCCATGACCGTTCGCGTCGCCATCAATGGTTTCGGCCGCATCGGCAGGCTGGTCCTGCGCTCGATCGCCGAACATGGCCGCAAGGACATCGAGGTCGTGGCGATCAACGACCTGGGCCCGGTCGAGACCAACGCCCATCTGCTGCGCTACGACAGCGTCCACGGCCGCTTCCCCGGAACCGTCACCACCGGCGAGGACTGGATCGACTGCGGCCTGGGCCGGATGAAGGTCACCGCGATCCGCGACCCCAAGGACCTGCCGCACAAGGACCTGGCCGTCGACATCGCCCTGGAATGCACCGGCCTGTTCACCGCCCGCGACAAGGCCGCCCTCCACCTGGAGGCCGGCGCCAAGCGGGTGCTGATCTCCGCCCCCGGCGAAAACGCCGACAAAACCATCGTCTATGGCGTCAACCACGACGCCCTGACCGCCGCCGACCTGATCGTCTCCAATGCGTCGTGCACCACCAACTGCCTGGCGCCGGTCGCCCACGTACTCCAAGGCCTCTGCGGCATCGAGCGTGGGTACATGACCACGATCCACTCCTACACCGGCGACCAGCCGACGCTGGATACCCTGCACAAGGACCTCTACCGCGGCCGCGCCGCGGCCATGTCGATGATCCCCACGTCCACGGGCGCGGCCAAGGCGCTGGGCCTGGTGATCCCGGCCCTGGCCGGCAAGCTCGACGGCTCCTCGATCCGCGTGCCCACCCCCAATGTCTCGGTGGTCGACCTGACCTTCGTGCCCGGCAAGAAGACCTCGGTGGAAGAGATCAACGCCGCCATGGAAGCCGCCGCGGCCGGTGCGCTGAAGGGCGTGCTGGCGGTCACCAAGGCGCCGCTGGTCTCCATCGACTTCAACGGCATCGACGCCTCCTCCACCGTCGCCCTGCCGCAAACCCAGATGGTCGACGGGGGCCTGGCCCGCGTGCTCAGCTGGTACGACAACGAGTGGGGCTTCTCCACGCGGATGAGCGACACCGCCGTCGCCATGGCGAAACTGATCTGAGCCAGATGCGCCCGGCCTTTTTTCCGCTCATCCCGGCGAAAGCCGGGACCCAAGCGGCCTCTCAGCCGTACCCTATCTCAGCCTGGATCCCGGCTTTGGCCGGGACGAGCGTGGGAGAGGGGGCGTGAGCTTTCAGATCCTCGCTAACGCCGATCTTGCGGGCAAACGCGCCCTCGTCCGCGTGGACTTCAACGTTCCGATGGAGGACGGCCGGGTCACCGACGACACCCGCCTGCGGGCGGCTAAGCCCACCGTCGACGAACTGCGCAGGGGCGGGGCCAAGGTGATCCTGCTCGCCCACTTCGACCGGCCGAAGGGCAAGGTCGTGCACGCCATGAGCCTGAAGCCCATCGTCGAGCCGCTGGAAAAGGTCCTGGGCTGCCCCGTCGCCTTCGCAGCAGACTGCGTCGGCCCCAAGGCCCGCGAGGCGGTGGCGGCGATGAAGCCCGGCGATGTCCTGCTGCTCGAAAACGTCCGCTTCCATCCGGGCGAAGAGGCCAACGACAAGGCCTTCGCCAATGAGCTGGCCGCCAACGGCGACCTCTATGTGAACGACGCCTTCTCCGCCGCCCACCGCGCGCATGCCTCCACCGAGGGTCTGGCGCACCTCTTGCCCGCCTACGCCGGCGAACAGATGCGGCTTGAGCTCAATGCGCTGGACCGCGCGCTGGGCAATCCCGAGCGCCCGGTGCTCGGCATCGTCGGCGGCTCCAAGGTCTCCAGCAAGCTCGACCTGCTCAAGCACCTGGTCACCAGGCTCGACAAGCTGGCCATCGGCGGCGGCATGGCCAACACCTTCCTCTACGCCCAGGGCCACGACGTCGGCGCCTCCTACTGCGAGAAGGAGCTGGCCGAGACCGCGCGCGAGATCATCCGCCTGGCCGGCAAGAACAACTGCAAGCTGTTCCTGCCGCTGGACATCGTGGTGGCCGAAAAGCTGGCCCCCGGCGCCCCCGCCCGGGTCCGCGACGTGGGCTCCGTCGACGACGACGAACGCATTCTCGACGCTGGGCCTGAGACCGTCGAGCGCCTCTGCCGCGCGATGAACAATTCCAAGACCCTGGTCTGGAACGGTCCGCTCGGCGTCTTCGAGATCCCGCCCTTCGACAAGGGCACCGTCGAGGCGGCCCGCCACGCGGCCAAACTCGCACGCGAAGGGAAGCTGGTGGCGGTGGCCGGCGGCGGTGATACCGTAGCGGCGCTGAACGCGGCGGGGGTCGTGGACGATTTCACCTTCGTGTCCACGGCCGGCGGCGCGTTTCTTGAATGGATGGAAGGCAAGACGCTGCCGGGGGTGGCGGCGCTTCTCGATAAGAGACTGCCTCGCTAGAGGCAGGCCGGATTAGGGACTTGGGACGAGACCATGGCGCGGATCACGCTGAGACAACTTCTGGATCATGCGGCTGAGCACAGCTACGGCGTGCCGGCCTTCAACATCAACAATATGGAGCAGGGTCTGGCGATCCTGGAGGCGGCCGACGCGGTCGACGCCCCGGTGATCATCCAGGCCTCGCGCGGCGCCCGCTCCTACGCCAACGACATTGTCCTCAAGCACCTGATCGACGCCCTGGCGGAGATGTATCCGCACATCCCGATCTGCATGCACCAGGACCACGGGAACAACGAGGCGACCTGCGCCACGGCCATCCAGTTCGGCTTCACCTCGGTGATGATGGACGGCTCGCTGAAGGGCGACGGCAAGACGCCCGCCGACTACGACTACAACGTCTCCGTCACCAAGGCGGTCTGCGACATGGCCCACTGGGTCGGCGCCTCGGTCGAGGGCGAGCTCGGCATCCTGGGCAGCCTGGAAACCGGCGAGGGCGAGAAGGAAGATGGCCACGGGTTCGAGGGGAAGCTCGACCACTCGCAGCTGCTCACCGATCCCGACCAGGCCGTCGAGTTCGTGAAGACGACCCAGGTCGATGCGCTGGCCATCGCCATGGGCACCAGCCACGGCGCCTACAAGTTCACCCGCAAGCCGGACGGCGACGTACTGGCCATGAACGTCATCGAAGAGATCCACGCCCGCCTGCCCAACACCCACCTGGTGATGCACGGCTCCTCCTCGGTGCCGCAGGACCTGCAGGACATCATCAACAAGTTCGGCGGCGAGATGCCCCAGACCTGGGGCGTGCCGGTCGAGGAGATCCAGCGCGGCATCAAGCACGGCGTGCGCAAGATCAACATCGACACCGACAACCGCATGGCGATGACCGGCGCGATCCGCCAGGTGTTCGCCGAGAACCCCGGAGAGTTCGATCCGCGCAAATATCTGAAGCCCGCCATGGACGCCATGCGCACGGTCTGTCGCCAGCGGATGGAAGAGTTCGGCACGGCCGGCTGGGCCAGCAAGATCACCCCCCTGCCGATGTCGTCGATGGCCAAGCGCTATGCCTCAGGCGAGCTCGCGCCGAAGATCGGCATCACCCGCCACGCCGCGGAATAGAAGCGCATAGGAACCTGCCCGCGCGGCCGCGCGCTTAGCGGGCATGTACAGGCACTTCACCGTCTACGGCCTCGCCTTCGCCGGCCTGGCCGGCTTCGCGTTGTTCGCCGGCTGGACATTTTTCGACGCCGCCTCGCTGGCCGACGGCTGGCGCACTCTGGCCGCCAGCTGGCGCTATGTCGCCGCCGGGATCGTCCTGCTGGCCGGCCTGGCCGGGTTCCTGGCGGCGCTCGCCTTCTACTCCGCCACCCGCGGCTTCGACGACCGCGTCGATGCCGATCTGAGCCCGCCGAAGAGCTAGTCCTCGATGGGGTTGCCCCGCATCTCCTTCAGGAACAGCAGGCCGACCACGAAGGTCACGCCGGCCACCACGATCGGGTACCAGAGGCCGTAGTAGATGTTGCCTGTGGCGGCGACCATGGCGAAGGCCGTGGTCGGCAGGAACCCGCCGAACCAGCCGTTGCCCACATGATAGGGCAGCGACATCGAGGTGTAGCGGATCCGCGCCGGGAACATCTCCACCAGCGCCGCGGCGATCGGCCCGTAGACCATGGTCACATAGAGCACCAGCAGCCAGAGCAGGCCGACCAGCATGGGCCTGTTGATCTTCGCCGGATCGGCCTTGGCCGGATAGCCGGCGGTCTTCAGCGCCGCGCCCAGCGTCTTGGTCCAGGCGCCCTTCTGCGTCTTCAAATCCGGGGCGGACAGCGCCTGGCCCTTGAAGCTCGCGACCACCGTCGAGCCGATGTGCACCTCGGCGACCGCGCCCGCCGGGGCGGCCTGGTTGGCGTAGTTCACGCCCGCCGTGGCCAGCGCCGACTTCGCCAGGTCGCACGACGAGGCGAAGGTTTTCTTGCCCACCGGATCGAACTGGAAGGCGCAGTCGGCGGGGTCAGCCACCACGGTCACCGGCGCCGACGCCGTCGCCGCGGCGAGCGCTGGATTGGCCGCCACGGTAATCGCCTTGAAGATCGGGAAGTAGGTCAGCGCCGCCAACAGGCAGCCCGCCAGGATGATCGGCTTGCGACCGATCTTGTCCGACAGCCAGCCGAACACCACGAAGAACGGCGTCCCGAGCAACAGGGCCACGGCCACCAGCTCGTTGGTCAGCACCCCGTCGACCTTCAGCGTCTTTTCGAGGAAGAACAGGCTGTAGAACTGGCCGGTGTACCAGACCACAGCTTGGCCGGCGGTCAGCCCCGCCAGCGCCAACAGCACCAGCTTCAGGTTGGGCCACCTCGCGAAGCTCTCAGTCAGCGGCGCCTTCGACGTCGTGCCCTCATCGACCATCTTCTGGAAGATCGGGCTCTCGTTCAGCCGCAGGCGAATCCACAGCGAAACCCCGAGCAGCAGCACCGAGACCAGGAACGGGATGCGCCAGCCCCAGGCCTTGAAGGCCTCCTCGCCAATCCTGGTCCGGGTGACGATGATCACGATCAGGCTGAGGAACAGGCCGAAGGTCGCGGTGGTCTGGATCCAGCTGGTGTAGAGCCCCCGCTTGCCGGGCGGCGCATGCTCGGCGACGTAGGTCGCCGCCCCGCCGTACTCCCCGCCCAATGCCAAACCCTGCACCAGGCGCGAGACGATCAGCATCACGGGCGCCGCCAAGCCGATGGTGCTGTAGCTCGGCAGGCAGCCGACCACGAAGGTCGACAGCCCCATCAGCAGCATGGTCACCAGGAAGGTGTTCTTGCGGCCCCAGAGGTCGCCGAGGCGGCCGAACACGATCGCCCCGAACGGCCTGACCGCGAAGCCCGCGGCGAAGGCCAGCAGGGCGAAGATGTAGCCGGTAGTCGCGTTGACGCCCGAGAAAAAGTGCTCGGTGATGAACCCGGCTAGCGAGCCGTACAGGAAGAAGTCGTACCACTCGAAGACCGTGCCGACCGACGCCCCGGCGATCACCAGCCTGTTGGAAGTCGCGCGCACCTCCGCGCCCGCCGTCGCAGCCACCATCGAATGCTCCCGCCCAAACCCTTATTGTTCGCAGGAGCCTAGGACGAAGCTTCGTGCCCGCCTAGTGGACGAGCCCACCTAGAGGACAGCGCGGGCTTGCGGGTTCTTCCGCCAGAGCTCCTCGGTCAGCACATTGGCGAAGCCGATCCAGCCGACGTAGGGCGCGACCATGTTGGCGGCCGGCGGATCGACCCGGCGCGCGCGCCAGACATAGGCCATCGACGTGCCGAACGAGGCCACGGCCGCGGCAAGCTGGCCACCCAGCCGCTTGGGGCCCAACGCCATCCAGACCGCGTTCAACGCCTGCACCATGCCCCACAACGTCAGGGCCTGGGTCCGCGCCGCGCTCTTCGGCGCATTCCAGATCCGCAGGCCCGAGAGCGTCAGCGCCATGAACAGCGGCGGCCAGACCATGGCGAACACCTTGGACGGTGGCTTCAGGTCCGGCTGAACCAGCTCCTCGTAGTCGGAATAGACTTCGACGTTGTCCTCGGTCGGCGCGTTCATCCGCGCGATCACCGCCGAGAGCGCCACCGCGCCGGCGGTCAGGCCCAACCCCAGCAGGATATGCCGGGCCGAGCGCCCACGGCTGTTGGCGAGGCCATCGACCGCGTTGCGCACCAGGTGTCCAGGCATCAAGCCGCCTCCCGAGAGTCTATTGGTCTGAGCGAAATCCCCGGACCTGCCGGCGGTTCCCGATCAGCTGTCGGGCGCCTCGCCTGCTGCGCTAGCAAGCCGTCCATACCCAGAAGGCCGAGGCGGTCGGCATGCTGTGCTAGGCGCCCAGGATGGCAGTGGCGCCGCCGAGGGTCAGGCCGAGCGCCAGGATGCAGATGCAGATCACAGCGTCGAGCAGGCGGTGCAGACGGATGTTCATCGGAGTCGTCCTTTGAGCTTCGGCGGCCGCGGGGTTTGACCGCCTAGGGAATTGTCATGCACAACGCGTCGATCTGGAAACGATGTAAATTCCGCTGCTTAGTGAGAATCCGTGACCGGCCGGCCGGCGCCCGTGTCCGGGTTCGGACAGTGTCGGGCAGCTCCGGCGGCTCTTCGCTTGCGCCGCCACAGCCTGTAAGAGCCGCGCATGGCACTCCCGCTCTGCCGCCTCTACCTGATCACCCCGCCCAGCCTGGATGACCTGGCGGGCTTCGGTCGCACGCTGGCCGCGGCGCTCGACGCCGGCGACGTCGCAGCGCTGCAAATCCGCCTGAAGGACCAGCAGCACGACATCACCGCCGCCGCCGTCGATGTGCTGATGACCATCGCCCAGGCCCGCGGCGTGGCGGTGATCCTCAACGACGACCCGGCGCTGGCTGTGCGGCTCGGCTGCGATGGCGTCCACATCGGCCAGTCCGACATGCCGCTGGCCCAGGCGCGCCGCCTGATGGGCAATGACCGCATGGTCGGCGTCACCTGCCACGACAGCCTGCACCTGGCCATGGAGGCGGCCGAGGGCGGGGCCGACTACGTGGCTTTCGGCGCCTTCTTCCCGACGACCACCAAGGACGTGACCGACCACGCCGATGCAGCGCTGCTGACCGGCTGGCAGCTCGACATGATCATTCCCTGCGTCGCGATCGGCGGGATCACCGTCGACACCGCCGCCGGTCTCGCCACCGCCGGCGCCGACTTCCTGGCGGTCTCGGCCGGCGTCTGGTGCTTCGGCGACGGCCCCGCTGCGGCGGTGAAGGCGTTCAACCGTGAGATCGCCCAGGGGATCGCCGCGCGCGGGTGATCCGTCATTCCGGCGGCCCATCCTCGTAGACCGGGATCCCCTCGGGCTGGTGACGAACGGATGGCCCGAGCCGGCATGCGTCATCCGGTGCGGCCCGGGGAGGGTCGGGTCGGCGAAGCCCCGCCCGCCACGCCGATCACATCGGCCCAGTCATCCGACATCCACAGCACGCTGGAGCCGCAGCGCGGGCAGAAGTGAAAGGTGGCCGACCCTTCCGAACGTTGGAACGTCGAGCTTGCACCCTCCCGCCCGATCAGCTGCTCCGGGCGGAAATAGCTGGTCACGCCGAAGAAGCTCCCGGTCCGTCGCTGGCAGCGCGTGCAGCAGCAGGCCGAGACCAGCATCGGCTCGCCCTCCAGCGTCAGCCTCAGGTCGCCGCACGTGCAGGTCGCGTCTCTTGTCGCCATGACCGTCTCCTTGCCTTCACCTCTGTCGGCGACTAGGTATCGCGCCCTCTTTCCGCGCCCGATACCCAACACGAGATCTTTCACACCGTGAGCACTCAATCGGCCCTCCTGAAGGTCATGACCGACGCCGCCCGCAAGGCCGCGCGTGGGTTGAACCGCGACTTCGGCGAGCTGGCCGAGCTGCAGGTGGCCAAGAAGGCCCCCGCCGACTTCGTCTCGGCCGCCGATCTGAAGGCCGAGCAGGCCATCTTCGAGGTGCTGTCCAAGGCCCGTCCCGGCTACGGCTTCCTGGGCGAAGAGCGCGGGATGATCGAGGGCACCGACAAGACCCATACCTGGATCGTCGACCCGCTCGACGGCACGACCAACTTCCTGCACGCTATCCCGCACTTCGCGATCAACATCGCCCTGCAGCGCGAGGGCGAAGTGGTCGCCGCGGTCACGCTCAACCCGGCCGCCAACGAGCTGTTCTGGGCGGAAAAGGGCAAGGGCGCCTTCATCAATGACAAGCGCCTGCGGGTCGCCGCGCGGGCCAAGCTCGACGAGTCGGTACTGGCCACCGGCATCCCCTTCATGGGCCACGGCCAGCACGCGACCTTCCTGAAGGAGCTGCACCAGATCAGCCAGCGGGTGGCGGGCGTGCGCCGTTTCGGCGCCGCCGCGCTCGACCTGGCCTGGGTCGCCGCCGGCCGCTTCGACGGCTACTGGGAGCGCGACCTCAACGCCTGGGACGTGGCGGCAGGGATTTTGTTGGTTCGAGAAGCCGGCGGCAAGGTCACCAACGCCGAGGGCGACGAGGACGTTCTGGGGACCGGCTCGGTCTGCGCCGGCAACCTCGAGATCCACGCCCTGCTGGCCGAACGCCTGCGGCAGGCGGCGAAATAGCTCCGGTTGACCCGCCCTTCGCGCGATGACTGACTGTCATCAAGCACGAATAAGGGGGAACGCCATGGACATCACCCGCCGCACCTTGGGCGCGACGGCCGCTGCGGCCGCCGCCCTTTCCACCCTCCCCGCCCACGGCGCCGAGAGCTATGGGGGCTTCAAGAAGAAGCCGCTGATGATCGCCCACCGCGGCGCCAGCGGCGAACGCCCCGAGAGCACGCTGATGGCCTTCCGCCTGGCCATCGCCGAGGGCGCCGACTTCATCGAGCCGGACCTGGTGTCGACCAAGGACGGGGTCCTCGTGGTCCGCCACGAGAACGAGATTTCCCAGACCACCAATGTCGCCCTGATGCCGGAGTTCGCGGGCCGGCGGACGACGCGGCAGATCCAGGGCCAGGCGGTGAGCGGCTGGTTCACCGAGGACTTCACCCTGGCCGAGCTGAAGACCATCCGCTGCCGCGAGCGGTTGCCGAAGCTCAGGCCCGAGAGCGTCAAGTATGACCTCCAGGACTCCATCCCGACCTACCAGGAGGTGCTCGACCTGGCGAAGTCGGAGAGCGCGCGGCTGAAGCGCCAGATCGGCACCTACCCGGAGATGAAGCACGCCAGTTACTTCACCGGCATCGGCCTGCCGCTGGAGGGCCGCCTCGCCGCCATCCTGAAGAAGAACGACCTGGATAGCGCCACCGCGCCGGTGTTCATCCAGTGCTTCGACGTCGTGCCGCTGAAGACCATCATGAAGATGTGCAAGGCGCCGCGCGTCCAGCTGGTCTCGCCGGAGGGCGGGCCGACCGATGTCTCCCTGCGCTACAAGGACATGGTGTCAGCCTCGGGCATGAAGACCATAGCTACCTACGCAAATGGCGTCGGGCCGGACTGGTCGATGGTGATCCCAACGGTCGATGGCGGGCTCGGCCCCGCCACCGCCCTGGTGGCCGACGCCCACGCCGCGGGCCTGGCGGTGCATCCCTGGACTGTGCGGGCAGAGAACGTCTTCCTGCCGCCCAAGCTGCGAAGCGGGACCGATCCCGCCGCTCACGGCAACGTGGACGCCGTCTACAAGGCTCTCTTCGCCGCCGGCATCGACGGCCTCTTCAGCGACTTTCCGGCGCTCGCCGTGAAGGCGCGGGGCTAGGGCGTTGAACCCTCAGGCCAGCAAATTGCGCGCTAGCACCGCGCCCACGGCAATGGCGGGCCGGATATTTCTTGAGTCGGACAACCCCGTGGCCCGGATGATCCTGTCGATAGGGACGCTAGTTCCTATGACTCTGTTTCCGCCCTCGTGGTTCGTTCCCTGTGGGATTGGTTCATCACCCCGCTCGGCCCCGGGTCAATCAGCTACGCGGAAGCCGTCGGCCTTACGCTGGTCATGGCATTCTTGCGAAACGTACCGGTGATACCTTCGAAAGAGATGCCAAGGCAGCTGTGGCACCACGTCTCTCGCACTGCAGCTCATCTTGGCGCCATCGCCATCTGGTGGGGAATTGCCGCGCTATTTCACGCTGCGTTCTTCTAGGCAGCCTCGCCGAACTGCAGGGCCGCCAGTCGTGCGTAGAGGCCGTTGCGCGCCACCAGCTCATGGTGGGTGCCGGTCTCGACCACCCGTCCCTCGTCCATCACCACGATGCGGTCGGCCTTGAGCACGGTGGCCAGGCGGTGCGCAATGACCAGGGTGGTGTGGCCGACCATCGCCTCGTCGAGCGCGCGCTGCACCAGCCGCTCGTTCTCGGCGTCCAGCGCGCTGGTGGCCTCGTCGAGAAGCAGGATCGGGGCTTCGCGGACCAGGGCCCGCGCAATCGCCAGCCGCTGGCGCTGGCCGCCGGACAGGCTGCGGGCCCGCTCGCCGATCTGGGTGTCGATACCCTCCGGCAGGTCGGCCAGGAAGTGCTCGGCCTGGGCCGCGCGGACCGCCGCCTGGATTTCCTCCAGCGTGGCGTCCTGGCGGCCGAAGCGGACGTTGTCGGCCGCCGAGCCGGAGAACAGCGGCGAGTCCTGGGCCACCAGGGCCATCCGGCTGCGCACCGCCACAGGATCGGCCTGGCGCACATCGACGCCGTCGACAAACACCTGACCCACTTGCGGGTCATAGAAGCGCAGCAGCAGGCGGAAGACGGTGCTCTTGCCGGCCCCCGAAGGCCCGACCAGCGCCACCCGCTCGCCGGCCTTCACGGCCAGCGAGAAGCCCTTCAGCGCCGGCAAGTCCGGCCGTCCCGGATAGGCGAAGGTCACCCCGCGCATCTCCAGCTCGCCGCGCGGCGGAGCCGGCAAGGCGATCGGGTGGCTGGGCTTGGCGATACCGGGCCGCGCGGCCAAGAGCTCGGAGACCCGCTCCATGGCCCCGGCCGCCTTTTGCACATCGCCCCAGGTCTCGCCGAGCGCCCCCACCGAGCCCGCCGACATCACCGCCAAGAGCGCAAACTGGAACAGCGTGCCGATGCTCATCTGATGAGCGAACAGTGAATTGACCCCCAGCCAGATGATCCAGACCACGCCCCCGAACACCAGGGCGATCACCGCCGCCGTCATGGTCGCCCGCGCGCCCATCCGCCGCAGCGAGGTGCGGAAGGAGTTTTCCACCGCCTCGCCGAACCGCTCACCGGCCGCCGCCTCGCGGCCGAACGCCTGCACGGTCTCCAGCGCGTCGAGGGTCTCGCCGGCGTGGCCGACGGCCTGGGCGAACTGGTCCTGGGTCGAGGTGGTCAGGGAGCGCACCCGGCGGCCGAACAGGAACATCGGCGCGATCACGAACGGGATGGTCAGCAGCACCAGCCCGGTCATCTTCGGGCTGACCACGGTCATGTAGACCAGCCCCCCCACCAGCATCAGCACGTTGCGGATCGACACCGAGATCGAGGTGGTCAGCAGGTTCTCGACGATCTGGATGTCGGTGGTCAGGCGCGACAGCACCTCGCCGGTGCGCGTGGCCAGGAAGAACGCCGGATCCAGCGACAGGATGTGGGCGTAGGTCGCCTTGCGCAGGTCGGCGACGATCCGCTCGCCCAGCTTGGTGACGAAGAAGTAGCGGAAGGCCGAGGACACGGCCAAGGCCACCGCCACCCCGCCTAGCAGCCAGAACCAGGGCGCCACCGAGCGCGCCGCGGCGTGGGCTCCGAGCGCGCTGGTCAGATGGTCGGCCAGCAGGCGGACCGCCCCGGTGAGCGCCAGGCTCGCGCCCGCCGCCACCACCAGGAAGGCCGCCGCCGCCGACGCGTCCGTCCCGTGCTTGGCCGCGAACGGCAGCAGGTGGCCGAGCGCGCGGACGTTGCGGCTCTTGCCCCGGCGGTCGGCGGCCTCCGCCAGATTCTGCGCCAGCGCCTGGCCCTCGCTCGGCCGCCCCGCAGCCGCTGCGTCCAGTCCAGCCTCGCTCATACGCGCTCGCACCTTGCAATTTGGCCGGCGTTTCTCTATACGCCGCCGTTCCTCGAAGCCCGACCTATCCGGCGGGCCTCGCACCTATTCGATGCTCCTTTAAGTCAGGCGCTTGCGCGATGAAACAAGACACCCATCCGGACTATCACTTCATCACCGTGGTGATGACGGACGGCACCTCCTACCAGACCCGTTCTACCTACGGGAAGGAAGGCGCGACGCTGAACCTGGATATCGACCCGAAGACCCACCCGGCGTGGACCGGCGGCGGTCACCAGATGCTCGACCGCGGCGGCCGCGTCTCGCGCTTCAACGCCAAGTTCGGCGGCTTTACGCGTAAGTGAGCGCGTAGCGACTCATCCCCGTCCCGGAGTCCGACTGAAGGTCGGCCCGAGGATAAACTCCGGCGGGGATCCAGCTCGCACCAACGAAAACGCCGCGGCTCACCCGCGGCGTTTTGCGTTTTCCTCTCCCCCGCGAAGCGAGAGGGAGAGGACAAAGGAGAGGGCGGCTCGATGCCGAGGGCTCGCGCGGAGTTGGATCGAGGGCCCTCGATTGACCTTTGAAATGAGCAGACGGACTCAACCGCCCTCTCCCGGCCTCTCCCTCTCGGCTTCGCCGGGGGAGAGGAGCCAACCTCAGCTCCCGAAGGCGTTCTTCAGGCGGTCGTGCTGCGTGAGCACCGGATGCGGCGCGGCGTCGGCGTCGCCTTCCACGTACATCCGCTTGTCAAGGTGGCGCACCCGCTCATAGAGCCGCTCGGAACGGTCGAGCAGGACGTTGAGTTCGTGCGGCAGGCCCTCACCGTCGCCCGAGGCGCGGCAGACCTCCTCGCCGGCCAGGCGGTAACGGTCCTCGCAAGCCGCATCCGGGGGCATGTCACCCTCACGCACGGCGCGCTGCACCAGCAACCACGAGGCCACCTGCATCAGACGGGTGGTCAGGCGCATGCTCTCGGCCGCATAGGCCAGAGCGGCATTGCGCGACAGCAGCTTTGACGCCTGGCGACCGGACCCATCCAGATAGCTCGCGGTTTCCTCCACGAGGTCCATGCCCTCCTGGAAGGTCCGTTGGAACAGCTCCGACTTCGCGAAGTCCTGAACGACTTCCGCACGCCAGGGCTGCAAAGGGGCGTTTTGGTCACTCATCACGTGCTCAACTCTCTACGTACGCCCGCCTGGCGGTTGCGGGAACGTCAGTGCAACCCCCATGCCACGCGATCTGGACCATTTTGCGCCGCAAGACGCCGCAGGGCTAGCCAAACAGCGCGTCCGCAGCGGCCCGCCCGGCCTTTTTCCGCTCAATTTGCGCGGAAACCCGGGCGATTTCCGACTGCAGCACCTCGATGCGCTCCTCCAGCTCCGCCACGCCGAACAGCTCCAGGTCCTCGCGCATCGCCTCGATGAGGCGCTGGCCGCGGCCGATACGGACTTCCGCCGGTTCTTCCATGACGGGCCTCCCTTTCCGGTTCCCCCGTGGGGCGCTATCTGACCGCGCAAGGCGCGCGAGCGCAAGTTTGCGCCGACAGAGCCTTCAGGAGCCCGCGATGACCGACACCCCCATGCCTGAAAACATGACTGCGATCGCCATCGAGGGCGGCAAGGGACCCGCCGAGGCCCTGAAGCCGGTGAAGATCCCGCGGCCGCAGCCGGGCCCGGGCCAGATCCTGATCAAGGTGCAGGCCGCGGGCATCAACCGCCCCGACATCCTGCAGCGCCTGGGCGGCTATCCGCCGCCGCCCGGGTCGCCGGACACCATGGGCCTGGAGGTCGCCGGCGAGGTGGCCGCGCTGGGTGAAGGCGCGGGGCGCTGGAAGGTTGGCGACAGGGTCTGCGCGCTGCTGGGCGGTGGCGGATATGCGGCCTACGCGGTCTGCGACGCCCGCCACGCCTTGCCGATCCCCAAAGGCCTCGACTACGTCCAGGCCGCGGGCCTGCCGGAGACCGTCTTCACCGTCTACGCCAACGTCTTCGAGCACGGGTCGTTGAAGGCCGGAGAGACCGTGATGATCCACGGCGCCACCTCCGGCATCGGGACGACGGCGATCCAGATGGCCAAGGCGGCCGGCGCCAAGGTGATCGCCACCGCCCGCGGCGCCGAGAAGGCCGCCCAGGCCAAGGCGCTGGGCGCCGACCTCAGCGTCGACGCCAAGACGCAGGATTTCGCCGAGATCGCCAAGGCCGAAGGCGGCTGCGACGTGGTGCTCGACATGGTCGGCGGCGACTACTTCTCCAAGGACCTGGACGCGCTCAAGGTCGGCGGGCGGATCGTGTTCATCGCCGCGCTCGGCGGCGGCGAGGCGCCGCTGCAGATCTTCCGCATAATGCAGAAGCGCGCGGTCGTCACAGGCTCGACGCTGCGGCCGCGTGACAAGGATGAAAAAGCCCGTCTGGCCGCCGAGGTCGAGCGCGTGGTCTGGCCGTGGATCGAGGCCGGCAAGGTCGTGCCGCAGGTGGACGCGACCTTCCCCCTGGAGGAGGCCGCCAAGGCCCACGCACACCTTGAGAACGGCGCGCACCTTGGAAAAATCATCCTGACCGTCAAATAACGGCGTTAGATCATAGGGTTGTGGTAACAAAGTGTGGCCCTACGGCGACACTCCGGATCGTCGATGGCCTAAGTCCTGGTTAAGGCCGGATTGTCGCTGGTCAAGCCAGTATCCCCTCCCCTATGGCTCCCCTCGATTTGGAAGATTAGGCGCCAGTCTCAGTGATTGGCGGCCCATGCCTATTGGGAGGTTTAAGTTGCATAACAAGGTTCGCCTACTTGCGTCCGCCGCGTTGCTTTTTGGCATTGCCGTCAATACTTCAGTCCACGCTCAGACAAAGCCGGCCGCTGCCGCTGCGTCAAGCAACACTATTGAAGAACTGGTCGTCACCGCCGAGAAGCGGTCCCAGAGCCTTCAAGATGTCCCGGTCGCCATCTCGGCCTACACCTCCGAGAAGCGCGACCTCCTGGGCATCAACAGCGTCCAGGACATGACCAACTTCACCCCGGGCCTGGAATATTCCAGCCAGCTGGACCGCATCAGCCTGCGCGGCGTCGGCCGCCTGACCAACGTGCAGGCCGCTGACCCGGGCGTCGCGACCTATTCTGACGGCGTCTACACTTCCTCGACCGTCGAAGCCGGCAAGACGCCGATCTTCGTCGACCGGGTCGAAATTCTGCGCGGGCCCCAGGGCACCCTCTACGGCCGCAACTCGATCGGCGGCGCGATCAACGTGATCTCCAAGAAGCCGACCGACGAACCCTACGGCGAAGTCCGCGCCACGGTCGCCAACTACGGCCGCACCCTGCTGGAAGCCGCGGTTTCCGGTCCGCTCGCCCCCGGGCTCCAGTACCGCCTGGCCGGTAACTGGGAAAAGCAGCGCGAGGGCTACTTCACCAACATCGTCCCCGGCCGCCCGAGCGAAGGCAACGTCGTCGATACCTTCTACGTGGAAGGCCAACTGCAGGCGAAGCTTGGAGACCGTCTCGAAGGCTGGGTAAAGGCCTCGATCGCCGGCTGGAACAACGGCTCCGGCGGCCCCGGCGCCCGGGCGTCCTATACCACCGGCTCGCTCAACACGACGGAGTACCGGCCCAGCGCCATCTTCGTGAACCCAAACTACGCCTGCTCCGGCGCCGTGAGCAATGTGGTCAACCGGTCGCCCGCGCCCTGCGTGAATCCGGCCAACAGCGATCCGCGCAAGTTTGCCTCGGACACCGCCCAGAGCGTCTCCCTGGACGAGACCTACATCTTCTCGACCCAGTGGACCTACCACTTCGACAACGCCGATCTGAAGTACATCGGCGGCTACGACACCTATCACTACACCCTGATCTCCGACGAAGACGGCACGGCGATCCAGGGCTTCACCCTGCCGGTGGCGCCGTTCTTCGGCGCGGCCGGTCCGGCGGTCGGCGTCGCGGTGACGCCCTGCTCGGTCGTCCCCGGCTGCACCGGCGTTCCGATCCGCCCGCGCTACGCCTCGACCTATCAAGAGGACAAGCACTGGGACAGCCACGAGGTGAACCTGTCGTCCAGCGGCAACGGTGACTTCCAGTGGCTGGTCGGCGCCTACTACTACCACGAGCGCTACCGCCAGCCGGTGTTCACCACCCTGTTCGACCAGACCCAACTGGCCTCGCCCGGCATCGTGGCGGCGGTCCCGGCGGTCTATCCGAACGGCCTGGGCGCCGACAGCCTGCAGCGTCCCTATGACGATCGTCCGGAACTGGAGGACACCTCCTACGCCGGCTTCGGCCAGATCGACTGGAAGTTCGCCACCGACTGGAAGACCACGGTCGGCCTGCGCTACAGCCACGACAAGAAGGACGGCAGCGAAGCCGTCCGCGTGGTCTGCTTCGCCGTCACCGCCTGCCTGAACGGCCCGGGCAGCACCATCGTGACGCCCGAGGGCCTCGGCGCCTTCACCCCGCCCGTCGACGTGACGGCCGCGGTCGTTAACCTGGCGACCACGCCCCGCGGCGTCGTTCCCGGCGGCCTGGGCGGCGTGACCTTCACCAACGACGGCTTCGCCCATCGTCGCTACGACGCGAGCTGGGACGCCTGGACCGGCACGGCCGGCCTGCAGTGGGATCCTGATCGGGACACCATGATGTATGCCCGCTACAGCCGCGGCTATAAGGCGGGCGGCTTCAACGTCGGCATCTCGACCACCCTGGGCGCGCAGCCCTACACGGGCGCCGAACACGCCAACTCCTACGAAGTCGGCCTGAAGAAGGACATGCTGGAGCATCGCCTGCAGACCAACCTGGCGATCTTCTATCTCGACTACCAGGACTTCCAGGCGCCGGTGACGGTCATCGACACCTCAGGCGGTATCGGCCAGAGCCAGGGCGTGTTCCTGAACGTGCCCAAAGCGGTCAGCTACGGCCTCGAGCTGGAGACCATCTGGTCGCCGATCGACCATCTGCAACTGCTGCTGAGCTACGCCTACAACGACGCCCACATCACCGACCTGAAGGGCGTTGTGGATCCGGCCGATCCGACCGCCGTGCAGCCGGGCGCCAAGCCGATCGGCGCGCTGACTCCCTGCGCCAGCGCCGCCGTCCCGGCGTGCGATGTGTTCTCGCACAACGTCCAGCGCGGCCAGAACCTGAGCGGCAACCAGCTGCCTCAGTCGACCAAGAACAAGGTGGCCGTCAACGCCACCTACACCTGGGAGATGGAAGCCGGTTCGCTGTCCCCGTCGGTCAGCTACATCTGGCGCGACAAGCAGTACGGCTCGATCTTCCAGCGCTTCTACAACGAGGCGCCGTCGTGGAGCCAAGTCGATGCCCGCCTGACCTGGAAGGGCAAGGACAACAGGTACTCGATCATCGCCTACGGCAAGAACCTGTTCGACCGTCAGGGATATGACGGCGGCGCCTCCGGTTCGCGGATCGCCGGCACCAACATCGGGCCGTCGGTCGCGTCACCGCAGGTAAACTTGGTCCAGCCGGGCTTCAACATCACCTACCCGCTGACCCCGCCGCGCACCTACGGCGTGGAGGTCCAGTACCGCTTCTAGCGACCGGCAAGTTCCGGATCGGAGGGCGCGCCTGCAAGGGCGCGCCCTTTGCTTTTGCGGGGCTTTCCGCCACCCGGCATGCCGGGTCTTCGAACGTGTCTACAATGTAAGATCAAAGTCGTTGACGTCCCCTAGGGCGCCCCCGCACGGTCGAAGCCTCAAAAGCGGGCGGCGACGGCGCTTTCGCCATCGACAACGCCCGACGAGAGCCGCGATCCGCGGCGGGAGGTCGGCATGGCGTGCAGCGGCTCTGGCGCGGAGCTCATGGCAGCATGAGCCGAACCGAAGTCCTACCCGCTCTCGCCGCGCCGCCGCTCAGGTTTCCGACGAAGCTGTCCTACGGGCTCGGCTCCATCGCCTACGGGGTCTCCATGGCCGCGCTCGCCCCTTCAGTCCTGCAGCTCTACTTCAACCAGGTGATCGGAATTCCCGCCGTGCTGGTCGGTGTGGCGATCATGGTTTCGCTGATGGCCGACGTGGTGCTCGATCCCCTGATCGGCCACTGGTCGGACCATTTCCGCTCGCGCTGGGGGCGCCGGCACCCGTTCATGTACGCATCCGCCCTGCCGGCCGCCGCCTTCTTCTACCTGATCTGGCACGCGCCCAAGGGCCTCGAACCCGCCGAGATCATGGTGCTGGCCGTGGTCATGCTGATCGGCGTGCGCATCTCGGTCGCCAGCTACGAGATCGCCTCGTCCGCGCTCGCCCCGGAATTGGCGCCCGACTACAACGAGCGGACGTCGCTGCTCGCCTATCGCTGGTTCTTCGCGATCGGCACGCTGGCGCTGGTGACGATCATGCTCCTGTCGGTGTTCCTGAGACAGGACGCCGCCAACCCGCTTGGGGTGCTGAACCGCGAGCGCTACTCGCAGTTCGCAACCATGGCCGCGATTGTGGTCTTCATCAGCATCCTGGTGTCGACGGCCGCCACCCACAACCGCATCAAGTACCTGCAC
>JBBQTP010000077.1:0-18586 GCA_038213205.1 Caulobacterales bacterium
TCCACCGGCACCTCGATGAGGTTGACGCCCGGCGTGCTCAGGCACTTGGCCAGCAGCTCGGGCAGGCTGGCGGCGTTTTCGCAGCGGAAGCCCTTGGCGCCATAGCTCTCAGCATATTTCACGAAGTCCGGGTTGTTGTAGGTCAGGCCCCAGTCCTTGAAGCCCATGTTGGCCTGTTTCCAGCGGATCATGCCGTAGGAATTGTCGTTGAGGATCAGCACGGTGATGTTGAGCTTCAGCCGCACCGCGGTTTCCAGCTCCTGGCTGTTCATCATGAAGCCGCCGTCGCCGCAGATCGCCATCACCTTGCGGTCCGGATAGACCATGGCCGACGCCATCGCCGACGGCAGGCCGGCGCCCATGGTGGCCAGCGCATTGTCCAGCAGGACGGTGTTGGCCTGGCGCGCCGGATAGTTCCGCGCGAACCAGATCTTATAGACCCCGTTGTCCAGGCAGATGATGCCGTTGGGCGGCATGGCCTCGCGGATCTGGGCCACCAGGTGCTGCGGGTAGATCGGGTGGCGCTGGTCATCGACCGAGGCGGCGGTGTGGGCGACCTCCGCGGCGCGGGCCTTCAGCATCGTGGCGAAGTCCCAGTGGGACTGGACCTTGATGGCTTCCTTCATCTGCCAGATGGCGTTGCCGATATCGCCGATCACTTCGTATTGCGGGAAGTAGACCGGGTCGACCTCGGCCGAGCGGAAGGAGACGTGGATCACCTCGGCGCCGCCGGCCTGCATGAAGAACGGCGGCTTTTCGATCACGTCGTGGCCGATGTTGACGATCAGGTCGGCCGAGCCGATGGCGCGGTGGACGAAGTCGCCGGACGACAGCGCTGCGCAGCCCAGGAACCTGGGGTTCAGCTCGTCGATCACCCCCTTGCCCAGCTGGGTGGTGACGAAGGGAATGCCGGTCTTTTCGACGAACTCGGCCAGCATGCGCCCGGTCATGGTGCGATTGGCGCCGGCGCCGATCACCAGCATCGGCGACTTGGCCTTCTCGATCCGCTTGATGGCGGCCAGCACCGATTTCTCGTCGGCGACCGGGCGCCGCGCATTGCTGCGCTTCAGCGGCTTGGAGTCGGTTTGCTCGTGGGCGATGTCCTCGGGGAACTCGATGTGGACAGCGCCGGGCTTCTCCTCCTGGGCCAGGCGGAAGGCCTCGCGGATGCGGCTGGGGATGTTGTCGCTGGAGGCCAGCTGGTGGGTGAACTTGGTGAGCGGCCCCATCATCGCGACCACGTCGAGGATCTGGAACCGGCCCTGCTTGGAGCTCTTGATCGGTTTCTGCCCCGTGACCATCATCATCGGCATGCCGCCCAGCTGGGCATAGGCGGCGGCGGTCACCAGGTTGGTGGCGCCGGGGCCGAGCGTCGCGATGCAGACCCCGGCCTTGCCGGTGTGGCGGCCATAGGTTGCGGCCATGAAGCCGGCGGCCTGTTCATGGCGCGTCAGGATCAGCTTGATCTTCGTCGAGCGCGACAGGCTGTCGAGCATGTCGAGGTTCTCTTCGCCCGGCACCCCGAAGATGTACTCGACGCCCTCTTCCTCCAGGCAGGCGATGAAGAGATCAGATGCCTTGGTCACGTGCGCGCCCCCCAACCCGTCGGTTTCAGAGTTGGGTCCATTTGGGAGGCTTTGTGAAGGGGGCTTAAGGTTCGCGCGATTTCGCTGTTATCTGTCGGCGGGGGCAGGCCTTCGGGCGCCGGGCATGGCCGGCGCGGGGGTCGCCCAAGCGGGGGAAGCATCATGGCGACCAGCGATCACGTCGATCTCGAGCGGTTCATCACCGGCGTCGAGAAGCGCAATCCGGGGCAGCCGGAGTTCGTCCAGGCGGTCCGCGAAGTGGCCGAGGATATCTTCGAGTTCATCGGCGACAAGGAGGCCTACCACGAGTACCAGATCCTCAGGCGCATCGCCGAGCCGGACCGGGTGATCAGCTTCCGGGTCTGCTGGGAGGACGACAAGGGGAACATCCGCGTGCAGCGCGGCTGGCGGGTGCAGAACAACAACTCGATCGGGCCCTACAAGGGCGGCATCCGCTTCCACCCCTCGGTGACCGAGAGCGTGCTGAAGTTCCTGGCCTTTGAGCAGACCTTCAAGAACGCGCTGACCGGCCTGCCGATGGGCGGCGGCAAGGGCGGCTCGAACTTCAACCCGAAGGGCAAGTCGGACCACGAGGTGATGCGCTTCTGCCAGTCGTTCATGAGCGAGCTCTACCGGCACATCGGCGCCGACGTGGACGTGCCGGCCGGCGACATCGGCGTGGGCGGCCGCGAGATCGGCTTCATGTTCGGCCAGTACAAGCGCCTGACCAACGAGTTCACCGGCGTGCTGACCGGCAAGGGGCTGGAGTACGGCGGCAGCCTGATCCGCACCGAGGCGACGGGCTACGGCTGCGTCTACTTCCTGCAGAACATGCTGAAGAACGTCGGCGACAGCGTCGACGGCAAGACCGTGGTGGTTTCGGGCGCCGGCAACGTGGCGACCCACGCGGCGGAAAAGGCGACGCAGCTCGGCGGCAAGGTGCTGACGCTGTCCGACTCCGAGGGCTTCATCTACGACCCGGCCGGCATCGACCAGACCAAGATCGACTGGATCAAGGAGCTGAAGACCAAGCGCCGCGGGCGGATTTCCGAATACGCCACGCAGTTCAAGGGCTCGGAGTTCCACGGCGACGGGGCGCGGCCCTGGGGCGTGGCCTGCGACATCGCCCTGCCGTGCGCGACCCAGAACGAGCTGAACGGCTCGGAGGCCAAGATCCTGGTGGCGAATGGGGTCAAGGCGGTGTCCGAAGGGGCCAACATGCCGACCGACCTGGATGGGGTGCACGTCTTCAAGCAGGCGCAGATCCTCTACGCGCCCGGCAAGGCGGCCAACGCCGGCGGCGTGGCGGTCTCCGGCCTGGAGATGAGCCAGAACTCGGCGCGCATCTCCTGGAAGGAAGCCGAGCTGCAGCAGCACCTGCTGGACATCATGGCGGGCATCCACGAGCGCTGCGTCGAGTACGGCGCGCGCAAGGACTCAAAGGTCATCGACTACGTCCGCGGCGCCAACATCGCCGGCTTCAAGAAGGTGGCGGACGCGATGCTGGCGTACGGGGTGGTTTGAAGCGTCGGCAGTCCGCGCGGCCTGACGCCGGGAGCCAGGCCCAGGGTTCCGAACAGGCGGTCCTGGCCGGTGCGGGGGGCTTGGCCGGGGGCGTGGTAGCTGTGGCAGGTGGTGCACCGGGCGGGCGCGGCGGCCGCCGTCTGATGCTCGGTCTTGCCGTGGCAGGCGCTGCAGGTGGCGATGCCGCCGATCAGGAAGTCCGAGGCGCTGTTGGACTGCTGGGCCTTGTGGCAGTCGGCGCAAGACGCCGCGCCCGCGCCGACCCCGGCGTGGGCGGCGACGGCGTGGTTGAAGTCGCCGCGCGGCAGGACCCGGTCGACCAGCTTCACCGGCATGATCTCTTCGCCCAGCGGGCCGGCCGAGGACTTGATGGTGTGGCAGTCGAAGCAGAGGCCGCCCGGCGCCATGGCGCGGCGCAGCACGCTCGGGTCGACGCGGCTGGCCTCCTGCGCCGACAGTGAGCCGCGCAGGACGCCGGTGATGTTGCGCATGTCGTGGTGGCGCAGAGTCGCAAAGCCGGTTGCGCTCTGGGCGAAGGCCAGGGAGTGGCAGGCGCTGCAGTCGCGCTCCATCTCGATCGGCTGGAAGCCGCCGGCCCCGTCGGCCTTGTGGCAGGCGGCGCAGGTCAGGGCGGAGCCATAGCCTCGGCCGACGCCCAGCACCTGGCTCTGCCGCGCCACGCCGCCTCTCGCGTCCATGTGGACGCGGTGGGAGAAGGTCAGGCCGTTGGCCTCCTGCGGATGGGCGGTGAGCGCCATGCGCTGGAGGCGCGGCTGGACGCCGTCGAAGCCGACCACGGCCTGCGGACGGAAGTCGGGGTGGCGGTTCCAGTCCGGGGTGTCGATCAGGGTCGTCGAGGGCAGCCGCATCTTCAGACGGCTGTGGCAGGCGGCGCAGTCGCGCACGACGATCAGCGCCGGTTTGCCCGGGCGCACGATGTCGGCGGTGGGCTTGATCGAGGGATCGGGCGGGGCGGTGGTGTGCTCGCGGTGGCAACTCGCGCAGCGGTCGGCGGGGTGGTTGAAGGCGGCGGCGACCAACTCCCCAGCCTGGTCGCCGAAGTTGGGCCGGGGCGGCAAAGCCCGGGTCAGCCGGGCGTGCGGCGCATGGTCGGACATCTGCAGCGGCAGGAACGGGCTGCCCAGGCGGGTGACCCGGTCATCGACCGCGGCGGTCTCGCCGGTGGCCTTGTGGCAGGAGAGGCAGGCGGTGTCGCGCACGGCGACGAAGGCCTGCTGGTGGCAGGCCTTGCAGTCCTTCTCCAGGAAGGCGTGGGCCTTGGAGAGCGGAGCGGTCGACCACTGCCGGTCGGGATGGATGTGGGTGCGCTCCTGCACGGCGCGGCCGGCGAAGGGCAGGATCAGGCAGAGCGCCAGGATCGCCAGGCCCAGCGTCCAGGCCATCCGGCGGCGGCCGAATATCGTGGCCTTGAGCGAGAACAGGCTGGGGCTGAGGGGCTTTTCCTCGTCGCGCAGCTGGACGGTGACGGCGACGTCGCCGGGAGTCTCGGGATCGGTGCTCTCGGCCAGGATCAGGTCGTAGTCGCCGAGCGAGACGACCGAGCCACGGGCGGCGTCCAGGTCGACCTCCAGCGAGGTCTTGCCGTCTACCTTGAACGGCTGGTCCGTCAGCGAACGGATGTTGACCTTGCCCGCGCCCGTCACCCGCATCATGGCGTGCTGCAGGTCGACGGCGAGGTCAGGAAGCGCGATGTCGCAGTCGGCGGTGCGCCCGATCAGGGCCTCGCCGCTTTCCAGCCGACGGGTACGGACGATCTCGCCGCCGCCGGCCTGCCGCGTGATCAGCCGAAGTGTGATCGCGTGGACCATGTCACCAATAGAGGAAGACGCTGACGATGTGCGCGGTGAGCGCCGCCAGCAGGGCGAAGGTGGCCGGAACGTGCACGAACAGCCACGCCTCCAGCAAGGCGGTGATGTGTATCTGGCGCCGCGCCAGGGCCAGCGCCTCGACCTTGCGCCGCATCAGTTCGGCGACCTTGGCGAGCGCCTCGCATTCCTTGGCGGTCACGCCGCGGGTCGGGGCGGACAGCTTTTCCAGGGCGCGCGCGGTGGCGCAGTCGCGCCAGTCGGCGCGGATCCGCCGCCAGAAGCCGCCGCCGATCTCGGTCTCCTCCAGCGAGATGCGCACCACCTCGGCGTCGCCGCGGGCCAGCGGCTGGGCGGCGTCGTGGATGGCGTCGTCCAGGGCGTCGATCTGGGCCAGCATCTGCTTGCGGGTGTGTTCGCCGCGGTTGTCGCTAAGCCGCCGGGGCAGGGTCGTGTAGGACCAGACGCCAACGCCGCCCGAGGCGATCACCAGCAGCATGAGACCATAGGCCAGCGTGTGCACGTTCCAGCCGAAGTGGAAGCCGGTGTGCAGGGTGGCGATGACGATCAGCGACAGGCCGAGATAGACGTGCGCCGAGACCCAGGCCTTCAGCGAATAGTGGCCGCTGGTGATCGCCCGCTTGCGCAGGCCCAGCAAGGCCAGCCAGACGATCAACAGCGCCCCGATCGTGCCCAGCGCATAGCCTAGCGGCGTGCCACCGCCGGGGTGCGGGCGGGCGTCCTGGAAGATGTAGCCGACCACCACCACCAGGCAGAGCAGGGTGGCGAGCTTCAGATAGTAGAAGCCACGGTGAACCAGGAAACTCTCGTGGATCGCCCCCTTTCGCCGCTTGCTCTGCCCCGCTACCGCCGCCACAGGTCAGCCTTGTCGCCGTTCCAGCAGCGCCACCGAGAGGAACTCCTCAGGTGACACGCGGATCGCCGCGCCGGTCGGGCAGGCGCGCACGCAGGCCGGGCCGCCCTCCTTGCCGCGGCACATGTCGCATTTGATCGCGACCTTGGCCTTTTCGATGGGCCCCTTGGGCTGCTTCTCGCGCCAGGCCTTGTCCGGCTCGCCGGGTCCGGGGCCGCGGCCGAACAGCATCCAGGCCAACAGGCCCGGCTTGTCCGGCGGCGGCTTGTCCATCTGGATCACATCGTAGGGACAGTTCCGCTGGCAGTTGCCGCAGCCGATGCAGGCGTCGGAGATGAACACCTCGCCGTCCGGCCCGCGCTGGATGGCGTTGGGCGGGCAGTCGGTCATGCAATAGGGGTGCTCGCAGTGCCGGCACGAGGTCGGCACGTGGATCTGGGCGTAGGTCTTTCCGGCCTCGCGGTTGAGACGCGACAGGCCCTCGTGGCTGTCGGCGCAGGCCTTCTCGCAGTTATCGCAGCCGACGCACAGCGCCTCGTCGATCAGCAGCACGTCGGTGGCCTCGCCGATGCCCTGTTCGATCAGGAAGCTGGCCACCGAGGAGTACATGTCGACGACGCCGCCGAAGTTGTGCTTCTGGTCCTCGACGAAGGCGTTGACCTTGCGCCGCGAGGTCATCTCCGCGCGCATCCGCTGCGCGAGCTCGGGCTTGCGGTCGAGCAGGCGGCGGAACGGAGCGCCGGGCAGCTTGACCACCTGGCTGCGGATGGCGGCCTTGACGGTGGCGGTGCGCCGCCCGCCATCGATCATCGCCATCTCGCCGGAATAGGAGCCGGCCGGCACGTAGGACAGGAACACCTGGCGGCCGCCCACCGACTTCTCGACGATCATCGAGCCGGAGCGGATGATGAACAGGTCGTCGCTGTCGTCGCCCTCGGTCATGATCGGCTGGCCGGATTTCACGTCGACCACCTGGGCGCCGGTCAGCACCTCCTGCAGGTCGTCGGGCGTCAGGCCGGACTTGAAGATCTGCAGGATCTGCCGCTCGGTGGTGATGCGGTTCACCGTCTCGCGGGCCTCGGCCACCTGGGCCATCAGCTTGAGCGCCGCGCGGCGCGGGATTTCCACCAGGATGGAGTCCTCGCCGGCGCGGACCGTCGCGCCGCGGCGGCGGCCGGAGATCAGGCCGACCTCACCGGTGATCGAGCCCTTGGGCGTGGCGACGGTGATCTTGGGGCCGTCCGGGTTCTTGGGGTCCTTCGGCGCGATCTCCACCAGCACATGGCCCGACGCGATGCCGAACAGCGACGACCCGATGGCGTTCTTCTGGAACACCACCTCGTCCTTGCGGAAGAACTTCACGTCGCTATCGAGCAGGAATTCGCGCATCTGCAGGGGCGACAGGCCGTTCAGGATCTCAACTTCCTGGCGCAGGAACTCCAGCCACTCGGCGACCGAGCGCTGTCCGGGCAGGCCGGCCAGCTTGGCCTCCAGGATCGGCTCGTCGGCGGGCTTCAGGCCGGCGTTGCCGTTGATGAACTCGACCACGTCGTGGCCCTGGTTCATGCAGTGCTTGATCAGAGGATAGCCGGCCAGCGCGCCGATCACATAGATGCCGGGCGTGGTGCTCTCGAACGCCGGACTGAGTTGCGGGAAGGCGTCGCGAGCCTCGCTGGTGAAGGCCACGCCGGCCGCCTCGACGAAGGCCCGGGGCGGGGCCGAGCCCATGCGCGCGATGATCCGATCGCACTTGTGCCGCGCCACGCCCTGCGGGGTCTCGACCGTGATCCAGCCGGGTTCAACCACGGTGGTGGTGGTCTCGCTCATGATGGTCACGCGCCCGGCGTCGCGGGCGGCGAACAGCGCCTTGACGTTGGCCTCCTTGGCGCGGGCGAAGTCGGCGTTGCGATCGACGAGGGAGACCACATTGCCCTGCGCCAAGTCGGCGGCGAGGCCCAGCGCGTTCTCGATGCCGGCGTCGCCGCCGCCGAGCACAAAGATGTGCTCGTCGATATATTCGGCCGGGTCGTCGAGCTGGTACTGGACGTGGGGCAGGTTACCGCCCTCGGCGCGCAGCAGGTTGGGGTTGCCCTGGGTGCCGACCGCCAGGATCACCGTCTCGGCGCGGATCGGGTCGCCCTTGCCGAGCGTGATGGTGAAATCGCCCTTGGCGCCGCTGATCGCCTTGGCCTCGGCCTTGTAGCGGACATTGACCCCGGCCTTGGCGGCATCGGCGTTCCACTGGGCCAGCACAACCTCGCGCTTGCCGGCCCCGAAATCGCAGTCCGAGCGCAACACCAGCTGGGCCGGCGTCGCCATGACGTGCTTGCCCTTCTGGTAGCGGAAGATGGTGTCGGATAGGTGGTCGGTCTTCTCCAGGAGGACGTGGCTGATTCCCTTGGCCGCGGCATGCGCAGCCGCGCTCAGCCCGGAAGGACCTGAGCCTACGATCGCGATGCGAAATACCTCCGACATCCACGCCCCCACTCGAAGTCATACGCACGACTTCGGTCCTCAGCCTCACGGCTTACGGCTTCACGCCCCCGCAAAGCTTTGGCACTGTAGCATTTCCCGGTCAGCGACAGTGCGCTCGAAAGCGCGGCCAAGCACGCAACACGACCGGATGGGAGCATAAAGTCCATGCTGGCGGAAGTCGGGCAGTTCGCGCTGATTCTCGCCTTCGTGATTTCGCTCGTGCAGGCGGCGGTTCCGCTGGTCGGCGCGCACCGGGGCGATCCGGTGCTGATGGCGCTGGGCCGGGCAGCGGCGCTGCTGCAGGCGGGGTTCGTGGCGACGGCTTTCGTTTGCCTGGCCGCGAGCTATGTCGCCTGCGATTTCTCGGTGGCCCTGGTGGCGCAGCATTCCAACACCGCCCAGCCGCTGCCCTACCGGATCGCGGCCACCTGGGGCAGCCACGAGGGCTCGATGCTGCTCTGGGTGCTGATCCTTAGCGTCTATGGCGGGGCGGTGGCGCGGTTCGGGGGGACCTTGCGCGAGAGCCTGCAGGCGCGGGTGCTGGGGGTGCAGGGGCTGATCGGGGCGATGTTCCTGGGGTTCATCCTGTTCACCTCGAACCCGTTCCTGCGGCTGACCCCCGTCCCGCTGGAGGGGACCGAGCTCAATCCGCTGCTGCAGGACCCGGGCCTCGTGAGCCATCCGCCGCTGCTCTACCTGGGCTACGTCGGCTTCTCGGTGGCGTTCGCCTTTGCCGTGGCGGCGCTGATCGAGGGGCGGGTGGACGCGGCCTGGGCGCGTTGGGTCAGGCCCTGGGTGCTGGCCGCGTGGATTCCGCTGACCGCCGGGATCACCCTCGGGAGCCTGTGGGCCTACTACGAGCTGGGCTGGGGCGGCTGGTGGTTCTGGGACCCGGTCGAGAACGCCTCGCTGATGCCCTGGCTCTTGGGCACCGCCCTGCTGCACTCGGCCCTGGTGCTGGAGCGGCGAGGGGCGCTGGTGAGCTGGACCATCCTGCTGGCGATCCTGACCTTTTCGCTCAGCCTGATCGGCACCTTCCTGGTCCGCTCGGGCATCCTGACCAGCGTCCACTCCTTCGCCGTCGACCCGGAGCGCGGCGTCTACATCCTGGGGATCATCGCAGCCACGACCGGGGCGGCGCTGGCGCTCTACGCCTGGCGGGCGCCGGCGCTGAAGACCGGGGCCTTGTTCGCGCCGGTCTCGCGGGAGGGCGGGGTCACGCTCAACAACCTGGTCCTGGTGGTGCTGGCCGCGACGGTGTTCTTCGGCACCTTCAGCCCGGTGTTCATCGAGATCCTGCGTGGCGACAAGATCTCTGTCGGCCCGCCGTACTACGCCCGGACCTTCGCGCCGCTGGCCGTGCCGCTGCTGTTGCTGGTGGTGCTGGGGCCAATGGCCAACTGGAAGCGCGACCGGCTGGACGCGATCTTCCGCCGCGTGCGGATACCGGCGGCGATCGCCGGCGCGGTGCTGCTGATCGCACTGATCGCCGGCGGCTGGCGGACCCTGGTCGCGGTGGCCGGGCTGGGGCTGGCAGCCTGGCTGGTGGCCGGGGCGGCGGCCATTCCGGCGCGGCGCTGGTGGGCGGGTCGGGCGAACCTCGGCCGGTCGATCCGCACGACCCCCACGGCGGTGTTCGGCCTGGCGCTGGCTCACGCGGGCCTGGGCCTGCTGACCCTGGGGGTCACGGGCGTCACGGCCTGGCATCAGGATACGGTGCTGAACATGCAGCCCGGCCAGAGCGTGGCCTTCGCCGGGCGCACCGTCGCCCTGCAGTCGGTGGAAATGGTGCAGGGCCCCAACTACCAGGCCCGCCAGGCGCGGTTCGAGGTCAAGGGGGCCGGCGGGACCTACAGCCTGATCGGCGCGCGGCGCGCCTACGCCACCAGCCAGACCACCGAGGCGGCGATCCATGTGACGCCGCTGGGCAACCTCTACATCTCGGTCGGCGATGAGGCGGACGGGGGCGTGGTGGTGCGGATGTGGAGCCATCCGCTGATCATGTGGATCTGGTGCGGTGGGTTCCTGATGGCGTTCGGCGGGCTGGTCTCGCTGTCGGACCGACGGCTGCGGCTGGGCGTGGCGGCCCGCGCGCCGGCCCCGGTCATGGTTCCGGCGGCGGCGGAATGAGGCGGCTCCTGTTCCTGGCCCCGGTGCTGTTGCTGGTGCCGGTGCTGGCGGGCTTCGGGGTGGGGCTGCGGCATGATCCGTCGATCCTGCCCTCGCAGCTGATCGGCAAGCCGCTGCCGGCTTTCTCCCTGCCGCCGCTCAGTCCTGACCGGACGGGCCTGGCCACGGCCGACCTGGCCGGCGAGCCGGTGCTGCTCAACGTCTTCGCGTCGTGGTGCGTCGCCTGCCGGGTGGAGCATCCGACGCTGATGCGGCTGAAGGACCAGGGAGTGAAGATCGCCGGGCTCGACTGGAAGGACGAGGCCGCAGACGGCGCCGGCTGGCTGGGCCAGAACGGCGATCCCTACGCCCTGACCGGCAATGACCGGACGGGGCGGGCGGGCATCGACCTGGGTGTTTCCGGCGTGCCCGAGACCTTCGTGATCGATCGCCGGGGGCAGGTGCGCTACCGCCAGGTGGGGCCGATCACGCCGGAGGTGTGGGCGCAGACCATCGGGCCCCTGATGGCCAAGCTGAGGGCCGAGTCATGAAGCGCGTACTGTTGATCGCCGCGACCCTGTCGCTGCTGGCGGGTGCGGCGCGGGCGGTGACGCCGGACGAGCAACTGCCGGACCGCAAGCTGGAGGCGCGCGCGCGGGCGATCAGCCAGGAACTGCGCTGCGTGGTCTGCCAGAACCAGTCGATCGACGATTCAGAGGCGCCGCTGGCGCATGACCTGCGCGTGCTTTTGCGGGAGCGCATCGCGGCCGGGGATACCGACGCCCAGGCCAAGGCCTATCTCGTGCAGCGCTATGGCTCTTTCGTGCTGCTGCGCCCGCCGTTCCGGCCGGAGACCTGGGCGCTGTGGCTGGGACCGCTTGGGGTGCTGGCGGTGGGGGGAATCGGCGTGGTCGTCTACTTCCGGAGCCGCGGGGGCGGGGCCGGGGCGCTGGACGCCGCCGACGAGGCGGAGCTCGACCGCCTGATGGCCACGGCGCACGAGGGCGACGACTGATGCTGTGGACGATCCTGACGCTGATGACGGCGCTTGCCGCCGTGGGCCTGGCGATCCCGGTGGTCCGGCGGCATGACGCGCGCAGAGCCCATTCTTTGCAAAGAGGGGGCGGCGGCGGTGTTGTCGAGATTCTGAAAGCCCAGCTCGGCGAGATCGAGGCGCAGGCGGCGCTGGGGGCGCTTGAGCCCGCAGAAGCCGAGGCGCTGAAGACCGACGTGAAGCGCCGCGTGCTGGCCGAGGGCCGCCTGCCGGAGCCCGCCGCCAAGCCGATGAGCGAGCGCAACCTCGTGCCCCTGGCGCTGGGCCTGACCGCCATCGTCGCCGTGGCCGCCACTGGGCTCTACCTGAAACTCGGCGCGCCGCAGACCGCGGCCCAGCCGACGGGCCCGCAGGCGGCGGGGCTGCCGGACCCCCAGAACCTGCCCGCCGGCCATCCGAGCGGCGATCCGGCCAGCATGATCACCGCGCTGGAAGCCAAGATGAAGCAGGCGCCGAACGATCCGGCGGGCTGGCGGATGCTGGCCTGGTCCTACCTGCAGGTGGGGCGCAACGGCGAGGCGGCTGTCGCCTATGGCAGGGCCGTCGGGCTCGATCCCAAGAACGGCGAATACCTGTCGGCCCAGGGCGAGGCGACCGTGCTGGCCGCCCAGGGTCAGGTGACGCCCGCCGCCGAGGCGATCTTCCACAAGGCTGTGGCGATCGACGCCGCGGACCCGCGCGCCCGCTACTACCTGGCCATCGCCAAGGATCAGAAGGGCGACGCCAAGGGCGCTATGGACGACTGGATCGCCATGCTGAAGACCGCGCCGCCGGAGGCGGCCTGGGCGCCGGAAGTGCGAAGCTTCGTCGAGAAGGTGGCCAAGGAACGCGGCGTCGACCTGACCGGCCGGCTGCCGTCCGCGCCCGCTCAGACGGCTTCGCAGACGCCGCCTGGGGCGGCGGCGCGGGGTCCCAATGCCGATCAGGTCGCCGCCGCCGGGCAGATGAGCGACGCCGGCCGCCAGGCGATGATCCAGGGGATGGTCGAGAAGCTGGCCGGGGAGCTGAAGCAGGATCCGCGCAACCGCGACGGCTGGGTGCGGCTGATGCGGGCGCGGATGGTGCTGGGCCAGGCCGGACCTGCAGCGCAGGCCTATCGCGACGGCACCAAGGCCTTCGCCGGATCGCCGGCCGACCAGGCGGTGCTGCGCGAGGCGGCGGCCGGCCTGGGCATACCGGGAATCTGAAAACTCTCGCCGGAATTCCCCGTGGTGATGTGTGGTTAACTCACTTGAGCGAACATCGTCATCAGGAATAGGGGGGAAAGCTGTTGAGCCAACGCGCCGACAGCCCGTCGACAGGTGCGTCCGGGCCCAGCCAAACGCTGTCCCAGGGCATGCGCCTCTATGGCGCCTCAGCGCGAAACGTCTGGCCACGGATGGTCGCGTCGGCGACGGTTGCCGCGGTGCTGGCGCAGGGCGTCGGCGCGGCCTGGACCTTCGCCTGGCTGGGTGCGATCTGGGTCGGGCTGGCGCTCGGCATCCGCCTGGTCAGTGAGTTCGACAAGCCGCATACGCCGGAGCAACTGGCCAAGCTGACCCGCACGGTCAGCATCAACAACACCGTCTCGACGATCCTGCAGGCCGGCGTTCTGGTGGTGATCTGGATGACCGGCGACAACCTGGCCCAGGTATTCGCGGTGATCGCCGCCTTCGTCGGCGCAGCCTATGTGCTGCTGCAGTACTATTCCGACCTGACGCGGTTCCGGGTGCTGCTCGCGCCATATGTCGGGACCTTCCTGTTCATCGCCTATGACCTGGGCAGCCGGGCGGGCTGGAAGGCCGGGGTGATCGTCACCTGCCTGGCCGCCGCGGTCAGCATGATCAATTTCTTCTTCCTGTCGCGCCGCCTGCTGGACCGCTCGCGCTCGGCGCTGCGCCAGGCCCGCGCCCAGGCCCGCCAGGGCGAGGTGGCCGCGGAGGGCGCAAACGCCGCGAAGTCGACCTTCCTGGCGACCATGAGCCACGAGATCCGCACGCCGCTGAACGGGGTGCTGGGCATGGCCCAGGCCATGGCCGGCGATGAACTGTCCGACCGTCAGCGCGACCGCCTGTCGGTGATCCACCGCTCCGGCGAGGCGCTGCTGGCGATCCTCAACGACGTGCTGGACCTGTCGAAGATCGAGGCCGGCAAGCTGGAGCTGGAGCAGCTTGAGTTTGAACTGGCCGAGGTGGCGCGCGGGGCATATTCGGCGTTCACCGCGCTGGCCAACAAGAAGGGACTCTCGTTCGCCCTCGACATCGAACAGGCTCGCGGCCGCTACATCGGCGATCCCACGCGGCTGCGCCAGATTCTCTACAACCTGATCTCCAACGCGCTGAAGTTCACCGAGCAGGGCGAGATCCGGGTGCTGGCCAGGCGCAGCGCGACGGGGCTGGAGATCTCGGTGTCCGACACCGGTGTCGGCATCCCGCCGGAGAGCCTCTGCAAGCTGTTCGCCAAGTTCGACCAGCTGGACTCCTCGACGACGCGCCGGTTTGGCGGGACGGGTCTGGGCCTGGCGATCTGCCGCGAGCTCGCCCACCTGATGGAAGGCGAGATCACGGTCGAGAGCGACCTCGGTCTGGGCTCGAAGTTCACCCTGCGCGCGCCCATGCAATGGGTCGGTGAGGAGCGCGCGCTGGCGCCCGTCGCCGCTGCGCGGACTGAAACACCGGAGATCGCGCTGCGGGTGCTGGCCGCCGAGGACAATGCGGTCAACCAGCTGGTGCTGAAGACCCTGCTGCACCAGATGGGCGTCGATCCGGTGGTAGTCGACAACGGCCAGCTCGCGGTCGAGGCCTGGGAAACGGGCGACTGGGACGTGATCCTGATGGACGTGCAGATGCCGGTAATGGACGGGCTGACCGCCACCGCCGCGATCCGTAATCGCGAGGCGGACCTGAACCGCCCGCGCACCCCGATCATCGCGCTGACCGCCAACGCCATGTCGCACCAGGTCGAGCAGTACATCGCCGCCGGCATGGACGGCCACATGGCCAAGCCGATCCAGGCCAGCGAGCTGTTCGACGTGCTGACCCGCGCGGCCGTGCCGCAGCAAGCCAAGCCCGGCGGCGGCGCTCAGGCCGAAGTGGCCTAGCGCTTCAGCTTCTTTTCCTGGCGGCGCGCATCGAGCTGTTCAGCGCCGCCGCGGCGCGAATGAGCGCGACCAGCGCCTTCTCATCGATCGCCTCGCCCTCACGGAAGTCGATGGCGCGCCGGACATTGCCGTCCAGGCTCGAGTTGAACAGGCCTGCGGGATCCTCCAGCGCGGCGCCCTTGGCGAAGGTCGCCTTCACCACGGCCTTGTAGGTCTCGCCGGTGCAGATGATCCCGTCGTGCGACCAGACCGGCACCCCCCGCCACTTCCATTCCTCGATCACCTCGGGGACGGCCTGTTTGATCAGGCTGTGGACCCGGGCCAGCGTCTCGCCGCGCCAGTCGTCCAGCGCCTTGATCCGCGCGTCTATGAGCTGAGAGGGCGTCTCTTCGGCGGCGGGCAGGGGTTCGGTCGCGGCCTTGCTCATGGGGCGGTCCTCGTTCGCGTGAAGGTCGGCCGCGCGTCGGCGTCGGCGAGGAGGCCGCGCGTCATTTGTAGCGGTCGAACCAGGCGAGGATCGCGCGGGCCTTGGCCACCGACTGGCTGGGGCGCTCGGCCAGGCCGTGGTGCGAGGCGCCGGGCACGCGGATCAGGGCGGTGGGCACGCCGCGGATCTGCAGGGCGTCGAAATACTGCTCGGCCTCGGAGGGCGGGGTGCGGTGGTCCTCGTCGCCGACCACCACGAGGGTCGGGGTCTTCACATTGCCGACCAGCGACAGCGGCGAGCGCGCCCAATAGGCCGCCTGATCTTCCCACGGCATCTTGCCGAACCAGTAGGCGGCCATGTTGTTGTAGCCATCGGTTGTCAGGACCTCGCTGGTCCAGTTGATCACCGGCTTCTGGGAGGCCGCGGCCTTGAAGCGATCGGTCTTGCCGACGATCCAGGCGGTCAGGCAGCCGCCGCCGGAGCCGCCGGTCACGTAGAGGCGGTTCGGATCGACGAAGCCCTTGGCGATGGCGGTGTCCACCGCGCTCATCAGGTCGTCGTAGTCGTGGCTGGGGTAGTTGCGGTCGATCTGGTTGGCGAAGGCCTCGCCGTAGGACGTTGAGCCGCGCGGGTTGGCGTAGACCACCACGTAGCCGGCGGCGGCGTACTGCTGGTCGTCGGTGGAGAACACCGGGCCGTAGGCCGAGAACGGGCCGCCGTGAATCTCCAGGATCATCGGGTACTTCTTCGAAGGCTCGAAGTTGGGCGGGGTGACGATCCAGGCGTCGATCGGCGTCTTGTCGAAGGCGGAGATGACCGGCATCGGCTCGACCTTGCCGAGCTGCTTGCCGGCGAACAGGTCGTCGTTGAGGTGGGTCAGGCGCGTGACCTTGCCGGCGCGAACCACCGCGACGTCGGCCGGTGAATTGCCGTTGCCCTGAGTGAAGGCGATCAGGCCGGCCTTGCCCACCGAATAATCGCCACCGGTGTAGGGCCGGTCGAGATCGGAGGGGACCAGGCCGCTGGCCAGGGTCTCCAGCTTTCCGTCCAGGCCGAGGCGGGCGATCTTGCCGATCCCGTGCTCGGCGTAGCTGACCACCAGGGACTTGCCGTCGGCGGCCCAGGCCAGGCCGTTGATGGAATTGTCGAAGCCGCCGGTGACCACGCGGCTGTTCTTGCCGTCGCGGTCCATGACGTAGAGGCGAGTGTTCTCGTAGCCGCGGTGGCGCGCGTCGTCGAAGCCGAGGTAGGCGATCTTCGCGCCATCCGGCGAGACCGTGGGCGCGATGTCCGGACCGACGCGGGTGGTCAGGCGGGTGAGCGTCCCGTCGGCGACGCCGGCCGAATAGATCTCGCTCTCCTGGGCGTCGCGCTCCCAGTTCTTGTCGTGGTTGGTGGCGAAGTAGACGAGCTTGCCGTCCTTGGAGAAGTCGATGGGGCCGGCGTCGTCGTATTTGCCGAAGGTCAGCTGGCGCGGCGCGCCGCCGTCGGCGGAGACCACGAACAGATGACGATAGCCGTTCTTCAGATAGCCGGCCCCGTCGGCGCGGTAGGTCACCCGATCGATGACTTTCAGCGGGTCGGCCCACTTGGCGCCCTCCGGCGGGGCGAGCGGCTGGCCGAGCGGGTGGCCTTGATCTTCCACCAACATGATGAAGGCCAGCGTCTTGCCGTCCGGCGACCAGGCGACGTCATTGGGGGCGTGGTCGAGGGTGGCGACCTTGGCGGAGCGGTTCGCGCCGATCCAGCGGACGTAGAGCTGGGCGCCCGAGGCGCCGGCCGAGACATAGGCCAGCCGCGTGCCGTCCGGCGACCAGCGCGGGGTGACATTGGCCAGATCGTCGACCACCAGGGGCGACTGCGCGCCGGTGTTGGCATCGACCAGCCAGATCGCGGGCCGGCCGTTATCGATCGAGATCTCCTGGGTGGTGCGGACGTAGGCGATGGCGCCGCCGTCGGGGCGCACCTGGGGGTCGGCGGCGGTGCGGATGCCGAAGATGTCGCGACCCTGGAAGGTCTTAGACGGGCCCTCCGCCATCTGAGCCAACGCCAAGGACGGGGGGGTGGCTACGCTCAAGATGGCGAGCGCGGAAACGAGCAAGGCAAGACGCATGGAAATTCCCCGAAACTTGAAGGGGCGTAGAAAGGCTGTGCCGTCAGGATTTGTCCAGACGCCCTGCTGCGGATAGACACAGCCGCATGGCCGAAGCGTTCAACGACAAAGTCCTGCCCACCGAGAAAGCCCAGCGATATGCGGCGGTGGCGGAGGAAATCGCCTCGGTCCTCGACGGAGAGCCGAATCTGGTCGCGCGGATGGCGACCGTGTCGTCGATGCTGGCCGCGGCGTTCCCGCAATATTTCTGGACCGGCTTCTACGTGGTCGACCCTGGCAAGCCGGACGAGCTGGTGGTCGGGCCCTACCAGGGCACGCTGGGCTGCCTGCGCATCGCCTTCGGGCGCGGGGTCTGCGGGACCGCGGCGCGGACGCGCCAGACCCAGGTGGTCGATGACGTGAGCGCCTTTCCCGGCCACATCGCCTGCGACAGCCGCTCGGTCAGCGAGATCGTGGTGCCGGTGGTCGACGCCCAGGGCCACCTGATCGCGGTGTTCGACGTCGACTCAGACCAGCCGGCCGCCTTCGACGGGCTGGACGCCGAGTGGCTGGAGCGGATTCTTCATGACACTTTTGCCGACTAGCGGGGGCATAGCGTGGACGAGGCTTCGATCACCGGGCGGGAGGCGGGGCTCGTCAAGGGCCTGAGCCGCGGGCAGATCGTGATGATGGGCCTCGGCGGCTCGATCGGTACGGGCCTGTTCATGGGCAGCGGGATCGCCATCGGCTACGCCGGCCCGGCGGTGATGATCAGCTACGCGATCGCCGCCTTCGCCGCGATGACCATCATCTTCAGCCTGTCGGAGATGGCGGTGATGCATCCCGCCGCCGGTTCCTTCGGGGTCTATGCCGAGGTCTATCTCAATCCCTGGGCCGGCTTCGTGGCCCGCTACACCTACTGGATGGCCGAGGTGGTGGCGGTCGGCGGGGAGGCGGTCGCGGCGGGCCTCTACATGACCTACTGGTTTCCGGCCATTCCCGTCTGGGTCTGGTCGGTGGGCTTCGCGGCCATCCTGGTCTGGGTGAACACCCGGCCGGTGCAGAATTTCGGGACGTTCGAATACTGGTTCGCGATGATCAAGGTCACGGCGATCGTGGGCTTCATCATCCTGGGCGGGGCGGCGATCTTCGGGATCGGCCAGCCGGCGGTGGGCTTCCACAACCTGGTCGGCCTGCCGGGCGGGTTCATGCCCCACGGGCTCAAGGGCGTCTGGATGGGGGTGATCGTCGGCATCTTCTCCTTCGTCGGCGTCGAGCTGGTGGCGGTGACATCGGGCGAGACACCGGACCCCACGAAGACCATTCCCATCGCCCTGCGCTCCATGGCCTTCCGCCTGGCGCTGTTCTACCTGCTGGCGCTGACCATCGTGGTCAGCATCATCCCGTGGACCCAGACCGGCGCGAAGGTGGTGGCGGAAAGCCCGTTCGTCCGCATCTTCGCCCATACCGGCATCGCCTACGCGGCGGGGATCATGAACTTCGTGGTGCTGACGGCCGCGCTGTCGTCGATGAACTCCAA